>NZ_JBSFTT010000035.1:0-66437 GCF_053591415.1 Streptomyces sp. NPDC003032 | reverse complement strand
GTGGACGCGCTCGGGTGCCTCGCACTCGCCGCGGACCAGCTCACCGAGCGGGACGCCGAGCAGCGGGGTCAGGATCGCCCCCGCCCCCGACCCCGCCCCCGACCCCGCCCCCGACCCCGCCCCCGACCCCGCCCGGGCGGCGGATGTCACCAACTCCATCGGCGGAACGGCCCGGGTCCAGGGTCCCGTCGTCCAGGCCCAGGGCATCTACGGCGCGGTGCACATCCACCCCGCCGTGCCCGGCCCCGCCGCGGGCCGGGGCTTCGACGTCCCACGACAACTGCCTCCCGTGCCGGTCCACTTCACGAACCGGGTGCGCGAGCTGGCGGAGCTGGACCGGATGGCGGCGGCCTCGCCGGGCGCGCCGGTCATCGCGGTCATCAGCGGCCCCGCCGGGGTCGGGAAGACCACCCTGGCGCGCCGTTGGCTGCTGGGCATGGCCGACGCCTTCCCCGACGGCCAGCTGTACGCCGATCTGCGCGGCCACTCCGAGGGCGGCCCCGCGCAGCCCGGCGAACTCCTGGGACAGTTCCTGCGGGCGCTCGGGCGGGAGCGGATCCCCGTGGACCTGGCGGAGCAGTCCGCCTTGTGGCGCTCGGCCACCGCGGGCACGCGGATCGCTCTGCTGCTTGACAACGCTCTGAGCGCCGCGCAGGTCCGCCCGCTGCTGCCCGGAGGCGCCCGGGCGCTGACGGCGGTGACGAGCCGGGGGCGGCTGAGCGGCCTGGGCATGGACGGCGCCGCCTTCCATCCGCTGGACGTACTCGGCACCCACGACGCGGTGGAACTGCTCGGCCGCCGGATCGGCGCCGACCGCGTCATACGTGAGCCCGAGGCGGCCCTGGCCGTGGCGCGCGCCTGCGCGGGCCTGCCGCTCGCGGTGTGCGTCGCCGGGGCCCGTGCGGCGGCGCGCCCGCGGCAGCCCCTGGCCGCGATGGCGGGGGCGCTGCGCGGCGGCGGAGGCGGTGCGCTGCACGTGCTCAGAGTGGAGGGGGAGTACGCGGTGCGTGCCGCGTTGGACGCCTCGTACCGCCAGCTGAACCCCGAACTCGCCCGCGCGTACCGGTTGTCGGGTCTGGCCCCGGTCCCGCTCATCGGTGTCGGGACCGCCGCCGCGGCCTGCGCCCTGAGCACGGAGGAGGCGGATCGCCTGCTGGACGAGCTGGCCGAGGTGAACCTCCTCGAAGACCTGGGCCCCGACCCGCGGACCGGCGCGGGGCGCTACCGATTCCACGATCTGGTCAAGGCCCACGCGCAGCAGCTCGCCGCCGAACACGAAGGGCCCGAAGCGACGGACACGGTGGTGCGGCGGGTCGTGGACTTCTATCTGGCCGCCGCGACCGAGGCGGAGACGCTGCTCACGCCGAGCCACCGGATCCTGCCGCGCCGTTACGCGCCCCACCACCGCGCCCGCCCCGCACCGTTCGTCGACGCGCCCGGCGCGCTCAACTGGCTCGACGCCGAGCGGGCCCACCTCATGGCCGCGTTGCGTACCGCCGCGGAGCGCGGCTGGCACGACACGGCGTGGATGCTCGCGGACGCCATGTGGCCGCTCTTCCTCCGTCTTCGCCCCTACGACCTGTGGATCGAGGCCCATGAGATCGGACGCGAGGCGGCTTCCCGGGCGGGGAACAAGGAGGCCGAGAGCCAGATGCTCACCTCCGGAGGCGCCGGGCTGCGCAACGCGGGACGCCATGACGAGGCGGTCGTCTGGTTCGGCCGGGCGCTGGAGGTGGCGCGGCAGAGGGTGGCGGCGTCACAGGGCGGCCCGGCCCCTGGAGGCGGTGGGGGCGGACTGACGGCCGCCCGCCGGGCCGAGGCCCAGGCCCTGCACGGCCTGGGGCAGTCCCACAGGCTGGCAGGACGGCTGACCGAGGCCGTGCGGTACTTCCGGCGCGCCCTGCCGCTGCGTGAGGCGATCGGATACGGGCGCGGTGCGGCGCTGACCAGGATCTGTCTGGGCGACGTGGCGCTGGCCGACGGCCGCCCCGAGGAGGCGCTGTCCGAGCTGACCGCCGCCCGCGCCGCCCTGGTCGCCGAGGACGACCCCTATGACGCCGCCCGTGCCCTGGCCTTCCTCGGGCAGGCCGCGCTGAGGTGCGCGGGGGACGACGCGGCCGCCGTCGAGGCGGCGGAGGGCAAACTCACCCGGTCGCTGCATGAGTTCGAGGCGACGGGCTCCGTCCACTGGCAGGCACGCGTGTGGGAGATGCTCGGTGAGGCGGCCGAGGAGCGCGGGGACCCGGAGCGGGCCAGGCTCCGGTACGGCCGGTCCCTGGCCCGCTACAGAGCTGTCAGCGCTCCTGATGTGCGGCGGATCGAGGACCGTCTGAGCGGCCTGGGCGGATCTCCGCGTACCACTGGCACATCAGAGTGACGACATCACGGTCCGCCAACTCCGAGATGTGCGCGGCTGCTTCGGCCCGGCGGACGCCCCGGCGGATGCCGGTGATCCGGTCGGCCCGGCGTACCACCACCAGCGCGCAGCCCGGATAGCGCTCCAGAGTGCGTGAGGCCAGCCGCGCGGCGTCGGGGCCACGGCGCGGGCGGCCCGCGTAGAGGACATCGGCGCACTGCCGCCACGTCTCGTCCCCGGGACGGCCCGTGACGCGGCAGAGGCGGCGGCAGTCGAGGCAGACGATCACCGGTTCGGCCGGGACGACGGGGGCGTTCATGCCGGGATCCCGCCGGTGGCCTCCGCGTCCGCGTGGAACACCGGGACCGGCAGCAACGGCAGCGACGCCTCGTAGGCGGGCTGGCCGATCCCAAGGAGCCGGTACATCAGTCTCCGTGTGTTGCGGGCGAACCGGCCCGGCTCGGAGGTGATGCGGCGGCCGATCCGCGCGTACTCCTCGGCGGGGTACTCGGCGCGCGCGTACGCGAGCTGTGCGGCCAGCGGATGCGCGGGGGACAGCGAGGGCGCGGTCGTGGCCAGTTCGGCCGCCGGGGACGCGGGATTGACGTCCGCGGACGGGTAACGCGCCAGCAGGATCACCGCCCGGGTCAGCGTGGCGTACAGCGTCACCGAGCCGTGGTCGCCGATCACCCAGTCCGCGGCGATCAGCGGAACGCGCCAGTCGGTGTCCGGCGGCAGCACGACGATGCCTTGCCGCCGGGCGGCGGCCAGCCAGGACCGGACCTGCCAGCCGCCGTGTCCCGACCAGACGTTGGGGTGCACCAGGACCGCTATGCGGTGCCGGGCCGGGTCGAGCTCCGTCAGGAGCCGGGGCAGGAGCGCGTCCAGACGGTTGAACGACGAGCCGAGCCCCCACGTGGAGGAGACGAGGACCAGCCGCTGCCCGCGGCGCAGCCCGAGGGCCGCGCGGTAGCGCCGCCGCAGCGGGAGACTGGCCACGACCCGGTCGTGGCAGGCGTCCCCGACGACCTCGCTGACGGGCAGCGCCTCGGGGCAGGTGCGCGCCAAGGTGGCCAGCTCCTCGCGGTGGGCCAGGGCCAGCGCCTTCGGCACCACCTTGCCGTTCCGTGTCAGGTACTGCCGCCCCAGCGCGCCGACGGTCCGGGGCGCCCCCGGATCACGGTCGTCCGTCGTCCGGGACAGCTTGATGTGCCCGGCGCCGTGCGGCATCCGCAGCAAGGGCCCGCGCAGCCGGTCGATGCCCTGGGAACCGGCCGCGAGGACCAGGTCGAACTCCTGGCGCACCGCCTCCTTCCACGGCAGCACGGTGCTGTCAAGGGCGCGCAGGATGCGCTCCGCTCCGGCGTTGAAGGCGTGCGGCGCGATCGTGAAGTGGGTCTGGATCCGGAGGTCCGACTCCAGCAGCGGGAGCAGGTCCCGCAGCCGGCTGCCGTACACCTCGGTGTGGACGACGACGAGTACGCGCTTGCAGTTGGTCAGGGTCAGCCACTGCGTATCGCGCCCGGATCTGCTCTCAACCGCCATTGAATCCCCCGGTGTCGTGGGCTCCTGGTGTGCTCGGGCTTCGGGCCGGGGGATGCCCCGAAGTCCGGGCGCAAGGCTTGCGCGACGCTTGCGGAACCCTTGCAGCCGGAGCTAGAAGGTCAGCTTCCAGCTGTTGATGTACCCCGTGTCCTGTGCCGCCACGTCCTGCACCCGCAGCTTCCAGGCGCCGTTCGCGCTCTCGCTGGACGCGTCCACCGTGTACGTCGCGATGACGTTGTCCGCCGAGTCGTTGCCGCTGGAGTTCTTCAGGCGGTACGCGGTGCCGTCGGGGGCGAGCAGGTCGACGACCACGTCACCGCGCCAGGTGTGGCGGATGTCGACGTCCACCTTGAGGGCGGCCGGGGCGTTGCCGGTGCGGCCGGTCACGTTCACCGTCGAGGTCACCGCGGCGCCGTTGTCCGGGATGGTCACGTCCGTGGTGTTCTCGTAGCTGTCACCGGGCGGGACAGGGGTGTCCGTGCCGAGGGCCCAGACCGCGTGGGCGATGGCGTCGCTGTTGCGGTCCAGGGCGGTGTCGTTGATGTTCGACGTGGTGTCGCACGAAGAGTGGTAGCAGCGGTCGAAGGCCTGGCCCGCCGTGCCGCCCCACTTCTGCGCCTGAGCGCTGGACTTGGCGCGCTCGGCCCCGCTGAACAGGCCGCCGACCGGGATGCCGACGTTCTTGAACGGGGCGTGGTCGGAGCGGCCGTCGCCGTCGGTCTCGATCTCGGTCGGGATGTTCAGACCCGCGTAGTAGTCCTTGAAGGTCTTCTCGATGGCCGGGTCGTCGTCATAGACGAAGTAGCCGGCGTTCGGCGAGCCAATCATGTCGAAGTTCAGATAGCCGCTGACCTTTGAACGCTCCGTGGCGGGGAGGTTGTTCACGTAGTAGCGGGAGCCGACCATGCCGAGCTCCTCGGCGCCCCACCAGGCGAACCGCAGGTGCTTCGTCGGCTTCAGCTGGGCGCGCGAAACGGCGAGCGCGGTCTCCAGGACGCCGGCCGAGCCCGAGCCGTTGTCGTTGATGCCGGGTCCGGAGGAGACGCTGTCGAGGTGCGCGCCCGCCATCAGGACCTTGTTGGGGTCGCCGCCCGGCCAGTCCGCGACCAGGTTGTATCCGGTGGCGCCGCTGGACGTGAACTGCTGGACGGTGGTGGTGAATCCGGCCGCGTCCAGCTTGCCCTTCACATAGTCGATGGAGGCCTTGTAGCCGGGGCGCCCGTGTGCGCGGTTGCCGCCGTTGGCCGAGGCTATGGACTGGAACTGGGAGAGGTGCGCCTTGACGTTGCCGAGCGGCAGGTCGGGCGCCGCGAGCGTCGGGGAGGGGGCCGCGAGGGCCGTGGGCGCGGCGGTGGCGAGCAGGCCGCCGATGGCCAGCGTGGCGGCACCGGCGGCCGCCCGTCTGAGGAATGTCATGTGTGGGGCTCCGTATTCCGGACACGAGTGGGGACGGAACGTGCGAGGCGCCCCGCGACGCGGGTGCCGCGGGGCGCCATTGGAGCTGTGCGTTGCCTGATGTTGAAGCCCGCTTGACTCTCCGTCAAGGTCGGAAACCGGTCAGAATACGGGGAGTTGTGTTCAGATAGCGGACAACTGCGCTATAAGCGCCGGGCACGGATGGCATGCGGGTCAGAAGAACACTCCGCAGCGCAGCAGCACATTCGCGTACGGCCGCGCCTCACCGGTGCGGACCACCAGACGGGCCTCCGCCGAGCGGCGCTTCACCTCCTCGTGCGGGACCAGCTCCAGCGCCGGGAGGCTCTCCCGCAGCAGCCGTTCCGTCTCCGGGTTCGCCTCCCGGATCTCGTACGCCGCCGTCCCGCCCTCCACCACCAGCTCGGCGAGCAGACCGTCGAGGACCTCCGCGAAGGCGGGGACCCCGGCGCGGAACGCCAGGTCCACCACGCGCGGGCCCGCAGGGATCGGCATGCCCGCGTCGCAGACCAGGACCGTGTCGCCGTGCCCCAGCTCGGCGAGCGCGCCCGCGAGATGCCGGTTGAGGATGCCCGACTTCCTCACGGGGTCGGAACCTCTGACGCCTCCCGCGCGGCCGGGGCCAGCTCCGAGGCCGTCGGGTACGAGTCCTGCGCGCCCTTGCGGGTGACCGCCGCGGCGCCCACCCGCACCGCGTAACGGGCTGCCGTCGCGAGGTCCTCGCCGAGGCCGAGGCGCCAGCCGAGCGCGGCGGTGAAGGCGTCGCCCGCGCCCGTCGTGTCCACCGCGTCGACCTTCGGGCTCGGGACCCGTACGACGTCGGAGCCTTCCGCGGTGAGCGCGCCCGCCGAACCGAGGGTGATCACCACCGAGCTGGGCCCGAGCGCCAGCAGCCCGCGCGCCCACTCCTCGGGGGTCTCGCCCGCCTCGCCGCCGAGGATCACGCGCGCCTCGTGCTCGTTGACCACCAGCGGATCGCAGGCGGCGAGGACTTCGGCGGGCAGCTGGGCGGGCGGCGAGGGGTTCAGGACGAAGCGGGCACCGGGCCGCAGCGCGCGGACGACCTCGGCGACCGTGTCCAGGGGGATCTCCAGCTGGGTGGAGACCACCCGCGCCGCCGCGAGCAGGCCGCCCGCCGCGCGGACGTCCTCGGGGGTGAGGCGGGCGTTGGCGCCGGGCGACACCACGATGCTGTTGTCGCCCGACGGGTCGACCGTGATCAGCGCGACGCCGGTGGGCGCCCCGCCCACCAGGACGCCGACGGTGTCCACCCCGGCCGCGCGCTGCGCGTCGAGCAGGAGCGCGCCATGGGCGTCGTCGCCCACCCGGGCGAGGAGCGCCGTGCGGGCGCCGAGCCGGGCGGCGGCCACCGCCTGGTTGCCGCCCTTGCCGCCCGGGTGGACGGCCAGGTCCGAGCCGAGGACCGTCTCGCCGGGCGCGGGACGGCGCTCCACACCGACCACCAGATCGGCGTTGGCGGAGCCCACGACAAGGAGTTCGTAGTCGGCGGTCTCGGCGGTCTCGGCGGTGTCCGTGGTGTCCGTGGTCTCGGCGTGTTCGTCGTTCATGTGCTGCTTCCTGCTTCCGTACGGTGATGACGTGGGCCCGGCGAGGCGGCTTTGGGCGGTGTTCCGGTCGGTCAGGAGAAATCCCGCACGTTCTTCGACGTGACGACCTTCACCGGCACCTTCACCATCTCCCGTACCTCCTTGCCCCGCGCCGCCCGGACCGCGTTCCGCACGGCGATCCTGCCGAGCTCCTTGGGCTGCTGCGCCACGGACGCGTACAGCGTGCCCGCCTCGACCGCCTCGAGGCCGTCGGGGGTGCCGTCGAAGCCGACCACCGGCACCGACGTGCCCGCCTTGTCGCCGAGCGCCTTGACCGCGCCGAGCGCCATCTCGTCGTTCTCGGCGAAGACGCCGTCGACGCCCTTGTGGGACTGGAGGAGGTTCGTCATGACGTCCAGGCCCTTGGTGCGGTCGAAGTCGGCGGGCTGCTTGGCGACGACCTTGACGCCGGGGTACGCCTTGATGCCCTCGGCGAAGCCCTGCCCGCGCTCGCGGCTCGCGGAGGTGCCCGGTGTGCCCTGGAGGACGACGACCTCGCCCTTGCCGCCGAGCTTCTCGGCGAGGGTCTTGGCCGCGAGACTGCCGCCCGCCACGTTGTCGGAGGCGACGAGCGTCGCCGTCTCCGCCTTGTTGACGCCGCGGTCGGCCGCGACCACCGGGATGTCCTGCTTGTTGGCGCCGCGCACGGCCGGGCCCGCCGCGTCGGAGTCCACCGGGTTGACGATGATGGCCCGCACGCCCTCACCGGTGAAGTTCTGGAGCTGGTTGGACTGCTGGGAGGCGTCGTTCTGCGCGTCGGTGACGGTGAGGTCGACGCCCGCCTTCTCGGCCTCGGCCTGCGCGCCCTCCTTCATCTGGACGAAGAAGGGGTTGTTGAGAGTGGACAGCGACATGCCGATCTTCGTCGTCGTGCCCGAGGAGCCCGAGTTGAAGAAGGACACCGCGCCGACCACGGCCGCCACGACCACGGCGGCCACCGCGTACTTCACCGCCTGCGGGCCTCCCTTGCGCCCGGCCCCCGCGGCCCCGGAAGAGGCTCCCGGAGTCGACCCGGCCCGCCGGCGCAACGTATCCAGAAGGACCGCCAGCGCGATCACGACACCGATCACGACCTGCTGCCAGAAGGCCGACACCGAAAGGAGGTTGAGGCCGTTGCGAAGCACCGCGAGGATCAGCGCGCCGATGAGCGTGCCGGACGCCTTGCCGACGCCGCCCGCCAGGCTCGCCCCGCCGATGACGACCGCGGCGATCGCGTCGAGTTCGTAGCCCTGCGCGGCCTGCGGCTGCGCGGAGACGAGACGGGAGGCCAGCACGATGCCCGCGACCGCCGCGAAGAGACCGGAGAGCGCGTAGATGACGAGCTTCTGACGCTTGACGCGCAGCCCCGACAGGCGGGCCGCCTCCTCGTTGCCGCCGATCGCGTACATGGAGCGGCCGATGAACGTACGCCCGAGGACGACGGCCGTCACCAGACCCATCACGACCATCACGATCACCGGGATCGGCAGCCAGCCGCCCACGGTGTCACCGAGGTGCGAGACCGAGTCGGGGAACGCGATCGGGCTGCCCTGCGAGATCACCAGGGAGAGACCGCGGGCCACCGACAGCATCGCCAGCGTCGCGATGAACGACGGGAGCTTCCCGTACGAGACGAGCAGCCCGTTGACGAACCCGCACGCCATGCCCGTACCGACGGCGAGGACCACCGCGAGCCAGACCGGCAGCCCCTGCGAAGTCGCCGTCCACGCCAGGACGGTGGCCGACAGCGCGGCGACCGAGCCGACCGACAGGTCGATGCCCGCCGAGACGATCACGAACGTGACGCCGAACGCGAGGATCGCCGTCACGGCGGCCTGCACACCGACATTGAGCAGGTTCTGGGTGGTGAGGAAGTCGCCGGAGAGCAGCGACATCGCCACGACCAGGACTATCAGCGCGCTCAGCGCGCCGTTGTCGAGCAGGACGCGGCGGAGCGTCGCCGCGCCACCCGCGCCACCCGCGTCGCGCTTCATGGTTTCAGTGGCCACGGGAGCCCTCCGCTTCTTCTTCGTTCTGTACGTCCGTCGGGGACGCGGTGCCGACGGCGAGCGCCATCACCGCGTCCTGGGTCGCCTCGTCGGCGGTCAGCTCACCGGCGATCCGGCCCTGCGCCATCACCAGGACCCGGTCGCTCATGCCGAGCACCTCGGGCAGGTCGCTGGAGATCATCAGGACGGCGTGCCCGGAGGCCGTCAGTTCATTGATCAGCTGGTAGATCTCGACCTTCGCGCCCACGTCGATGCCGCGCGTCGGCTCGTCGAGGATCAGCACCTTGACGTCGGCGAGCAGCCACTTGCCGATGACGACCTTCTGCTGGTTGCCGCCGGACAGCGTGCGCACATGCTGGCCGAGGCCGGCCATCCGCACCCCCAGCTGCTCGGCGATCCGCGCGGCGGCCCTGCCCTGCCCCTTGAGGTCCACGAGCCCGGCGCGGGTCGCCGAACGCAGCGTGACCAGGCCGAGGTTCTCCCGCACGGAGGCGTCGAGGACCAGGCCCTGACCCTTGCGGTCCTCCGGTACGAGGCCGATGCCCGCGCCCATCGCGGCGTTCACGTCATGCCGGGGAAGCCGCTCGCCGCGCACGTCGACGCGGCCCGCGTCGTACGGATCGGCGCCGAAGACCGCGCGCGCCACCTCGGTGCGCCCCGCGCCGACCAGCCCCGCGAGGCCGACGACCTCACCGGCCCGCACCTCGAAGCTGACGTCGTGGAAGACGCCGTCGCGGGTGAGCCCCTCGACCGACAGCAACGGCGGTCCCGTGTCCGGGCGTCGACGCGGATACTGCTGCTCGATGCTGCGCCCCACCATGAGACGTACCAGCTCGTCCTCCGGGGTGGAGGCGGGCACCTGGTCGACACTGCGTCCGTCACGCAGGACGGTGACGCGGTCGCCGAGGGCGGCGATCTCCTCCAGGTGGTGGGTGATGAAGACGATGCCGACACCGTCCTCGCGCAGCGCGCGCACGATGGCGAAGAGCTTGTCGACCTCCTCGGAGGTGAGGACGGCGGTCGGCTCGTCCATGATGAGCACGCGCGCGTCCAGGCTCAGCGCCTTGGCGATCTCGACCATCTGGAGCCGGGCGATGCCCAGGTCACGCACCTTGGCGCGCGGGGACACCTGGACGCCGACCCGCTTCAGCAGCGCCTGGGCGTCGGCCTCCATCTTCTTGCGGTCGATCATGCCGAAGCGGCGCGGCTGGCGCCCCAGGAAGATGTTCTCGGCGACCGTCAGGTCCGGGACGAGGTTGAACTCCTGGTAGATGGTGGCGATGCCGAGCCGCTCGGCGTCCTGCGCGCCGTGGATGCGTACGTCCTTCCCGTCCACGACGATGCGGCCGCTGTCGGGGCGGTAGGCGCCGGAGAGCATCTTGATGAGGGTGCTCTTGCCCGCGCCGTTCTCGCCGAGCAGGACGTGCACCTCTCCGCGCCGCAGATCGAAGTCGACGGTGTCCAGCGCGACGACACCGGGGAACGTCTTGCGGATGCCTTCGATGCGCAGCACTTCGTCGGCGTGGCTCACGGCTTGCTCCTTCGCGTGCTCGGGGCGGGCTCGCCGCAGGAACGCCGGACGACGAGGCGGGCGGGCAGGGTCACGGACCGGGGATCGCGGCCCTCGATCCGGTCGATCAGCGCGTGCACGGCGGCCCGGCCGAGGTCGCCCGTCGGCTGGGCGATCGCGGTGACCGGCGGGTCGGTGTGCACGAACCAGGGGATGTCGTCGAAGGCCGCGAGCCCGATGTCGTGCGGGACCCGCAGGCCGTGCGCGCGGATCGCGTCGAGGGCGCCGAGCGCCATCAGGTTGTCGGCGGCGAAGACGACCTCGGGCGGGTCCGGCAGGGCGAGGAAGCGCTCGGTTGCGCGGCGCCCGCTGTCGGCCTGGAAGTCGCCCTGGCCGATGTAGGCGTCGGGCAGCGCGATGCCGTGCTCGCGCAGCGCCTCGCGGAAGGCCTCGACGCGCTCGCTGCCGGTCGTGGTGGCGGCCGGGCCCGCGATGATGGCGAGCCTGCGGTGGCCGAGTCCGTGCAGATGGGCGACGAGGTCACGGACGGCGCGGCGCCCGTCGGAACGTACGACGGGCACGTCCACGCCCGGAATCCACCGGTCCACGAACACCATTGGAGTGCCGGCGCGCACGGCGTCGAGCATCAGCGGGGAGCCGCCGTCGGTGGGGGAGACGAGCAGGCCGTCGATCCGCCGGTCCAGGAGGGTCCGTACGTGGTGGTCCTGGAGTTCGGGGCGCTCGTCGGCGTTGCCGATGATCACGCTGTAGCCGAGCGCGCGGGCGGCCTCCTCGACGGAGCGGGCCAGCTCCGTGAAGTACGGGTTGAGTACGTCGCTGATGACCAGGCCGAGAGTGCGGGTCTGGTCGGTGCGCAGGGACCGGGCGACGGCGTTCGGCCGGTAGCCGAGCGCGTCGACGGCGGCGACCACGCGGGCGCGGGACACGGGGCTGACCGAGGGGTGGCTGTTCAGCACGCGTGACACGGTGGCGACGGAGACGCCGGCTTGGGCGGCGACGTCCTTGATGCTCACGGAGCCCGAAGCCATCTTCGGTCCACCTCCTTGTGGAATCGATTACACGGAGAATTGGAATCGATTACACGGGGGTGTGGCAAGAGGGGGAGGGGGAGTGCGGGGTGAGTGAGACCTGATCGTGATGGACCGCCCGGCCGGGGGCTCAGGCCGTCCCGAACCGCACCGTCAGCCATGGGCTGTCCGGGTCCGTGGTCAGGACGCGGTGCGCGTGCAGTACGTCCGTGTACCAGGAGCCGAACGACTCCTCGTCGAAGTGGAGACAGCGGCCCAGGATGTAGCCCGCGGAGAACTCCTCCCATGAGGAGTACGCGGAGCGCGCGGCCTCTGACGTCCGTTCGATGGCGGCACGCAGCTCCGCCTCGGTCGCGTAGCGCGCGCCCCGGCCCCAGCGGGCCATCTTGGAGGCCCGGCCGATGTCCCAGGCCGCGACGGTACGGACGAAACCGTCCGGTGGCAGCAGTTCATCGGCGCGGAAGCGGGCCTCGTAGCGCAGGACCTTTCCGACCAGGGCGCGCATGGCGGCGACGAAGTCGTCAAGGTCGGGGTCGTCGCCAGGCCGGTGCGGGGCGTCGGGGCCGCCGGTCTCCACGACGCGGTTGCGCAGCGTCACCTCGACGCACTCCCGCCACCGCTCCGGGTCCAGCCGCGGCCCGACCTCGGCGATCACCGCGAGCCGGGCGCCGAGGACGAAGTCCCAGTACCAGGGGCTCACTTCGCGGTTGAGCAGGCGTTCCTGCGTGGCGAGCCACTGCTCCCGGCTGCCCACACCCCAGGACTCGGCGAGGCGGCCCACCTCGTTGCGGTGGCCGGCGCCGTGCCAGTCGAGCGTGTTCCACGGGTCGCCGTTGGCGAAGCACAGGTGCGCGCCGCAGGCGAGGCCGTGCAGGAGCGGGCCGGGCCCGGGCGCCCCCGTACGGCGGGTCTCGACACGGTCGCCGAGGCCGCCGTCCCGGTGGTGGCGCTCGTGCAGGTCGGCCCAGACCTGCCGCTCCTCGTCGGTGGTGAGGTAGTACTGCTCGCACGGCGTCGCCGCGTTGATCACCAGGATGTCCACGTCGTCGGGGCAGCCCTCGGCGAGCGCGCCGAGCGTGACGAACTCGTACACGACAGCGGGGTGCGGGCGCGGCAGCAGCCCCGCCGTGTACACCTGCGCCGCCTTCCGGCCGTCCGGCAGGTCGACGGTGAGCAGCGGGCTCGCGTCCGCGTCGGGGTCCTTCTCGTGCGGCGCCACCGGCCGGTACAGGCCCTCCACGGCGACGGCCCGCAGGTAGGTGTACGCGTCGTCGGCCTCGCAGAGTTCGTACAGATGCTCTTCGAGGTCGGCGGGCGCCTGCCAGCGGCTGCCGTCCGCCGGGGCGGGCACGAAGGGGAAGATCTCATCGTGGAACTCGTCCCCGGCCTCTTCCCCGGCTGCCGCGTGCATCATCGTTCTCCGCTTTCGGGTCCGGGCTAAGCAGTACGTGAATCGATCTTGCACCTTACCCGGGCACCTCGAGGCGTAGCGACTTCAAGCCGTTGATGAAGTGCGAGACCAGTCGGCGGGGCGGCGCCGCGAGGCGCGGCAGCGGCAGCGCACGGGTCACCTCCTCGTGGAACACGCGCAGTTGGAGGCGGGCGAAGTGCGCGCCCAGGCAGACGTGCGGGCCCTCGCCGAACGCCACATGGGGGTTGGGCGAGCGGGACAGGTCGAGGCGGTGCGGGTCGGCGAAGACGCGCTCGTCGTGGTGGGCGGAGGCGTGGAAGACGACGACCTTGTCCCCGGCCGCGATCGGCGTCCCCGCGAGGTCGGTGTCGCGCGCCGCGGTACGCCGGAAACTGAGCACCGGCGGGTGGCTGCGCAGCAGTTCGTCCACGGCCGTGGCCATCCCTGCCCTGCCGTCGCGCAGCCGCTCGTACTCACCGGGGTTCTCGGCGAGCGCGAGCAGCCCGCCCGGCGCGGCGCTCCGCACGGTGTCGTTGCCCGCGACGGTGAGCAGGAAGAAGAACATCTCCAGCTCGGGGGCGTCGAGTCCGGGGTCCGTGGCGAGGGTCGTCAGGATGTCGTCCTCGGGGTGGTCGCGCTTGTGCGCGACCAGCGTCCGCGCGTACGCGAACATGTCGCGCAGCATCGCGGGCGAGCGCGGATCGACGGGCCCGCCGCCGGGTCCGGGCACGGCCGGTGCGGCCTCGTCCGGGTCCTGGTAGCCGATGACGCGCCGCGTCCAGTGCAGCAGGAGGCCGCGGTCGTCCGGTGGGACGCCCAGCAGGTCGGCGAGGTTGAGGAGGGCGTACTCGTCGGTGACCTCGGTGACGACGTCGAAGGTGCCGTCGCCCGCGCGTGCCCCCTCCAGTGCCGCTGCGATCAGGGCACGGGCCCGCTCGCGCGCCCGCACCTCGAAGCGCGCGACCCGCTTCGGCGTGAACGCCCGACTGACGAGCCTGCGCAACCTGCCGTGTTCTGGGGGGTCCTGATTGAGCATCATGCGGCGGATGAACGGCAGATCGTCGGGGGCTGGGTCGCGGATCTGCGTGGCGCCCAGGTACGAGGAGAAGGTGACCGGATCCTTCAGGACGCGGACGACGTCGGCGTGCCGGGTGACGGCCCAGAACCCGGGCCCCGCGGCCCAGCCGAACACCCCGGGCTCCTCCTGCCAGGCCACCGGGTGGTGGTCGCGCAGCACGCGGTAGCGGTCGTGGGGGACCCCATGTGCGTACAGGCGAGGGTCGAAGATGTCGGGGACGGGTGGGGGCGGGGGCGTCGGCGAAGTGCGGGGGCTCATGCCCTGGGGGTCCCGGGGCTCGCTGAGGTCCCGGACGCCCCGGACCCCGTGTCCGCCCGCAAGAAGTCCTCCACCGTGCGGATCAGTTCAAGGGGCACCTCGTCCATCGCGTAATGCCCGGCCCCCGGCAGCTCCGCCAGCTCCCCCTGGGGGTACGAACGCAGCCACGTGCCCCGCATGAGGTCCGCCGACAGTGCCGGGTCGAGCGTGCCGGTGACGGCGAGCGCGGGCACCGGCGACCCCTCGACCTCGGAGTGGAAGTCGTCGTCCGCCCACGAGTCCAGCCAGGCGCGGAACGCCTTGGAGTCGCTGACCGCGAGGGAGCGCTCCACCATGCGGTCAAGCCAGGCCCCGGGGCGCACGCCACCCGTGGTGAAGTCGATGATGGCGCGCCGGTTCTCCGGAAGGTGCGCGGCGGAGGCGAACAACTCCCGCTGCTCCGGGGGAAGTCGCAACCCCGACGCGGGCACGGGCGACACCCCGACGAGACGGCGCACCCGGTGCGGGGCGGCGGCCAGGACCCGCTGCGCCACACTGCCGCCCATCGAGTGGCCGATCAGCGAGAACCGCTCCCAGCCGAGCCGGTCGGCGAGGTCGAGCACGTCGGCCGCGCCCTCGCCCGTCGTGTACGGGCCGACCGCGTCCTTCGCCTCGCCGTAGCCGCGCAGATCCACCAGCGCGTACTGGAACGCGCCGCCGTCGAGATCCGCGCGCACCGGATCGTACGCCGACCGGTCCGCGAACCAGCCGTGCACCGCGATCACCTTGTGGGCGCCGTCGCCGAGCAGGGTGTGGGGGAGCATGAAGGAGGCCACATCGACTCCGATCGCCGGCACGGTCCGACACCGGCATGGTCCGGGCGACACCGGCATGATCCGGGCGACGCCGGTCGACGCCGGCCCGCGTCCACGGTGACCCGAACCGTACGGCCGCGCAAGGGCGCGCCCCCAGGGCTGAGTGCGCTTCAGGGAGCGCGCCGACGAGAACGTCACCGGTACGGGTGGTGCGCGAGCAGCCCCGGGGTGAACTTGCCGGACGGCCTGCGGCCGGGCGCCGCGGTTGGTCAGAATGTGGCATGGCCATCCGTCGCCTCAGTTACCGGCTCGACAAGGAGCCGGACACCGGAGCCGTCCGTCTGATCCCCGCCGGGAGGCGAGGACGGGGATCAGAAGGACAGGAACCGACACAGGACCCGGATGAGTTCGGCGCCGCCGTCGAACGCGTCATCGGGTCGGGCTCCGAGCTGAGCTACAGCCTGCTCCCGGACGGCGGCCGCCTCCTGTGCGCGGCCCTGCCGGGACAGCGCGTCGAGGCGCTGCACCTGAGCGCCGACACACCGGGGCCGGGGCCCGTGTGGCCGATCGACACCTGGCGCTCCGCGGCCTGGGCGCCGGGCGCCGAGGAGACGCTCGGCGCCGGGTTCGTCGAATCCGAACTGCCCGTGCCCGAACTGCCCGTGCCCGAAGCGCACTTCGACCGCGGACTCCTCGTGGACCTCGCCCGGGAGCGCGCGGACCGCGTCGCGCCCTTCCTCACCGATGTCCGCCGCCTCTTCGAGGACCCCGCCGGGCGGCAGATCGTCCTCGTCGAGGAGGACCCCGAGACCGTGGCCCGCTGGGTCGCGCTGGCCTGCGCCTCGCTGCCCGAGGCCTACGTCCCCGCGCTGACGTTCACCACCTGGACCGCCGACCCGCGTCGCGCCCCGCAGCAGATCATCGGGACCGGCCCGGACGCGGACTTCGACCGCGCCGACGCGGCGACCGTCGAGTACCTCTACCGCGTGCACGACGCCACCGGCGGACCCCAGAGCCCGCCCGCCGAGTTCGACGCCTGGGCCCAGCTCACCGCCGAGCGGTGGATCTCCGGGAACCCTCCGCGTCCCGCACCCGGCGTGGGGGCACGGGCCGACGACGCCTTCGCGCTGCTCCCGCTCATCTCCGGCACGGCTGACGGCGCGGCTGACGGCACGGCCGACGGCACGGGCCACGGCAGGACGCCTTCCGGCGCCGACCTGGCGGGACTCGGCGACGACTGTCTGCGCGCGGTCTTCGACGCCCTCAGCCGCTCCGTGGCCCGGGGCGAGGCCGACTCCCGCGCCCTCGACGAACTCGACCGGCTCTGCCGAGGCCTCGAAGGCGACCGGGCCCGCGCGGCGCGCCCGCTGGCCCTGGCCCTCGCCAAGCACCGCCTCGACGCACCCCGCGCCCGCGACGCACTGCCCGGCCTGACCGCCCTCGAAGGGCTGCCGCTCGGCCAGGAGGCCTGGCGGCAGCTCCGCGAGGAGTACGGGGACCGCGCCGACGACGCCCTGCGCCGCGGACTGCGCGGCGCCCTCCCCACCTGGACGGAGCCGCTGCGGCTCGCCCTCGCCGTGGGCGCCGACGGCGGACCCGGGCTCACCGAGGCCATGGACCGGCTCGCGGCAGCACTGCTGCGCCCCGACAAACGTGACTGCGCGCACGCCGTCCAAGTCCTCGAAGAGGTCGACCACCTGCCGCTCACCCGCCGGGTACTGCGCCTGCTCACCGTGGACTTCACCGAGCGCAAACTCGACCGCCTGCGGGAACTGGCCGACTCCCCGCAGGGCGACTGGCTGCGCCGGCACATCAAGGAGGCGCCGCTCACCGTCCGTCTCGCCGCGGCCGCCGCGCACTGGCACGGACCACCGGACCACCTGCGCGGCGCCGAACTCTTCAGGCGGCTCACCGAACTCCTGCCCGGACAGCGGGTCGAGAACAAGGTGACGCTGGCGCTGCTGTGGCACATCGTGTGGCGCAACGACCCGCCGGACCGCGCCGAGCAGTCCTGGATCGCCCGCACCTGCACGCCCCGCCTGATCGCCGAGGCGGATCTCGGCCGCCGCGTCATCGGCTGGCTGAGGGACCCCGACCGCTGCGACCCCGAACTCGTCGAGTTCGCCCGGCAGATGCGCGAAGACGGCAAGCTGGGCGCCGGCGACCGCCACACCGCCGCCCTCCTCGTGGCCGCCCAGGACCTCGCCGACGGACGGCTGCCCCTCACCCGGCCCTCCATCGACCGCCTCGGAGAACTGTTCCGCAAGGCCCCGCCGCCGGGCCCGGTCCTGCGGCAGGGCATCGACGAGCGGGTGGGCCGCGCCCTCGCCGGAGCCAACCCTCTCGACGTCTGCGAGTCCCACGGAGTGCGGATCCTCTTCGCCGCCGGACCCGAGCTGCTGCGGCCCTACCGCGCGTACTTCCTGGACGACCGCACCCACGACCGCCTCCTGCGCGAACTGCCCGCGAAACCCGTCGAGTTGGCCGCGTACTTCCACATCTGGCGGCCCCGGCAGCGGTACGGCGTCAGCGCGGAGTGGCGCTCGGTCGCCGCGGAACTGCTCGACCAGGTCCTCGCGCCGGTCCTCGCGCACGTGGACGACCATCACCTCGGCCGCGTGGCCACCGTTCTCCAGCGCGAGAACCAGGACGTACAGAGCTGGACGGCCTGGCGCCACCAGATCAGACACCGGGACGAGTGACCCGTACGCCCACACCCACCCCCACAAGCACCCTTCACCGCACCACCGGAAAGGACCAGAGTGAGCGACACCACCGACACCGTCGTCGTCGACAACTTCCCCGGCGGCAGTATGGCCAGCCGGCCCGTGCACTTCATCTGGATGCTCGACTGCTCGGGCTCCATGGGCGTCAACGGCAAGATCGGCGAGCTGAACTTCGCCATCCGCGAGGCCATCCCCGAGATGCAGCAGGCCGCCCAGTCCAACCCCGCCGCCTCCCTGCTGGTACGCGCCATCACCTTCGCCAGCGGGGCGAGCTGGCACGTCAGCGACCCGACGCCGGTCGACCAGTTCTCCTGGGAGGACGTGCACATCTACGGCGGCACGGACATGGGCGCCGCGTTCAAACTCGCGGCCGGCGCGCTCCAGACCCCGCCGATGCCGCAGCGGGCCCTGCCGCCGGTGCTCGCGCTCGCCTCCGACGGGCAGCCCACCGACGACTGGCGCGCCGGGCTGCGCGCCATCGACGGGACCCCGTGGGGCAAGCGGGCCGTGCGCGTCGCGGTCGCCATCGGTGACGACGCCGACAAGAGCATGCTCAAGGAGTTCCTCGGCAACCCCGAGCTGGAGCCGCTCCAGGCGAAGAACCCCCGCCAGCTCGCCGCCGCCATCCGCTGGATGTCCACCGCGGTCGTCAAGGACGCCTCCACCCCGAAGGTCGACGACGGCGCGAAGCCCGCGACGCCGATCGACGTCCCGTCGATGACCAAGGGCGAAGACGACATCTGGTGAGCGGACCGCAGACAGCGACCGGACCGGATCCGGTGTCGGGCCGCCGGACGGCCGCCGCCCCCTGGGAGCTGCTCAGCGGCGCGGTCAAAGGAGTGGCGAAGAAGTACAGCCAGGACCGCGGCGCCGCCCTGCCCGTCGCAGGGGGCCGCGCGATCGTCCTCGCCGTCGCCGACGGGCACGGCAGCGCCGCCCACTTCCGCAGCGACCTCGGGGCGCTCTGGGCGGTCGAGGAGTTCACGGCGTGCGCCAGGACCTTCGCGTACGAAGTGGTCCGTGTCGGCGGTGACGCCGCGGCCTGGACCGCACTGCGCGAAGAGGCGCGCCGCCTGCCGCAGCGGGTCGGCCACGGCTGGCACGAGCGGGCCCTGCTGCACGACCGCAACTCGCCCGCGCACGGCGCCCGTCCGGCGACGGCGTGGCGCGCGGCGACGGAGCGCGACCGCAAGGAACCCCCGGACCTCGCCGCGTACGGCAGCACCCTCATAGGCGCGGTGCTCACGGAACGCATGGTTTTCTGCTGGCAGTTGGGCGACGGCGACATCGTGCTCGTCGACGACGCGGGCACCCCGCACACCCCGCTCTCCACCGGACCCGACATGGGCGACGAGACCGACTCGCTCTGCGAGTCCGAGCCCTGGCGCAAGACCCGCTCGCACTGGCAGCCCTTCACGGGCGGCGCCCCGCCCTGCGTGCTGCTCTCCACCGACGGGCTCTCCAAGAGCTTCGCCGACCACCAGGGGTTCCTGGACTTCGCCACCGGAGTCGGCGACCGCGCCGCCGAGCAGGGCGTGGCGGCGGTCCAGAGCCAGCTGCCGGACTGGCTGACGCGGGCCGCCGCGTTCTCCGGGGACGACACGACACTCGTGGGCGCCGTCGCGGCGGGCCCACGGCGCGGCGACGAATCGTAGACGAAGCTCAAGAGCAGAAACGCAGAGAGGAACACAATGGTGAACGGCATGCTCGCCGCCGGAAAGACCCTGGTGGCCGAGTCGGGGGAGAAGCTCGAGGTCGCCGAACTCTTCGGCTCCGGCGGCCAGGGCGAGGTCTACCGCGTCAAGACGCCCACCGGCGACCGCGCGGTCAAGTGGTACTACCCCCAGCTGGCCGACGCCCGCCAGCGGGAGATCCTCGAAGGGCTCATCGCCAAGGGCTGGGACGACGACCGCTTCCTGTGGCCGCGCTCCATCGTGATGGACCCCGAGGGCAAGCAGCCCGGCTTCGGCTACCTCATGGACGTACGGCCCGCCCGCTTCTGCGACCTGCCCGCCCTCTTCCGCCGCGACCCCTCGGTGTCCGCCGCGACGATGCGCACCCTGGTGACCGTGGCGCTGCACACCGTCGAGGCGTACCGCGCCCTGCACTCCCGGGGCATCGCCTACCGCGACATCAACTGGGGCAACATCTTCTTCGACCCGCGCACCGGCGACGTACTGGTCTGCGACAACGACAACGCCGTCGTGGACGGCGCCGAGGCGGGCGTCGCGGGCACCATGGACTTCATGGCACCCGAGCTGGTGCGCGGCGACAAGGACACGCTGCCCGGCACCCAGAGCGACCTGCACTCGCTCGCCGTGCTCCTCTTCTACCTCCTGATGAACGATCACCCCTTCAACGGCACTCTGGAGTTCAACATCCGCTGCCTCGACATGGCGGCCAAACGCAAGCTGTACGGCACGGATCCCGTCTTCGTGTACGACCCCGAGAACACCCGCAACCGCCCGGTGGCCGGCGAGCAGCCGACCGTCGTCGCCGGCTGGAACGCGCTGCCGCAGATCCTGCGCGACCTGTTCGTCCGCACCTTCACGGTCGGCCTGCACAATCCGTCCCTGCGGGCGCGCGAGACACAGTGGCGCGAGGCGCTCAGCCAGGTCCTCGACGCCATCACGCAGTGCGGCACCTGCGGCAAGCAGAACCTCACCCAGCCGGACGGCGCGCCCCCCGAGTGCTGGAAGTGCCGCACCACGCTGACCCTGCCGCCCCGACTCGAACTGGTCACCGGCACCGGCACGTTGCGCACCCGGCGCGGCATCCGGCTCGCCCCGAGCGCCCGCGTCTACGCCCACCACCTGCGCGACGACCCCGAGCGCCACGACTTCACCGCCGTGGTCGGCGAGGTCACCGAACACCCGCAGCAGCGCGGGCGGTTCGGCCTCACCAACCGTACGAAGTCCGTGTGGACGGCGCGCAAGGACGACGGCACCGTGCGGGACGTGGACCCGGGCAGGACGATCGCGCTGCGGTCGGGGCTGCTCATCGAGTTCGGGGGCGGCACGGAGGCCGTGGTCAAGGAGTAGCCCCCCGGCCGCCTCATGGCTGCTGACGCCGCCGGCGCCGCCACCACGCCCACCACCGGGGCGGCGCGGGCGGCGGCGGAGGCGGTGGCGGAGGTGGTGGCGGCGGAGGTGCCGCCGGCAGGACCGCGTGGGCCGGGGGCGTGTCGATGGCCACGGCGTCGGGGCGGGGCAGCGGCACCGCGGTGACCGCGCACCGCTCGGCGGAGACGGGGATCTCCACCCGCCCGGCCAGCAACGCGCTGCGCGCCACGCGCCGCTCACCGGCCCGCAGCCCGTCGCCCCACGCCACGCGCACCAGGACCGCCGGCTCCGGCCACTCGAAGCGCACCTCGGCACGGTCGGAACCGAGCCGACGCACCGACAAGTCCTTTATGGCCACCAGGTGTTCGATGACGACACTCGGTCCGGACACCGCCCGCTCACCGAGCACGCTCACCGCCGTCACACGGACGCGCTGCTCGGGCCGCGGTGCCAGCTCGGCGCACGACTGAGCGTCGACCGACGTCGCCGGGATGCGGTCCACCGCGCCCACGAGGTCCGACACGTCCGTGCCCGGCGGGACGGGCCCCGCCGCCCACGGCAGGAGCAGCCCGTCGCCGACCGCGGGCGGCCGCCAGGCGATGGTGACGCGCCCGCCGTCCGCGTGCCGCCGCACGGTCAGCTCCTCCACCGGCGAGGGCCACTGCTCGGCGCGCGCGGTGACGGTGACGCCACGGGACCACACGAGGCCGCCGTCCGGATCGCGGTAGCCACAGCGCACCTCGTAGGTGTACGTCCCCGGGGCGAGCGGCACGTCGAGCAGCCGCTCGTGCTCGCACTCCACCCGAACCAGCGACGCCCCGCCCCAGGCCTCGGTGTCGTCACCCGTGCCCGAGCGCGTCACCCGCACCTCGGCGGCCGCCGGGTCGGGCCGCCAGCGCAGCCGTACGCCGCCCGGTACGACGGTGGCACGCAGCTCCGTCACGACGGGGGTGAGCAGCACCGGGCCGGTGACGCGCGGCACCCCGGCGATGCGGTCGCGGCGCAGCGGGAACACGGCGTACCGCAGGGGGCGGCCCACCGGGGCGTCGGCGTCGGCGCTCCACGGCCCCGTCTCGCCCGCCGCCGTCTCGACCGCCAGGTCCGGCGCGCCGTCCGGGAAGCGCAGGACACGGTAGGTGACGCCGGCCGCGCGGCGCGGCGGCGCGCACCAGGACAGCCGTACGGTCCGCTCGTCGGTCACGGCGCTCACCTCGGCCTCGGCCGGGGCGAAGGGGTCGTCGGCGAGGAGGGCGGCCGCGCGCAGCAGCCCCGTCTGCGCGTGCGGGTCGTCCCTGGCCAGGCGGAACGCGCCGAGCCAGGCGGTGGCGGCGGCGCGCAGTGCGCCGGCGGCCTCCGACTCCGCGCCGTCGGCGGCGAGCCGGTCCACTTCCGCCGCTCGCGCGCGGACGGCGTCGACGAGTGCGGTCAGCCGGTGGTCGTCCGGCCCGTCCGGGGGGACGGAGCCGCGTGGGAGGCGCGCCACGATCCGCTCCGCCTCGCGCAGCCGCACCCCCGGCCATACGTCGTTGAGCGTCTCGGCGGCGTGCCGGGCGGGCCCCGGTCCGGGGAACCCGGCGGCCACCGCGGCGGCGAGCTGTCCCGCCTCGCCGCGGTGCACGCCGAGGGCGACGGCCTCGGCGGCTCCCGGGGTGCCGCCGTCGTTCGTGAGGAGGCAGCAGATCTCCCACAGGACGATGCGGCGCAGGCCCATCGCGTCGTCGAGCAGGACCGTCTCCAGTACGTCCACCAGGGCCGCGGCCTCGTGGGCACGCGGCTCCCCGGAGGCCCGCCACCGGGCGCTCGCCTCCTGGACGTACGGCCGGTCGACGCGCCGCCAGATGCCGCCTCGGCCGGGGAACCAGAGGCCGTCGAGGACACGGAAGCCGTCGTCCGTGTCGGCTTTCGGAAGCGTGCCGAAGACGGCGTCCGTCGCGGACGCGGCCGACGGTGCGCGCAGCACGTCCGCCGCATGCCGGAAGCCCGACTTCCGTATGGCCTCGCGCAGCGCGACGTAGCCCCGCATGCCGGGGCAGCGGGGCAGGGCGGGCAGCGGCGCGCTGCCGCCGCTCGCCCTCGGGTGCTCGCCGGGGCGCAGGACGGGCATGTCTCAGCCGCCCGGCGCCGTGTAGAAGTACACCCGGACCACGGCGGTCCCGGGGCTCTTCCCGAGATTGTGGAAGTCGTCCGTCGCCGTCTTCTTGGTGAACATGTCCGGACGGCCCTTGCCGAGCAGCGCGTTGACGCGGTGGGCGTAGACGGTGCCGTTCGGGCCGCCGCCGAACGTCAGCACGAGCGCGGCCGTGCGGCCCGACCACTCCCGGGTGCCCTTCGAGATCTGCGAGACGAGGGCGCCCTTGCCCCTGCCCGACACCCGGAACTCCTCCGGGTCGCGGTCCACCGAACGGGGTCCCGTCGGGGTCGGCGACGCCGTACCGCCCTCCGACGGTGAGGGCTTCGGGCGGTCGTCGGCCCGCGGGTCCGGACGGTCGGCCATCGATACGAGCGCGAGCACGAGCAGCAGATCGGCGAAGAGCCACCCCGCGAGCACGACCACCCCGAGCCGCCGGCCACGCCGGCGCGCTCCCCGCCCTCGACTCACGCGACGCCTCCGTCGCGCGGGGCGGAGGGCGGGGGCAGCCGGGTCGTCCAAGGATCATCGAACGGAGGATCCGGCGGAGAGTCCATGCCCGGCTCAACGGGCCACCCCGACGCGGGCAGGGGACTGCCGTCAGCGGCCAGACCGTCGGGCCCCACATCACCGCGCGCCGCGCCTGGCCGGGCCCCACCCACGCTGCCTCCATACGACCGACCCACTCCACCCCCGAACACCTGCCCCGAGCTGCCGCCGTACGGTTGGGTTGGGCCCGCGCCGTATGTCTGGCCGGAGCTGTCATCGTACGGTTGGGCTGGGCTGGGGCCAGGGGTCTGGGTTGAGGTGCCGCCGTACGGTTGGGTGGGGCTGGGGCCGTATGTCTGGCCGGAGCTGTCATCGTACGGTTGGGCTGGGCTGGGGCCAGGGGTCTGGGTTGAGCTGCCGCCGTACGGTTGGGTGGGGCTGGCGCCGTATGTCTGGCCCGAGCTGTCATCGGGCAGTTGGGCTGAGCCGTTGCCGTATGTCTCGCCCGGGCTGCTGCCGTACGGTTGGGCTGAGCTGTCGCCGTACGATCCGGCCACGTCCCCGTGGGCTCCGCTCGGGCTCGCGCTCGCGCCGTACGAGCCGCCGTTCGCCCCGTGTGCTCCACCGTCGGAGCCGTACGACCCGCCGCCCGCGCCGCCGTTCGCCGCATATGCGGCGCTGCCGGAGCCGTACGACCCGCCATCCGCGCCGCCGCTCGCCGCGTACGCCCCACCGTCCGTGCCCTGCGTCCCGCCGCCGCTCGCCGCGTACGCCCCGCCGCCCGTGCCCTGCGCCCGGCCGTCCGCGCTGCCGTAGGGCCCGCTGTCTGTGCCCTGCGTCCGGCTGCTGCTCGCCGCGTACGCCCCGCCGTCGGAGCTGTACGCTCCGCCGTCCGTGCCCTGCGCCCGGCCGTCCGCGCCGCCGTACGTCCCGCCGCCACCCGCCCCGTACGCCCCGCCGTCGGAGCTGTACGCTCCGCCGCCCGTGCCCTGCGCCCGGCCGTCGGCGCCGCCGTACGTCCCGCCGCCGCTCGCCGCGTACGCCCCGCCATTGAAGGGCTGCGGCCCCGTGCCCGCGCCGTACGACGTGCCGGGCGTGCCGCCCTCCGATGGCAGCGGAAGCGGCAGCGGAAGCGGCAGCGGCAGGGAAGGCAGGGCGGAGGCCAGCGTGTCCATGCGGGCGTCGAGGCGGGCCGCCGCGTCCTGCCAGTGGGCCGCCGCCGCGTCCCACCGCTCCGTGGCCTCCCGCATGCCGTCCACCGCGTCGACCGTGCGGCCGGTGCTCGACACCAGGGCCTGTGAGGCCAGTTCCGTAGCCCTCGCCACCGACTCGGACTTGGTGACGAGCGACTGCTGAGCCGTGACCAGCGCCTTCAGGGAGGCCTCTACCGTGTCGCCCGCCGCCTTGACGTGGTCGGCGATCCCGCGCGCCGCGAGCGCGTTGGCCCGGCCCGCCTTGGCGGTCGCCGCCGCGCCGTCGCGCAGGGTGGTGTCGATGCGGTCCGCCGCGTCACCGAGCTTCGGCACCTCCTTCGTGAGGGACAGCGCCGCGGTCTTCAGCGCGTCGGTGGCCCGGCCCACGGACGCCGTGGCGCCACTGAGCGCCTTGTGGCTCTGCTCCGCCTTCGTCGCGAGGTCGCCCATCTCCTTGGCGGCCTTCGTCAGCTCCGCGGTGAACTGCTGCGGCGACGCGGTGCGATGCGGCGCCAGCACCATCTGCGTACGGGTCAGCACCGACGCCAGCTCGGCGAGCAGCCGCTCCCTGTCCGCCTCCTGCGCCGCGTCGTCCCGCTCCGCGCGCACCCTCACGCGCGCGTGCCACACCGACACCGCCACGAGCAGGGCGATGAGGAGTACGGCCATCAGCGCCACGTTCTCGAACCGTCCGAGCGACGACAGATGCCCGCCGAAGCCCGACTGCCACAGCTGGAGGAAGGGGCGCGTCGCCTGATCGGGGTCCACCTCGGCCAGTTCCCCGTACGCGCGCACGGCCTCCCGCAGTCCGAACCAGGTGATCAGGAGCGGGATGAAGACGAGCACCCCGAGGGCCGCCTCCAGGAGGCGGTCGCGACGCCCCGACGTCTGTTCGGGCGGCGTATGTACGCTCTCCGGGCGTACATACGTCCGGACGAGGTCGACCTCCGCCCACCGGTCGAGCTGCGACATGCCACCCAAGTCCTTGTGGAGAACAGCTAGTTCGGCCGAGCGCGGCGCGAGCGCGGACAGGGCCGCCAGCCGCTGCAACTCCTTGATGATCAAGGCTTTGTCGAGCAGTTCTGCGGGCGTCAAGCGGGTTCCTCCCTGGCTTGCGGGGTGGCTTGAGACATGGCTCACAGGGCTCTATCCGAGGGCGTCACCCCTGCCACGCCGGTTCCTGCCGTCACGGCCGATCCGCCGCAACAGCGCCTCGGCGTCAGCGTGTTCAGGGTCCCACGTCAGACACTTCCCCAGGGCCTCAATGGCCTCATCCCGCTCCCCGCGCCGGTCCAGTTCCACCGCGTGGCGGTAGGTGCGCTCGGCGAGCAGGCCGCGCACCCGTACGTTCGTCGGATCGTGGTTGTACGCGCAGTTGAGCCACCGATCGGCGTCGGCGAAGTGCTCCGGGGACATGTCGGCCATCGCGGCCGCGCAGTGCACGTCGATCATCGCGTCCAGCATGTCCGCGCCGGCCGGTCTGGTCGCCGCGTCCTGCCAGGCGATGTGCGCTGCCTGCACGGCGTGGTCGTACCGGCCGAGGGACAACAGTGCCTGCGCGCGAGCCAGTTGGCGCTGCGAGGCGTAGTCGAGGGACGGGGCGGGTGCGGGCTCCGGTGGGGTTGAGGGCGCGGGCGGTGTGGGGGCGGGGCGGGCCAGGTCGTCGAGCAGCTCCTGGGCCTGAGCGATGATCTCGCGCAGCAGGGCGGCGGCCTCGACCGGCCGCCCCTGACGGGCAAGCAGCCGCGCCCTCTCCATGTCACGGGCACCGCCGTGCCCGCCGTGGTCATCGGGTGGTGCCTCGCGCGGGGCAGCGGCCTCCCGTGGATCACGTACGGCCTCTCGTACGTCATCACGTACGGCCTCTCCCGGGCGGCCCGCATCCCGTACCGCACCCGATTCCGGTACGACCCGAGGGTCCACCAACGTCGCCGTGAGCGGCGGCGCGTCCGAGAGCGTGTCCTGCGTGGGCGCCGCCGGTTCCAGCGGGCCCTCCTCCAGGGCGGAGGGGCCCGAGGACGCCGCGCCGCCCGCGAGCCGCACCGCGTGCTTCAGCGCGCCGAGCGCCAGCAGCTCGGACGGCGCCTGCACGCTCCGCTCACCGAGCCGGGCGACCCGCGAACGCACCTGCTCCATACGCGTGCTGCCGCCCACAAGGAGCAGCGTGTCGACGTCCGCCGACCGCATCCCGGACTGGTCGAGCAGCGCCCCCGCCCGGTCGAGGGTGCGCCGCGCATGCCGGTCCAGATACGCGTCGAGGTCGGGACGGGCGATCCGTACCCACAGCGGGGGCCCCACGCCGAGCTCCAGGTCCAGTACCGCCTCCTCCGGGCCGCCCCGCGCCCCGAGCGTCTCCCGTGCCTCCTGCCCGCGCGCGCGAAGCTCCTGCCACACGGCCGCGTCGAGCCCGGTGACCGAGCCCGGACCGCGGTGCCTGCGCAGCAGCCGGACCGCCGAGGACAGCGTCTCCGCGTCGAACGCGCGCCCCCCGGACGTCGTACCGCCCTCGTAGCCGAGGGAGCGGAAGTGGCCGCGCACGCTGCGGATCAGGCCCAGCTCGAACCCCTCGTACCCCATGCCGTAGACCAGGCACGTGCCGCTGTCCCGCTCCGTCATATGGCCGATCACCGCCGCCATGGAGTCGCTGACGAGCCGCGCCGGATCAAGGCCCGCCTCGCGCGCCGCGTCCCGCAGCGCCGCCCGCTGCGCCGAGCCGAACCGCGCGGGCACGCTGATCACGGTCTGCGCCACCCGCCCCGGCGCCGCCGCCTCCACGCGCTCGCGCAGGGACCGCAGCAGGCGGACCACGAGCTGGTCCGCGTCGCACGCCCCGCCCCCCACCCGCACCGGACGCCCGCTGCCGAGCCGGCTCTTGAGGCTGGGGAAGGTCACCGGCAGCTCGCCCGTCTCTGCGGGCTCGCACAGCAGCATCGGCCCTTCCTGCGGCCCGTCCTTCGCGCCCGCGTCCAGCCGCCGCGCCGGCCGGTCCGGCAGCGCGAAGAGCGCCCGCAGCCCCGTGGCGCCGAAGTCGATGCCGAGACTGACAGGGGCCGCCCCGGCCGTCCCCCCCGGCGCGGGGAGGCGGCCGTCCTGGCGCGCCCGCGTCATCCGCCGGCCGTCTCTTCCGCGAACCGCAGGATGCCCTCGTAGTCCGGCTTGTCGGGGAGGGTCGGCACGGCGCGCTCGGACTGGGCGATCGCGACCAGGTTGACGAGGTTGCGTGCCTGCTGGGCGGTCTGCACGCGGTTGCCCTGCCGGTGGGCCTGTTTGACGTACTCGACCGCTTCGTTGATCTGCCGGACCGTCTCGCGCGGCGCGCCCTCCGAGGCCAGTTCGGCCTGGCGGAACTGGCTCGCCAGACCGCACTGGCGGTACATGTCGTCGAGCAGCAGCTCGGTCAGGCGCTTGTACTCGCCGCTGTCGCCCATCGCGACCGCCCGCTGCGCCTGCTCGATGTCGCGGCGCACCTTCATCGCCTGCACCGGCTCGATGTAGGGCCCGTACCGCTTCAGGAAGTGGTCGGCCTCCCGCTCGGCCAGAGCCAGCTGCTCGCGCAGGACCGCGCTGTCCACCAGCTCCTCCACCGGCTCGGGCGGCGGGGTGCGCGGCTTCTCCCGGTTGGGCGTGGCCTCCAGGACCATGTCCGTGCCGCGCACGCTGATCTTCACCGTGATGATGCGGTCCGCCGAGTAGTTGAAGGAGACGTCCACCTGGCGGTTGACCTCGATCTCCTGCGGCAGCTCGAACTCCACCACGCCCTGCTCGTGGTTCTCGCTCGCCACTCTGCTGTGGCCCTCGTACACCGGCACCCGGATGCGGCGGCTGTCCGTCGCGTGGAACGTGCGCCGGCGGGGTTCGGAGAGCGGGTACGGCGAGCCCGCCTCGATGATCTCGACGAACACGTCGCGCTGGCTGCCCTTGATCGCGGCGATGCCCATGGCCATGGGCGTCGACTCGTACAGGCCCGTGTCGCCCTTGGAGCGGCCGTCGGCCAGGCTCCGGCCGCAGGCCGCGCAGGCCTCCGCGCCGTACTCGTTGAGCCTGGCGCACGCCGCGTCCGAGCACTCCACGCCGCGCAGCGTCTCGGCGAGGACGCCCGCGCCGAAGGCGACGCACTCCATGGGGTTGATGTTCCTGCGCACCTTGTCCGCGCCGAAGAACCCCTCGACCGCCTCGTACACGGGCCGCGTCAGCGTGCCGCCGCCCACCAGGAGCACATCGGAGATGTCGTCCGTGGAGAGTTCGTAGCGCGCGAGGGTCTCTTGGACCAGCGCCATGGTGCGGCCCACCAGCGGCGCGATCATCGCGTGGAACTCGGCGCGCGTCAGCTTCATCTCGACGTCGATCACACCGTCCTGCCCCCGGTACGCCGCCGGGATGACGATGTACGTCTCCTCCATGTCGTTCAGCTCACGCTTGGCCCGCTCGGCGGCCTTCTTCGCGTGGAAGAGGAACGCTTTGTCGCCGGCCGGGTCCACGTGGTGCTGCGCGCGCATCCACCCGATGATGTGCTCGACGACGGTCAGGTCGAAGTCGTCGCCGCCCAGCCAGATGTCACCGGCCGAGCGCAGCACCTGGAACTGGCTCCTGCCCTCCTGGTCCTTGACCGCGTTCAGGACGGAGATGTCGAACGTGCCGCCGCCGAGGTCGTAGACGAGGACCCGGCTGCGCGCCCCGCCGGGCTTGTGCAGGCCGAAGGCGACCGCGGCGGCCGTCGGCTCGTCCACGATCTTCTTCACCACCAGGCCCGCCTTCTCCGCGGCCTCGCGCGTGGCGGCGCGCTGCGCGTCACGGAAGTAGGCGGGCACGGTGATCACGGCGTGCGTCACCGGCTCGCCGAGCGTGCGCGAGGCGTCCCGCACCAGCTTGTCCAGGATGACGCTGGAGATCTCGGCGGGGGTGCGGGCCCGGCCGCCGAGCACCACGTGCGCCCGCGGGTCCTCGTCGGGGCCCGCGACGATCTCGTAACTCATCCGGTCGCGCGCCCGCGCCACCGAGGCGTCGGCGAAGTCCCGTCCCATCAGGCGCTTCACGGAGGCGATGGTCTCCTTGGGCTGTCTGGTCGCCCAGTTCAGCGCGTCCTCGCCGACCAGCGGCTGGTCCTTGCCGTCGCGGTGCATGACGCCGACGACCGACGGGGTGAGCCGCTCGCCCTTGCTGTTGGTGAGCACCGCGATGTCCGCGCGGTGCGGGTCGTGGGCGGCGACCGCGCTGTTGGTGGTGCCGAGGTCGATGCCGATGGCCTTCATTCCCGTTCCGTCCCTTGCTCCGTGCCGCCGTCCACGGCGACCACCACCCGGGCGGCGCGCAGCACGTGCCCCCGGTATCGATACCCGCGCCGCAGAATCTCAAGGACCTCGTCGTCAGCGGTCCCGGGCGGCGCGGCGCGCACCTCCGTCACGTGGTGCGTCGCCGGTTCGGCGCACTCACCGACCCGCCCGACCCGTTCGAGTCCCTCCTCGGCCAGGGCGGTCTCCAGCTGCCCGGCGATCAGCGCCAGGCTTCCGCGGTACGTCTCCACATCGCTCGCCGCGCCGTCCGCCAGGAGCCGGTCGAAGGAGTCGAGTACGTCGGCACAGCGCAGCAGCAGCCGTTCGGTGAGCGCCTGATGGGCGGCGTCGCGGGCGGCCAGGTCGCGGGCGTGCTCATAGGCGAGGCGCGCCGTGACGGCCGCCCCCGCGCGCTGCGGCGCCGGCTCAGACATCGAAGCGGATCAGGTCGTCGAAGAGGCGTGCGGCGGCCTCCGGAAGAAGCGGGTCCGGCGGCGTCTCCTGTGCGGTGACGGCGGCGAGCTCCCGGTCGATCCCGGCGATGGCGAGCGGGAGTTCGGCGTCGAGGTCGACGTCGTACAGGAGCAGGTCGAGGAGCATTCTGCGGCGTACGACGCGCAGTTCGTCCCACGCCTGCTGGGTGACCGGCGTCATCAGATGCCGGGCGAGCAGCTCGAAGGAGACGTCCCGCATGTCGGCGTGGGTCGTCCAGGGCGTCACACCGGCCGGGGCGAGCGCGTCGTAGGGGAAGGGGCCGCCCTCCCAGCTCGCGTCGGGGTCCTTGATCACGCGACACTGCCTCCTGCTTCGTTCTCGGGTTCTTTGACCTCGGGGTTGTTCTGCTCGGGGTTGTCCTGCTCGGGCCTCAGCTCGGCGAGCCAGCGGCGCACCGCGTCGAGCAGGGCCCGCCTGATCCGGCTGTTGGCGGGATCCGCGCGGGTCGCGCGGAACAGATGGTGCAGCGCCCACAGGATGTCCCCGCGACGCAGCGCGCTCTCCGCCTTGCCCGTCAACTCCGCCGCCCACGACGGCAGATCGTCGTCGTCGGGCGGGGTCTCCTGGCCGTCGCTGCGGATCAGATCGCCCATGCCGCCGACGCCGAGATGCCGGGTGAGGAGCTTCTCCATCTCGTCGAGGGCCTCGCCGAGCGTCTCGCGGTAGCGGTGCGTCAGGGCCTGGCCGAGGCCGACGTCCAGCAGGCCCAGCGCCTCGTGGAGCAGCTCCAGACGCTCGGGCACCTCGTACGTCCGGTCGTCCAGGGTGAAGACGAGGGCCCGCGCGAGGTTGTCGCGGGCATGGCTCGACTCCGGGTTGAGGGCGAGGGCGCGGCGCAGGTCGGCCTCCGCGCCGTACACGTCGCAGCGCATGCCGTGCTTGGTACGGGTGTAGCCGCGCCACACGCCCCGCATGGACAGCAACGCCGAGAGTCTGGCGTGGAGTTGGCCGAGCAGCTCGCGGTCGAGCGGATGCAGTACGGCGGTGGCTGTCTCGACGAGCGTGACGGCCTCGTCCAGGCAGGGCCCGAGCTGCACGCCGTCCTCGTCGGTGAGCGCCTCGACACGGCCGAGAACGGTGCGGATCACGGCCTGCTTCGAGCGGGCCTGCATCCCCGCGTCGCGGGAGACCCGCACCAGCTCCCGCCAGTGTCCGAGAGCCTCGTCAAGTCCGCCGTCACCGCGCGTCAAGGCGGCCCTCGCGAGTGCCAGCCGGACGTGTACGGCCAGTTCGGCGCCGTCCTGGAGGAGGCGGGCGTGGCGGCGCGGCAGCCGCACGTAGGCGGGGTTGCGCCGCAGGAAGTCCTGGCAGTGCCCGCACCCTTCGGTGTGCCCGGCCGCAGCCGACGCGGGGCCCGCGCAGTCGTCCGGCAGGGTGCTCAGCGTGCGCAGGACGGGCAGGGCGCGCAGCGCGTGCCCGAACTTGCGCACCTCCGAGAGGGCGAAGCTCCGCGCCAGCTCCGAGAAGGCCCAGCGCAGCTCGCGCACCGCGTACTCACCGGGGTCCTTGCCCTGCTGGGCGGCCGCGTCCAGGCTCGCCACGAGATCGCCCAGGGGTGCCTGGAGGTCCAGCAGCCGCAGATAGCGCGGCCCGCAGGCGAGCGTGGCGCCCGCGCCCGGCACGGCCGGCAGACCACCCACGTCCTTCAGCACCCGCGCACCGCCCAACTCGGACTCCAAGACCCCCGCCAACGCCTGGTAGGCAGCGGCCTGTTGAGGCCGCTCCTGCTCGGTGTGCCGCTGTTCGTACGCCGACAGCCGGCCGAAGAGGTGCTGGCTCAGCTCCCAGCGCAGGGACGCCATGTCCTCGTGGGTGAGGTCGCGTTCGTAACAGGCGGCCCGCTCGGCACGCCAGCCGTCCCAGTACTCGTCGTCGCTCAGCAGCGTCGCCCAGTACGCGAGCGCCGACTCCCAGGCGCTCACCGCGTGCTCCCACGCGCCGCTCTGCTCCAGCTCCTGCGCCTGCCACAGCCGGGCCGCGGCCAGCCCGTGCACCACGGCCATGTCACCGGGCGCCTCCTTCAGACGCCGTTCCCACTCCGCGACGGCGGCCTCCCGGCCTCGCGCGAGGAGCAGCAACAAGGGGGTGTCACGCGGGAAGCGCTCGCACAGGGCGTCCAGCAGCCCCGGCCCCTCATCCGGCGACAGCCCGGCGAGAGCGTCGCGCAGGGCGTCGGGGGAGTGCCAGCGGTACAGCAGCGCGTCGAGCCGCAGCCGCCGGCCCGGCAGGCGCAGCCGCTCCAGGGCGACGCGCTCGTGCCACGACAGGGACCCGCGCTCAAGCAGCGCGTACGAGGCGTTCTTCACCACGTCCATGGAGGCACCGGGGTCGACGCCCGCGTCCCGCAGCGCGAGATACGGGAACGCCTGATCCCGCACGGCGAAGGGATCGGCGACCAGGGGAGCGCCGGTGAGACCGTCCGCCCAGGGGAGCAGCCCGATGAGGCGCCGCAGCCTGCGGCACCGCACATCGGCCCGGTCGAGGGTGCCGCGCGCCCGCTCGTACGCGGTGACGGCCGCGCTCCACTTCCCCGCCGCCTCCAGCGACCGCCCCTCGGCGTACGCGAGATGCGCGTCGGCGTCCCGGTGCCCCGGACACCGCCGGAACGCGTCGGCGGCCCGCTGCCACTCCTGGTGCGCGTCGGCGAGGCGCCCGTGCGCGTAGGCGGCGACGGCGGGTGCGTCCCGGTAGGCGCCGAGGGCCTCCGCCTCGGCGACGACACAGGCCCAGTCCCCTTCGGCCTCGGCGAGCCGCACGCGCGCGTACCGCCCCCGCGTGGCGGCGTCCACCCCCTGGGCCTCCGCCCGCTCCAACTCCTCGTACGCCCGGACGACCCGCCGCCAGGCGTCGCTCGCCTCAGCACCTTCCTCGGCGCCTTCTTCGGCGATCCGCACCCGGGCGTAGCGCTCACGCGCGGCGACATCGGCCCAACTGCCGTCCAGAGCCTGATAGACGCCCAGCGCGTCACGCCACTGCCCGGCCAGCTCGTGGGTGCGGGCGAGGGCGTAGCGGTAGAGGTGGGCGGCTTCGTCGGGGGGGTGGGGTTTCGGGTCCGGTAGTTCAGGCAGGTCCGGCAGGTCAGGCAGGTCAGGCAGGTCCGGCGGGCCCGGGACGCCGCCCTTGGGGAACGCTCGGGCGTAGATCTCGCAGGCCCTCGGCCAGTCGTCCGCCTCCTCCGCCTGGCGGCCCTCCGCCTTGCGGCGCAAGGCCGCCACCGCGCCCTCGCGGGCGTCGTCCGGAACGCCGGTGAGCAGGCTGAGTACGGCCGTCCAGTCGGCGCGCAGATCGGCGGCTACGCGCGCGCGTGCGTAAAGACGCCGGACGCCCACCTCGCCATCCGCGTACGTGTCCGGCAGCCGCCCGAAGCCGTCGATGACGCCGGTCCACTCGCCCCGCTCGTCAGCGGCCCGCCCGCGCGAGTACAGCACTCGGTCCGGTACGTCCGTCAACGCGGACGGCAACCCCGCGAAGTGCGCCAGCGCTTGCGACCAGAGCCCCCGCTCCTGGCAGAGACGGCCCTGGGCGTACGCGTGCAGGTGGGCCGCGTCGGAGGGCAGGCCGTCTTCGGGGTCGGCGCCGGCCACCGCCCCGAACGCCTCCGCCGCCGCGCCCCAGTCACCCGCGACCGCCGCCGACCGGCCCTCTACGTAGCGTCGCAGCGCCCCCGTCACTCGGTACTCGGCAGGCAGGAGGGCCAGGTGGGTGAGCGCGGCCGACCAGTCGGTGGACTCCGTCGCCGCGAGGGCGGCCTCGTACGCGCGGTGACGCAGCTCGCCGAGCCACGGCTCCGTCTCCAGGCCCAGCGAGGCCGCCGCCGACAGATCGGTGAGCGCCTCGACGACGCGACCGGCGTCCGCCGCGCCACGCCCCCGCGCGAACAGCAGCCGCCCTCCGCTGTCGAGAAAGCCGCCCGCCGCCGCATATCCCGCCACCGCGTCGGCCCACGCACCGCCCACCTCCGCCGCCCGCCCACCCGCATACGCGCACCACGCACCGCGGTCGGACCCTGCCTGGTGGGGGCCCACCTGGTCGAACTCCGCCTGGTCGGACCCTGCCTTGCCGGGCCCCACCTGGTCGGACTCCGCCTGGTCGGACTCCGCGTAGTTAGGCCCTGCCTCGTTGGGCCCTGCTTGGGCGGACCCCGCCTGGCTGGGCCCTGCTTGGGCGGACCCCGCCTGGCTGGGCCCCGCCTTGACGGGCCCCGCGTTATCTGGCCGCGCCCCGTCGGGCCCCGCGTTATCGGGCCCCGCCTCGGCGAAGGCCTCCCGCGCGGCCGGCCAGTCGCCGGCCCGCGCCGCCGACCGGCCCCGCGCGTACGCCGCCCGCCTCGCCGCGTCCTCCAGCCCCGCGCACGCCTCGTACGCCGCCTGCGCCGTCCCCCAGTCCTCGCTCTCCTCGGCGGCCCGCCCGCCCACGTACGCCGCCCACGCCGTGGCCGTCCCGTGGTCCGGGCGCAGCGTGAGGACGGCGGCGTACCCGCGCGCGGCCGTGGCCCAGTCGCCCGCCCGCCGCGCCCGCTCGGCGGCCTCGCAGGTGCGCGCCACGTGGAGCTCGTCCCGCGCGGCCGCCAGCCGCTCCACCACGTCCCGCAGCCCGCCTGGCCGCGCGGCGAGCACCTCCTCGTAGCGTCCGATGGCGGTCGCCCAGTCCGCCGACGCCTCCGCGGCCCGCGCCGCCCCGACCAGCGCGGTCACGCGCTCCAGCTCGGCCACCTCCGCCGCGAGGCAGCCCGGCACCGGCCCCGGCAACTGCTCGCGGACCACCGCGAGCTGCGCCGCGGCGGCCACCGCGTCCCGCTCCCCGGCGAGCAGCGCGCACAGCCGCTCCACCTCGGGCCAGGCCAGTTCGAAGGCGGCCTCGGCCCGCATCCGCCGCTGCTCATCGGCGTAACTCCGGGTCGGCGTGCGCAGAATCCGCTGGACCTGCGCCCAGTGCCCGCGGTCCCGCTGGAAGCGTGCCGCGCCGATCAGGACGGCCGAGCCGACATGGCCGACGGGGCTCTGGAACGTCCGCAGCGCGTCCGCGCCCTCACGCAGCGGATCCGCCACCGCCCCGGGGCCGAACTCGTCGTCCCGCACCTCACGCGCCTTGAACAGCCAGCCCTGCCGGCACTCCTCGTGCAGGAACAGCGTGGGCGTCGCCCACTCCACGGCCGTGTGCTGCGGCTGGTGGGAGATGCGCAGCCGCGCGGCCGCCATGGACTCGTCGACGGTCTTGTTGGCCGCGATGCCCTTCAGAAGCTCGGGGCTGAACGCGCCCGCCGACTCGTCGCTGACCAGCTCCCGCATAGCCACCACCGCCGGCACGCCCCCGCCGATCAGCGCCTGCGCGAGCCCGGAGAACGGTTCGAGGTGCGAACTGTCCGCCCCGAAGCAGAGGTTGAGCGCGACCAGCCGCAGCCGCTGCGCCTTCAGCAGGATGCCGCTGAGCAGATCCGACGGCACCCGGTCGACGCCGCCGCCCTCCGTCTCCAGGGCCACCACGCCCTTGCCCAGCTCATGGTCGTACGCCCCGTGCGCGATCAGCACGACCGCCGTGGGCAGTTCGGGGTGCGCGCCGATCGCCGCCTCCAGGCTCGCGCGCGTGGCCCGTTCCACCACCGTCGCCTGCACGGCGACTTCCGGCAGGTCGTGACGGAGCGCCGCCACCTCCGCCGAGGCCCGCAGCCGCGTGAGGCCGCCGGGCGACGCGCAGGCCACCAGGAGCCGGATCACGCTCGGCTGGTCGACGGGTTCGGGCAGCCGCTGCCCCAGCGGCCCGCCCGGCAGCGAACGCGCCAGCGAATAGCCGTGGTTGAGCGCGAGGGCCTGCTGAGGGCTGCCGGGTGGCGCGCACAGCGACTCCAGAGGGAGGTCACGCAACTCGGGCGGCAGATCGAAGCGGAGACGGAGCCCGTGCGGCGGACGCATGCGCTGGGCGCGGTCGAGCGCGGCGGCAACGCAGTCGCCGACGCGGTTACCAACACGGGCGTCGACCCTGTCACCCGCCTGATCCGTACCCGTACCCGTACCCGTATGTGTATCCGTACGTGTATGTGTATCGCCGTCCACCGGTGTCTTCCCCTCGCCGCCGAACAGCAGGTCGTACACTCCGCGCCCCAGCTCCCGCAGCCGCACCACGGTGTGCCGCTCACCCATCGGCGCGAGCCCCAGCTCCGCCGCGATCAGCCGGTCCCACTGCTCGCGGAACACCGCGGGCTCCTCGCCGACCGCGATGACCTCGGCGGCGGACGCCGGGCCGTTGGCCGTCACGAGATAGCGGTCGGCGCCGACGCGGCGGACCCGGATGCGCAGTTCCTCGTACGCGAGCACGGCCGTCACTGCTCGCTCTCGTCGGACTGCCACATGACGTGGTCGAGATCGGCGATCGCGGCTTCCCGCTGCTCCTCCAGGTCGGGGTCGCCGGGGAAGTGCGCGAGCGCGGCGGTGAGTTGCTCGATGGCCTCGCGCAGGGTGGCCCGCGCGCCGGACAGGCTGCCCGAGCCATAGCGGGCCGCGGCGAGCCCGCGCAGCACGATGCCGAGGCTGATCTGCGCCCGCAGCAGGTGCGGGTTGAACGCGACGGAGCGGCGCAGGTCCGCGGCGGGCTCGTCGAGCAGGGCGTCTTCGGCATTGGCGACGGAGATACCGCGGTCGGCCAGTACGCGCGCCAACTGTCCCTCCAGTCGCCCGCGTTCATTGGCGCCGATCACCGAACGGGCCGTCTCCAGTGTGGACACCGCGAGGTTCAGCCGCCCCGCGCGGTGCGCGTCGCGGGCGGCGCCGAGCGCCATGTCGACGATGGCGGTCTGCGTCTCGCGGTACCGGTCGAGCTCCCGGCTGTGGACCAGGGCGCGTCGCCAGTACGCCGCGGCCGCCACGAAGTCGGGTCTGGCGGCGCTCAGTTCGGCGCGGCCCATGCTGAGCCGCGCCTCCAGGGCCAGGCCCCGCGCGTCGAGGGAGAGCCTGCGGTGCTTGTCCGCGAGCCCGGCGTACCCGGGGTTCAGCTCGTCGAAGCGCGCGCACTCCGGCTCGCATACGGCCGCCGCTCCGGGCCCGCCGCCCCGAGCCCGGCAGTCGGGGCAGCGCAACTCGGAGAGCGCGGCGAGGGCGTCGGCGGGCTTGCCCTGGCCCAGCAGTAGCTGGGCGAAGCCGAGTTGGGAGAAGGCGTAGGTGAGGGAGGCGTACGTCGATGAGGTGCCGGGGCTCGGGAGGGCGGCGCCGACGACGTGAGACGATCCCTCGGCCGGGGACAGGACACCGGTCGGAGACAGGGCACCGGCCTGAAGCGCCCGCGCCTCCTCCACCGCGGCGAACGCGCCGAACTCCGCCGACCTGCCCAGCTCCGCGATGCGCAGTGGCCCGCAGAACAGGGGCACGCCGCCGCCTTGGGCCGACGGGAAACCGCCGACGGCGGCGAGCAGCTTCGCGGCGTCGGCCTCACGCTGGAGCAGCGGCCCCGGCGCGACGCGCGTACCGGCGTCGTCACCGGGCATGCGCCGCTCCAGCGCCTCGCGCAGACCGGCCCGCAGGACGGGCACGAGGGACGCCTCCACGGTGGTGCCGTACCGCCGGGCGGCGGTGGCCCGGGCCCGCTTCCAGAACCTCGCGTCGTACAGCAGGGCCGCCCACGCGGCGACGCACGGCGCCCACGCATGACCAGACCCTGTTCCAGGGCAGTTGAGCAAGGCCAACGCCAAAGTGTGGGTGACCCTGTGGTCGGCGGGATCGCGCCGGACGGCCTCCCTGAGCAGCTCCACGGCGTCGACCCGACGACCACCACGCACCATCACGACGCCATACAGCGAAGCGAACCCCCCCGTCTCCGGGTCAACCCCCTGAGCCGCCCCCACCAAGACCCCGGCCTGCTCCCACCGGGCATTCTCGGCCTCGCCCCGGGAGGGCTCAGCTCCCCACCGCGAAGGCCCCGGCTTCCGCCCAGAAGGCGCCCGCGGCCCTCGGCCCTCGCCTCCCGTCAACCCCTTGAGCGCCGCCCTGCGCAGCCGCAGCGCCACCTCGCGTGCGGAGCGGCCCGACAGTGCCGCCATGACCCAGCGGGCCTCGTCGTCCAGTGGCGCGATGTGGGACGCGGCGCGCAGGTCGCTGAGGGCGGCGTCCGGATCGCCCGCGCGGGCGTGGACGTAGGCGCGCTGGACCAGGCTGCGGCTGTGCGGAACGGCACAGGCGAGGGACGCGGTGAGATGGGTCTTCGCGGCGGCGAGGTCACCGCGGTGCGCGGCCGCGCAGCCCAGCCAGTGCAACGGCCCCGCCGCCGCGGGCCGCAGCCGCCGGGCCCGCTCGAACTCCGCCACGGCCGCGTCGACGTCACCGGCGGCCAGCCGCACACGCCCCACCCCGGTACGGGCCCGAGCCACAACCCGCCCCGCCTTCCCGCCCCCGACCCCACCACCGTCCGAGGCACGGCACCCGTCACCGCCCCCACCCCCACCCCCGACGCCATCACCCTCCCCAGCCACCACCGATCCCGCCCCGGACACCAAACCGAACGCCTCCCGAAAGTGCCCCTCCGCCGTCGCGCCATCACCCCGCGCCAGCGCCGACTCCCCGTCGGCGCAAGCCTGTTCGGCGCGGCTCAGTGCCGCGTCGGACGCGTCCGCGGTGCCCGCGGTGCCCGCGGTGCCCGCGGTGCCCGCGGTCTGCGCAGTCACAGTCAGCCCCCGATCACAGTCAGCCCCGATCCGCGGCGCACGTCCCGCCGCGTCCTCCGGCCGGCGGATCAGCCGGCGGCCTCGTCAAGGAACGAACGCCAGCGGCCCTGGGCGCGGTCATAGTGCAGCGGCCCCACCGTGAACTCCGTCAGGTCCAGCGCGACGAGCGACTCGTACGCCTCGGCGGGAAGGTCGGGTTCCAGCACGATGCTCAGCCCGCCCGCCGGGTCCTGGAGCACCAGTGGCCGGGCGGCCTCGCCGCCCCCCGCCCCGGGGCGCGCTGTTCTTCGTACGACCGTCTTGAACGCCGCGTACGCGTCCTTGACGGCCTCCGACCCGAGGCCACTGAGGAACGCCTGCAAGGGCAGGGACGCCAGGACGATCCAGGGGATGTCGGCCACCCCGCGGTGGGCGAGGGCGCGGCGGACGCGGACCGGTGGGGCGCCGAGTCCGTCGAGGGCGGCGACCAGTTCCTGGCTGAGGTCTTCGGGGACTTCGCGGTCCAGGAGCAGCTCCGCCCGCAGCGGCGCATCGGTCATGGAGGTGATTCCTTCCGGGGACGTGGACCGCAGCCTAGAGGCGTGAGCCGTGCGCACGCGGGGAAACCAGCGATTCACGAGTAGAGGCACGAGTAGAGGCCGAGTAGAGGCACGAGTAGGGGTATGTCAGTACGTCAGGAAGGGGCGTCGGCCCATACCCCCGTACGCCCTCTTCCCGCACTCTCACGTCCCCGATTCACGCAATGGTGTGATCATGTGCCGCCATCCGGATGACGGCACAGACCCCCGGGTAGGGCCGGGCCATGACGCAGCCGTTCGAACTGCCGCACTTCTACATGCCGTATCCCGCGCGGCTCAACCCCCACCTGGAGGAGGCGCGCGCGCACTCCTCCCGGTGGGCGCACGACATGGGCATGCTGGAGGGCTCCGGCATCTGGGAGCAGAGCGACCTCGACGCGCACGACTACGGCCTGTTGTGCGCCTACACCCACCCGGACTGCGACGGCCCCGCGCTGTCGCTGATCACCGACTGGTACGTGTGGGTGTTCTTCTTCGACGACCACTTCCTGGACATGTACAAACGCAGCCAGGACCGGGCGGCCGGCAAGGCGCATCTGGACCGGCTCCCCCTCTTCATGCCGATGGACCTCGCGACCCCCGTACCGGAGCCGTGCAATCCGGTCGAGGCCGGGCTCGCCGACCTGTGGGCCCGTACGGTCCCCGCGATGTCCGCGGGCTGGCGCCGCCGCTTCGCCGAGTCCACCGAGCACCTTCTGAACGAGTCCATGTGGGAGCTGTCCAACATCAACGAAGGGCGGATCGCCAACCCCGTCGAGTACATCGAGATGCGCCGCAAGGTGGGCGGCGCCCCCTGGTCGGCGGGGCTCGTCGAGTACGCGACCGCCGAAGTCCCGCCGGCCGTCGCCGGTACCAGGCCGCTGCGCGTGCTCATGGAGACGTTCTCCGACGGCGTCCACCTGCGCAACGACCTCTTCTCGTACCAGCGCGAGGTCCAGGACGAGGGCGAGCTGAGCAACGGCGTGCTCGTCCTGGAGACCTTCTTCGACTGCACGACCCAGCAGGCCGCCGACGTCGTCAACGACATCCTGACCTCGCGCCTGCACCAGTTCGAGCACACGGCGGTCACCGAGGTACCCGCACTCGCCCTGGAGAAGGGCCTCACCGCGCCCGAGGTCGCCGCGGTCGCCGCGTACGCCCGCGGGCTCCAGGACTGGCAGTCGGGCGGCCATGAGTGGCATCTGCGCTCCAGCCGGTACATGAACGAGGGCGCGCTCACCACCTCGCCGCTCGCCGGCCCCACCGGCCTCGGCACCTCCGCCGCCGACATGGGCGCGCTGTTCGCGGCCGCCGGGGCGCAGCGGCTGCGCGCCTTCACCCACGTCCCGTTCCAGAAGGTGGGCCCCTCGCTCCTGCCCGACTTCCACATGCCGTTCGAGCTGCGGCTCAGCCCGCACCTGGACGCCGCGCGGCACCGCGTCACCGGCTGGGCGCACGCGATGGGCATCCTGGAGGAAGGCGTCTGGGACGAGGACAAACTCGACGCGTACGACCTTCCCCTGTGCGCGGCCGGAATCGGCCCGGACGGCACAGCGGAAGCGCTCGACCTCAGCTCGCAGTGGCTGGCCTGGGGCACCTACGGCGACGACTACTACCCCTTGGTCTTCGGCCACCGCCGTGACTTCGCCGCGGCGAAGCTCTGCACGGAGCGCCTCGCCGGGTGCATGCCGATCGAGGGCGCACCGGCCACGCTGCCCGCGAACGGCATGGAGCGCGGCCTCGCCGACCTCTGGCTGCGCACCACCAAGGACATGTCACCCGAGCAGCGGCAGACGGTACGCGACACCGTCGTGGTGATGACGGAGAGCTGGGTGTGGGAGCTGGCCAACCAGTTCCAGAACCGCATCCCGGACCCGGTCGACTACCTGGAGATGCGCCGCGCCACCTTCGGCGCCGACCTCACCATGAGCCTGTGCCGGATGGGCCACGGCCCGTCCGTGCCGCCCGAGATCTACCGCAGCGGCCCCGTCCGCTCCCTGGAGAACGCCGCCGTCGACTACGCGATGCTCCTCAACGACGTCTTCTCGTACCAGAAGGAGATCGAGTACGAGGGGGAGATCCACAACGGCATCCTCGTCGTGCAGAACTTCTTCGGCTGCGACTACCCGACCGGGCTCGGCATCATCCATGACCTGATGACGCAGCGCATGCGGCAGTTCGAATACGTCGCCGCGCATGAATTCCCGGTGTTGTACGAGGACTTCGAGCTGTCGGCGGAGGGGCGTGCCGTCATGGACGGTTACGTCACCGACCTGCAGAACTGGATGGCGGGCATCCTCAACTGGCACAGCGGCTGCCGGCGCTACGGCGCGGAGGACCTGGCGAGGCGGGCGCACGGCTTCCTGCCGGACCGTGCGCCGAGGATCCCCTCGATCGCCGGGCTGCGCTGACGCCACCCGGCGACCGACCGATCATGGCCCACTACGGCTGCGGCTGCGGCTATGCGGGCACGCGCGCGTGGTGCACTGCGGCTCGCGCCAGCGCCCGCACGACCGGGTGCGGGCGCGAGCCGTCGCCGAACAGCTCGGGCTGGAAGAGCGTGGCCAGGAAGAAGGGATGGCCGGGGAGTTCGGCGATCCTGACCCGGCCTTCCTCGTCCTCGCCCGTGAAGCGCAGGCCGTGCGCGCGCAGCGTGTCGAGGTGGGGCCCCGGGCCGTACATGCAGTGGTAGCGCTCGACGGACCGGTCGGCACCGAGCACCGACTCGGCGAGCGAGCCGGGAGTGAGCGTCACCGTGCCCTCGTGGCCGACCAGCGAGCAGGCGAGCGGCTCGATGAGCAGGTCGTCGGCGCCGGGGTCGTTCTCGGCGTGCGCGACACCGGCCAGGCCGCAGACGTTGCGCGCGTATTCGAGCAGCGTGTGCTGGAAGCCGCCGCAGGTGCCGAGGAAGGGGATGCCCTCCTCGCGCGCCGTACGGATGGCGGTCAGCGCTCCCGCCTCACTGCGGTACGGGCTGCCGGGCAGCACCCACACCGCGTCGAAGCCGCGCACGGCGCCCGCGTCCTCCGCGTCCTCGGTCGAGACCCAGTACGCGTCGAGGACGAGGCGGTCGTGGGCGGCGAGGGCGTCCAGGAGGAGCGGGATCCGGGTGTGGGAGGTCACGTTCGGCGAACGCTCACCGATCAGGGCGATGCGGGCGGTGGGGGCAGCGGAGGCGGTGGAGGCGTGGGCCGGGTCCCGGGTCATGGTTGCGTCAGTCGTCATGCCGATCATCCTCCGCGCGCCTGCCGTTCACGTCCAACGATGAAAACTGCACCCCCCATAAGCGTTGCTGATGGAGTGGGCGATCCTTGGGCCCATGGATCCGCACCTCCTGCGCACGTACGTGACGGTGGCCCGCCTCGCCTCCTTCTCCGAGGCCGCGCGCGAACTCGGCTACACCCAGTCCGCCGTCTCCCAGCACATCGCCGCCCTGGAACAGGATCTCGGCGCCCCCCTGCTGACCCGCCGCCCCGTCAGCCCCACCCCGGCGGGCACGCGCCTCCTGGAGCACGCGGGCCCCCTGCTGCTGCGTCTCGACGCCGCTCGCGCCGAGGTCGTGCGCATGGCGGCCGCCCCCGAGCAGGGGCTGACGCTGGCCGCCACGCCGACCGCGCTCACCCTGCGTACGGCCAGAGCGCTGCCCCCGGCGGGCGTCACCCTGACCGTGCTGCCCCGCGACGAGATCCCCGCCGCCGTCGCCACCGGCGCCGTCGACCTCGGCCTCGTCGACGGCCTCTCCGCGCCGAACGATCCCCTGCGCCTGCCCGACGTGGCCCCCCTCACCGCGCGTGGCCTCGGCCAGGAACCCGTCGCCGTCCTGCTTCCCGAGGGCCACCCGCTGGCCCGCCGCCCCGGACTGCGCCTCGGCGACCTCGTCGACGCCCGCTGGATCGACGCGCCCGGCACCGGCCTGCCGCTGGCCCAACTCCGCGCCGCGAACGGCACATCGGGCTTCCGGCCCGCCCTGCGCTACGACGGCACTGACCTGCGTACCCTCGCCGCGCTTGCCGCCGCGGGCCACGGCCTGACGCTGCTGCCGCGCTCGGCCGCCGCCGAGGCGCAGGGCACGGTCGCCGTGCCGCTGGCGGCGCCCCGTGTCGTCCACCGCACGGAGCTGCTCCACGCGGGCGCCCTGCGCGGGCCCGCCGCGGCGCTGGCCGCACAGCTGGACGTCACCCGTTCGTGAGGCATCGCCGCCGGGCCGCGCCGGGTAGAGCTGTGGCCGGAGGCGAGCCATGGATCAGACAGCGTTGCGTCCCAAGCCGATGCCGGGCCGGAATTCCGGCCGGGTCCCCGGCGACAACCCCCGCCGGAGTTCCGGCGACAAACCGCACATCACGAGGCGTGGCGGCCGACGCCTGACGGCCGTACTGTCCGGTCTGCTCCTCGCGGTGCTCCTGGTGCTCTCCGGGATCGGCATCGGCACGGTGGGCACCACCCTCGTCAGCATGAGCAAACTCGCCGAGATGCAGAAGGCGGCGCCCCCGCCGGGTGCGCCCGGGCCGCCCGTCGCCGGGGACGGCGGCCCGGCGCTGGAACCGGAGGCTCCATCCTCCGGGGCGCCGAAGCCGGGGCCAAAGCCTGGGCCCAAGCCCGGGCCGAAACCCGGGCCGGGCCCCGGGAAGCCGCCCAGGACCGCCACCCTCGGCATCGAAGTCGTCGACGCCCCCGGCACCGCCCCTGGCGGCCCGGGAGCCCTGATCGTCGGTGTACACATCCCGGGCCCCGGCCACACCGCCGGTCTCGTGCGCGGCGACACCCTCCTCGCGGTCGGCAGGACGCGTACCCGCTCGGCGGTCCGGCTGGCGTCGGCGGTCGCCGCCGTGCGTCCGGGCATGGCGGTGGCCCTGACGGTCCGCCACAAGGGCGGCGGCCGTCAGACCCTCTCGGTCAGGCCGGGCGTCGTGACCTGAGCGGGCGGTCCCGTGGGGCGAGAAGCCGTGGCCCACGTTCCTGGGCGTCCGCGCCCTGCCTCAGCGCGCGCCCACGACGGCGCACGACTCGGCGGGCAGCCGAAGCACGCCGTCCGTGCCGGGCGGCTCGACCGGCTCCCAGGCGGCGAGCACGCGCGCGTGGTTGTGGCCGAGGGGGACGGCGGCGGGCTCCTTGCCGAGGTTCACGGCGACCTTCAGGTCCCCGCGCCGGAACGCGAGCCAGCGGGCCTCCTCGTCGTACACGACCCGCACCGCCGCCAGATCGGGATCCATCAGGTCGGCCCGTTCGCGCCGCAGGGCGATCAGCTCGCGGTGCCAGCCGAGCAGGCGCGCGTGGTGGCCGGACTCCGGCTGCGACCAGTCCAGGCAGGACCGCGCACGGGTGGCCGGGTCCTGGGGGTCCGGAATGTCCTCCTCGGCCCAGCCGTGTGCCGCGAACTCCCGCCGCCTGCCCCGCCGTACGGCCTCGGCCAGTTCGGGATCGGTGTGGTCGGTGAAGAACTGCCAGGGCGTCGTGGCCCCCCACTCCTCACCCATGAACAGCATCGGTGTGAACGGGCCCGTCAGCGTGAGCGCGGCCGCGCAGGCGAGCAGCCCGGGGGAGAGCGAGGCGGAGAGCCGGTCACCCTGCGCGCGGTTGCCGATCTGGTCGTGGGTCTGCGCGTAGCCGAGGAAGCGGTGGGCGGGCGTCCTGGCGCGGTCCACGGGGCGGCCATGGGCGCGGCCCCGGAACGTCGAGTACGTCCCGTCATGGAAGAAGCCGCGCGTCATCGTCTTGCCGAGCGCGGCCAGCGGGGCCCGCGCGAAATCCTCGTAGTAGCCCTGCGCCTCACCGGTGAGCGCGGTGTGCAGCGCATGATGGAAGTCGTCGTTCCACTGCGCGTGCAGACCGAGGCCGCCGCTCGCGCGCGGGGTGACGACGCGCGGGTCGCCCAGGTCGGACTCGCCGATCAGCGACAGCGGCCTGCCCAGCTCACCGGCCAAGGAGTCGACCGCCGCCGACAGCTCCTCCAGGAAGTGGCACGCGCGCGTGTCCCGCAGCGCGTGCACCGCGTCGAGCCGCAACCCGTCGAGCCGGTAGTCACGCAGCCAGGAGAGCGCGCTGCCGATCAGGTACGCGCGTACCTCGTCCGAGCCCGGCGCGTCCAGGTTGACCGCCGCGCCCCAGGGCGTCTGATGCGTCTCGGTGAAGTACGGGCCGAACGCGGGCAGGTAGTTGCCCGACGGGCCGAGGTGGTTGTGCACTACGTCCAGGACCACGCCCAGACCGTGCGTGTGCGCCGCGTCGACAAATCTCTTCAGCGCCTCGGGGCCGCCGTACGGCTCGTGCACCGCCCACAGCGACACCCCCTCGTACCCCCAGCCGTGCCGCCCCGGGAACGGGCACAGCGGCATCAGCCCCACATGCGTGACACCCAGCTCGGCGAGGTGCCCGAGCCGGCCGGCCGCCGCGTCCAGCGTGCCCTCGCGCGTGTACGTCCCCACATGCAGCTCGTACAGGACCGCGTCCCGCACGCCCCGCCCCGCCCAGGACGTCCGCCACTTGTGCCGGTCGTGCTCGACGACCGCGCTCAGGCCGTCGGGACCGTCCGGCTGACGCCGCGAGCGCGGGTCGGGCAGGAGCGGGCCACCGTCCAGTGAGAAGCCGTAGCGCACCCCGTCCCGCGCCTCCGCGTGCGCCGTCCACCAGCCGGCGCGGCCCCCGTCACGCTCCATCGCCCGCGCGGCGCCCGCGCACTCCAGCGTGACCTGCTCGGCCTCCGGCGCCCACACCTCGAACTTCACCGACGTTCCCCTCGTCCGCTGTTCGTGTCTTCGCCTGTTCGTCTGTTCGTCCGTTCGTCACTCCTGCGCCCCATGGTGCGTCAGAAGTGCTCCATCCGTGGGCGGAAGTGATCGATCGGCCGCCGCCCGGCCCATTCTGGACACCTGGGCCGACAGTGCCCGACAATCGGCTGGTGACATCCTCTTTCGAGTTCTCCACATACCCCGCGCGGGTGACGGACGCCGAGCGCGACCGGGCGCTGGACGCACTCAAGGAGGGCGCGGCCGTCGGCAGGCTGTCGCACGACACCTTCCTGCGGCGCATGGAACTGGTCCTCGCCGCCCGCAGGCCCGACGAACTGGCCGCCCTCACCGCCGATCTGCGGACCGAGGGCCGCTGGTCGCGCATGCTGCTCGGCAGCGTGGAAGCGGTCTCCGGGTTCACGATGAAGCTGCGCCGGGCCTGGCAGGCCGAGCGCCTGCCGAAGCTCCTGCTGCCCTCGCCCGACAGCCCCTACCCGCTGCGCATAGGCCGCGACCCGGCCAACGGCCTGCGGCTCAGCCACGACACGGTCTCCCGCGTGCACGCCGAGCTGCGCCGGCAGGGCGGCATGTGGGTGCTGCGCGACCTCGGCTCCACCAACGGCACGTCGGTGAACGGCCGCAGGGTCACCGGCGCCGCCCTCGTCCAGGACGGAGACCTCGTGAGCTTCGGGCGGATGGCGTTCCGCCTCGCCACGGCCTGAGCGCCAGGCCGTGTCCGACCCGGCGCTACTCCACCCGCTCGGTCTGCGGCTCCCGTTCCAGCAGCGCCACCGGTGACTCTGCGAACAGCTCCTCCACGCGCGCGTGCCCCTCGAACTCGCGCCCGGGAGCGAGCAGATCCACCCACCGCCCCGCCGGGAGCGGCAGCTCCGTCCCCCGCCAGCCGCCCTCCTCCGCCAGGCGCAGGGACAACCGCGTCGCCGCCACCACGACCTGCCCCGAACGCGCGTACGCCACACAGTGCGCGGCGCCCGGCCCTTCGGCCACCAACGGCTCGTACGTCGCCGCGTCCCCGAACAGCTCCGGACGCCGCGCCCGCAGCCGCAGCGCCACCGCCGTCAGCGCCAGCTTCTCCTCCGAGAGGCCCCAGGGCTCCCGCCGGGCGTCCAGCCGCTCCAGGACATGCGGCTGGAAACGCGCGGGCCGCCGATTGTCCGGATCGACCAGCGCCCGGTACTCGCCCTCCGTCCCCTGATACAGATCCGGCACCCCGGGCATCGTCAGATGCAGCAGCGCCGCCCCCAGGACGTTCGCCCGCACATGCGGAGCCACCTCCCGCGCGAACGCCGCGACCGCGTACAGCGGCGGCCCGCACGGCCCCGCCTCCACGAAGGCGCCCACCGCCTTCTCGTACGCCTCGTCGGGCTCCGTCCAGCTGGTGTGCAGACCCGCCTCGCGCACATGCTTCACCAGCGCGTTCCGCAACCGCCCGTCATAGGGGAAGCCGAACCCGACCGCCGTCTGCCAGGCCGCCCACGCCACCTGAGGATCAGGCGCACGGACACCACCCTCGCGCGCGGTCTGCTCGGTCAACTCGGCGAGCAGGTCCGCCCAGCGCCCCGGACACTGCGTCAGGACCGAGATGCCCGCTCGCACGTCCGCGCTGCGTTTTGTGTCATGCGTCGTGAGGACCGTGCCGGTGCAAGGCCAATCGCGCTGCACGCGCGTGCAGTACGCGTGGAACTCCTCCACCGGGACCGCGGGGCGCTCCGGCGCGCCCCCCACCTCCGTGGCCGACAACAGCGGCGCATGCCGGTAGAAGGCCGTGTCCTCGACCGCCTTCGCACGCAGCGCGGACGCGGTCTGCGCGAACCGCGCGCGGAACGCCGCCACAGCGTCTCCCGAGCCCCCGTCCGCCGCCCTCACCCGGCCCAGCGCCATATCCCGTACGACATCGACCGTCGCGGCCTCCTCCGGCACCGTGAACGCCGCCCTGGCCTCCTCGGCCGCCCGCTCCGTCAGCACCGTCTCAGGCGCCGCGCCCCCGGAGACGTACGGCCGGTAGACCTGAAGCCGCACCAGCAGCTCCCGCAGCGCCGTCCGCAGCGCCCACGGCGCGTGGTCCCGCAGCGCCGGCTCGGCCGCGCAGATCGCCGCCGCCGTACGCGTGAGGCGGTCGACCTCCGCGGCCAGCCCGTGCGTGACGACCTTGTAAGCGGCGCGGCGCACCGTCGCGCCCCACTCGCCACCCCGGTCGGCGGGCGGCGCGGCGAAGCGGCGGTACTGGCCGAGGAGTTCCCCCGCGCCCGCCGGATCGGTGAAGACGCCGTCGAGGTGGCGCAGCGCGTCGTAGCCCGTGGTGCCCGCCACCGGCCAGGCGGCCGGCAGCCGCTCGCCGTCGGCGAGGATCTTCTCGACGACCGTCCAGCGCCCGTCCGTCGCCTCGTGCAGCTTCTGGAGGTACGCGCCCGGATCCGCAAGGCCGTCCGGGTGATCGATCCGCAGCCCGTCGAATACGCCCTCACGGAGCAGCCGCAGAATCGTCCCGTGCGTCGCCTCGAAGACCTCCGGGTCCTCGACCCGCACTCCGATGAGGTCCGAGATCGTGAAGAACCGCCGGTAGTTGAGCTCCGTACGGGCAAGCCTCCACCACGACAGGCGGTACCACTGCGCGTCCAGGAGCTCGGGCAGAGGCAGTTCCCCGGTGCCCTCGCGGATCGGGAACGCGTGCTCGTGGTAGCGCAGTACGTCACCGTCGACCCGCAGCGCCGTCAGCTCGTCCCCGAGCCTGCCCCCGAGGAAGGGCAGCAGGACGCGCCCGCCGCCAGCGTCCCAGTCGATGTCGAACCAGCGCGCGTACGGCGAACCGGGGCCCTCCCGCAGTACCTCCCAGAGCGCGTGGTTGTGCCTCGGCACCGCGGCCATGTGGTTCGGCACGATGTCCACGACCAGGCCGAGCCCGGCCTCGCGGGCGGTGCGCGCCAGCGACCGCAGCCCTTCCTCACCACCCAATTCGTCCCGCACGCGCGCGTGGTCCACCACGTCGTAGCCGTGCGTCGACCCCGGGACCGCCTCAAGGACCGGCGACAGATGCAGATGCGAGACACCCAGCGAGGAGAGGTACGGAACAGCCGCCTCGGCGGCGGCGAAAGGGAACCCCGGCTGCAGTTGCAGCCGGTACGTGGCGGTCGGCGAAGGAGGCACCGCGGGCCTGGAGCGCTCTGACGTCATGCGAAGGTACGTACCCGCCCCGACGGCTTTCGTGTCATCCGCTCATGCGTGTGCGCGCCACGGCGTCGTTAGCGTCGGACGATGGCTCAGAGCACGCGCAACGCGTATCGCACAGTGATCGGGATGACCGGGCCGCTGCTGCCCGTCGTCTCGTTCTTCGGCAGGCTCCCCGTGGCCATGATCCAGTTCGGCAGCGTGCTCCTGGTGACGGAGACCAGCGGATCGCTGGCCACCGGCGGCATCGTCGCCTGCGCGCTCGCGCTCGGCCAGGTCGCCCTCGGACCGTACGTCGGGCGCCTCGCGGACCGGCACGGACAGCGCACCGTCGTCCTCGCCTTCTCGCTCGTCAACGCCGTGGCGATCGCCGCGTACACCGCGGGCGCCGTCGCGGACCTGCCCACGCCGGCCCTCGTCGCCCTCGGCGTCCTCGCGGGCGCGACCATCCCCGGCATCGGCCCGCTGGCCCGCGCCCGCGTCGTCCCACTGGTCCGGCAGAGGGGCGGCGACAACCGGCTCGCCGGCACGGTGCTGTCCCTGGAGAGCACCATGGACGAGCTGTCCTTCGTCCTCGGCCCCGCGCTCGTGGGCCTCGCGTCCGTGGCGGGCCACCCGGCGTACGCGTTCGGGGCGGCGGCGCTGCTGGTCGCCGTCTGCGGCACGGGCTTCGCGCTGCATCCCACGGGACGTACCCCCAAGGCGGACACCGCCGGGCCGTCACGCGCGCGTGGGGTGCGTCCGCGGCTGCCGCGCTCCGTGTACGTGGTGCGGGTCGGGCTCGTCTTCCTGGGGGTGCTGCTCGGGGCCTGCGGGGCGGGCATCACCGCGCTGACCGAGGAGCTGGGGCAGCCGGGACAGGCAGGGCTCGTCTATGCGGCGATGGGCGTCATGAGCGCCGTGGTGGGGCTCTCCATGGCCGCGCTGCCGGAGCGCTTCGGGCTGCTCGCACGCTGGCGCGTGGCGACGGCGGCCGCGGCGCTCCTGTCGCTGCCCCTGGTGTGGACGGACACCCTGGCGGGCCTCTACGTAGTGGTCACCTTCTTCGGCGCGATCTACGCACCGAACCTCATCACGGGCTTCGCGCTGACGGAACGCGCTGTGCCGCCGCAGCGGCTCGCGGAGGGCATGACGTTCGCGGCGAGCGCGTTCATCGGCGGCCAGGCGGTGACGCTGGCGGTGGCCGGGCGCCTCGCGGAGGCGTACGGGGCGGGAGCCGCCTTCGGGCTGGGGAGCGCGGCCGCGGCGGTCGCGTTCGTCATCGCGCTGATCGCCCGCCACGAGCCGCCCCGCGCCGCGACCCCCGCTCAGCCGCCCCGCGCCTCCGTCACGCCGGACGTTGCAGCACCGTGAGGCTCCGGTCGGCCAGCCTCACCCGGTCTCCCGCCCGCACCTTCGGCCCCGCCTCCGACGGCACCCCGTCCGCACACGCCGTGTCGACGACGACCTGCCACTGCCGGCCGTGGTTGACCGGCACCACGAACTCCAGCGGCTTCGGCGACGCGTTGAACATCAGCAGGAACGAGTCGTCGGAGATCCGCTCGCCGCGCGGCCCCGGCTCCGAGATCGCGTTGCCGTTCAGGAACACGCTCAGCGCCCGCGCCTGCGAGGCGCCCCAGTCGCGCTGCTCCATCTCCTCGCCCTCCGGCGTGAACCACGCGATGTCGGACAGCTCGTCGTGCGTGCCCTGCACCGGGCGGCCGTGGAAGAACCGGCGCCTGCGGAACACCGGATGGTCCCGCCGCAGCATCGCCATCGCGCGCGTGAACGCCAGTATCGGACTCTCGCCGTCCGGCCAGTGCACCCACGCCACCTCGTTGTCCTGGCAGTACGCGTTGTTGTTGCCGCCCTGCGTGCGCGCGAACTCGTCACCATGGCTGAGCATCGGCACACCCTGCGAGAGCATCAGCGTCGCGATGAAGTTCCGCATCTGCCGCTCCCGCAGCGCGAGCACGTCCGGATCGTCCGTGGCGCCCTCGGCGCCGCAGTTCCAGGAGCGGTTGTGGCTCTCGCCGTCCTGGTTGTTCTCGCCGTTCGCGTCGTTGTGCTTCTCGTTGTACGAGACGAGGTCGTGCAGGGTGAAACCGTCGTGGCAGGTGGTGAAGTTGATCGACGCCAGCGGGCGGCGCCCGTCGTCCTGGTAGAGGTCGGACGAACCGGTCAGCCGGGACGCGAACTCCGCGAGGGTGCGCTGCTCGCCCCGCCACAGATCGCGCACGGTGTCGCGGTACATGCCGTTCCACTCGGTCCACAGCGGCGGGAAGTTGCCCACCTGGTAGCCGCCCTCGCCGACGTCCCAGGGCTCGGCGATCAGCTTCACCTGGCTGACCACCGGGTCCTGCTGTACGAGGTCGAAGAACGACGACAGGCGGTCCACCTCGTGGAACTGCCGCGCGAGCGTCGCCGCGAGATCGAAGCGGAAGCCGTCCACCCGCATCTCCGTGACCCAGTACCGCAGCGAGTCCATGATCATCTGGAGGACGTGCGGGGACCGCATCAGGAGCGAGTTGCCCGTCCCCGTGGTGTCCATGTAGTAGCGGGGATCGTCCATGAGGCGGTAGTACGAGGCGTTGTCCAGGCCCTTGTAGGACAGGGTGGGGCCCAGGTGGTTGCCCTCGGCGGTGTGGTTGTAGACGACGTCGAGGATTACCTCGATATTCGCCTCGTGCAGCGCCTTCACGGCCTGCTTGAACTCCAGGACCTGCTCGCCCCGGTCGCCCCAGGAGGCGTACGCGTTGTGCGGGGCGAAGAATCCGATGGTGTTGTAGCCCCAGTAGTTGTTGAGGCCGATGTCCACCAGACGGTGGTCGTTCACGAACTGGTGGACCGGCATCAGCTCCAGCGCGGTCACGCCCAGCTCCGTGAGGTGCTCGATGATCGCCGGGTGGCCGAGCGCCGCGTACGACCCGCGCAGCTCGTCCGGGAGGTCCGGGTGCAGCATCGTCAGGCCCTTCACATGGGCCTCGTAGAGCACGGTCTCGTGGTACGGGGTGCGCGGCGGCCGGTCGTCGCCCCAGTCGAAGTACGGGTTGACGACCACCGACGTCATCATGTGCGGCGCCGAGTCGAGGTCGTTGCGCTTGCCGGGGTCCTCGAAGTGGTAGCCGTACACCTCCTCGCCCCACGCGATGCGCCCGCTCACCGCGCGCGCGTACGGATCGAGCAGCAGCTTCGCGGAGTTGCAGCGGTGCCCCCGCTCGGGTGCGTAGGGGCCGTGCACGCGCAGGCCGTACCGCTGTCCCGGCATGATGCCGGGGACGTAGGCATGCCGTACGAACGCGTCGGACTCGCGCAGCTCGACGGCCGTCTCCGAGCCGTCGTCGTGCAAGAGGCACAGCTCCATGCGCTCTGCGGCCTCGGAGAAGACCGCGAAGTTCGTGCCGGCTCCGTCGTACGTGGCACCTAAGGGATACGCCTGCCCAGGCCAGACCTGCATGAATAAGACTCTTTCACTAACGCCCCCTCGGGTCGGGGCCACTTTGGCCAGAGTCTGCCCAAAAGTGGGGCAACCACCTGGGAGTTGAACCCGTCTATCCGTCTGACCACATACTCGGCATGCCCATGAACAGGGCGCCAGGGGAGTAGGGGGAGTAAGTGCGAGAGATAGTCAGACGCCACCTGGGGAAGGTGGTGGCGGGCGCGGCGGTCGCGACAGCCGCCACCGCCGTACTGGTGGGCGTCAATCTGCCCGGGTCGCAGGCGGACGCGTCGGGGGACCGTCCGGCCAACGCGGCAGCGGCGAAGCAGGACGCCATCGCGAAGGACGGTGTCATCGAGGCCGCGCCCGAGGAGGGCGCGAAGGGCATCGGCAGCGATCCGCTGACCGACGAGGAGATCGAGCGGGCCGAGAAGGTTTCGGTCAGCGGCCAGATGCGCTCCAGCGCCCGGGACGTGGAGGGGGACCGCGGCCCGCAGCTGCTGTCCACGAACCTCAGCGAGCCGGACCCGACCGACGTCGGTGCCGCGGCCCCGCGCAAGGCGGAAGTCGTCTACTACGACTACAAGAAGGACGCCGTCATCACCAAGACGGTCAACCTGGAGACCGGCAAGGTCGACGACTCGACCACCGCGCAGAACGTCCAGCCGCCACCCAGCCAGGAAGAGCTGACCGAGGGCGCCAAGCTGCTGATCGGCGATCCGCTCGGCAAGGGCCTGAAGAAGGACTTCAAGCACGCCACCGGCAAGGCGCTGGCCGGCCCCGACCAGCTGCAGCTGAGCGGCATGGTCTTCCGCAAGGAGACCGTGAAGAACGTGCCGTCCGGCCTGACCGAATGCGGCAAGCACCGGTGCCTCCAGGTCGTCACGAAGGTCAAGAGCGGCCCGTGGATCGACACCAGGTCGCTCGTCGTCGACCTGAGCACCCGCACCGTCGGCCGCCTCGGCTGATTCCGGCCATCCGCGCAGGACACCACAGACCAACTTCTCCTCGTACGAGGGAGTCCACTCCACCATGCACGTCAAAAGACTTTCGCGCGCCCGCGACCGGGCCACCATGGCCGTAGCGGTCTCCGCGCTCCTCGGCGGCGCCCTGAGCGTCGCCGCCCCCGCCTCCGCCGCCCCGCAGGCACCGAGCGCGCCCACCGCGGCGGCCGACTGCAGTGACGCCTACAAGATCGAGCAGACCGTCGACGGCGGCACGACCTGGCGCATGTGCTGGCACTACAACTCGCTCTCCGGGCTGATCCTCGACAAGATCAGTTACCAGCCGAAGGGCGAGGCGAAGCCGATACCCGTCCTCACCAGCGCCCGGCTCGCCCAGGTGCACGTCCCCTACGACGACGGTCAGGCCGAGTACGACGACATCACCGGCACCGACTTCGGCCAGGCGCTGCAGAACCTCCAGCCCGGCGAGTGCCCCGGCGGCACCATCAAGACCGTCAAGGTCCCGAACCGGGGCGACGTGAAGGGCCTGTGCACCACCACGCGCGCGCGTGGGCACGCGTACCGCCTCAACGACGACCAGAGCACGGGCGGCACCGGCAAGGTCTACACGGGGCAGGGCAAGGACCTGCTGGTGTACACGGTGAACAAGGCGTCCTGGTACGAGTACATCACCGAGTGGCGCTTCTCCTCGGACGGCACCATCACCTCCAACGTGGGCGCGACCGGCAGCCTCTCGCCGTACGACTACGACGGTGGCGACAGCCGCGGCTGGCCCATCGGCAAGGGTGACCAGGCCAAGGCCGAGAGCCACGCCCACAACGTCTTCTGGCGGCTCAACTTCGGCCTGGACGGTTCGCCGAAGGCCAAGGTCGAGCAGTACGACTCGAAGGTCACCCCGCCCGCCGGCCAGGGCAGCCCCACCACGAAGACGACCCGTACGAAGGTCACCAAGGAACTCGCCGGCGACCGCAAGGACATGCGCTGGTGGCGCGTGGTCAGCGGGGCCGGCAAGAACACGGACGGCCACCCCAGGTCGTACGAGTTCGTGCCCGGGGCCAGCAACAAGCACGCGGGACGGCCGTTCACCAAGCACGACGTGTACTTCACCCAGTACAAGAAGTGCGAGCAGTACGCGAGCAACAACATCGGCTGCCCGGCGGGCTCGCCGACGAGTGTCGACAAGTGGGCCGACGGAGAGAACCTCACGCACCCCATCAGCTGGGTGCACATCGGTTTCCACCACATCGCCCGTGACGAGGACCAGCAGCCGATGCCGGTGCACTGGCAGGGCTTCTCGCTGGCCGCGCGCGATGTCACGGCTATGAGCCCGCTCACTCCGCAGGACCTGGCGAACCAGAACGGCCAGCCGCCGGTGGGCCGTTGAGAAAACACCCTGTGCATCCGGCTGCACCGCCCGCCGCTCCCGGAGTACCCTTCCTTGATCGTTGACCGGGGGAGTGGTTCGGGGGAGCGGAAGGCGGTGCGCGGGTGAGCTCGGGTGGGCGGGAGCTGCCCCCTGGTGACAAGGGTCACGAGGGGGGCTCCGCGGACGTACCCGCCGGAGCGGTGTCCTTGGCGCGGCCGATGGAGATGGGATCTCAGATCGGACCGGAACTGGACTGGGACGCCGACGCCTGGCGCGAGGTCCGTACGCGTGCCCAGCGTGCGGGGCGGGCCTACATCTGGCTGAATCTGGTCGAGCAGCGGCTGCGCGCGGTCGTGGCCGCTGTTCTGCGCCCCATCTACGAACCCGTCCACACCGACGACTGGGTGGTCGCCGCGGCCGGTCCCGCCGGGCAGGAGTGGGTGCAGCGGGCCGTCGCCGTACGCGAAGTGAGCCGCCGCAAGGGTTACTTGCTGGACCCGGCCGACGACAACGTCCTCAGCTTCCTCACGCTGCCGCAGCTGCGCGAGCTGATGGTGCAGCACTGGCCGTGTTTCGAGCCGTACCTCGACGACCGGCGCGACGTCGAGCTGGCCCTGGACGAGCTGGAGGTCACCCGGAACGTCGTCTCGCGCAACCGCGCCCTGTCGGAGGCGGTCCTCGCCCAGGCCGAGCGCGCGTCGGCCAAGCTCTTGGACATACTCGGCGCGGGCACCGACACGCCGTCCGCGCGGCGGCTTCCCGTGGACGCGGTCGAGGATCTGGTCGGCGACCGTTACGCGGATGTGGTGGCCGTGCACCCGGACCGGGTGCGCCTCCTGCGCCAGTTCCCCGCCGAGGACATCTTCGGCGGCGCCCGCCGCCTCGACGCGATCGGTATCGGCCTCAACCTGCTGGTGCAGAACTTCTCCGGACGGCGTCTGGTCCGGCTGGCCGAGTCGGGGTGCCGGGCGCGGCTGCTCTTCCTCAACCCGGCGAGCAGCGCGGTCAAGCGCCGGGAGCGGGAGCTGGGCATCAAGAAGGGCGAGTTGAGCCGCTCCGTCGAGATGAACATCCTGCACATGCGCCGGGTGCGGGCGCGCCTGCGTGATCCGGGGGCCTTCGAGATCCAGGTCTTCGACGAGACGCCGCGCTTCACCGCGTATCTGGTCGACGGGGACGGGGCGGACGGAATAGCTGTCGTCCAGTCCTATCTGCGCAGGACGCGCGGGATGGAGGCGCCGGTGCTCGTGCTGCGCGGCGGCGGCCGCGTGGTGAAATCGGGCGATCCGGGTGATGGTGGCCTTTTCGCCACATACCGCGAGGAGTTCGAGGTGGCGTGGGCGGACTCGCGGCCGGTGTCCTGACCCGCCCCATGACCTGCCCCGGTCCGGGAAAGCGGAACGCGGCCCTCGGATTGTCAGTGGCGCATGGGATCGTGGTGGTCACTGGGGGAAAGCACCACGAGGAAGGGGGCGGCCATGGGCTGGCACCAGGAGCTGCTGATCGGTTTCGACCTGGAGACGACCGGGACGGATCCGGGCGAAGCGCGCATCGTCACGGGGGCCGTGATCGAGGTCAAGGCCGGTGAGACGCTGGGGTGCCGCACCTGGCTGGCGGATCCGGGAGTTCCGATTCCGGACGAGGCGGTGGCCGTGCACGGCGTCACGAACGAGCGGGCGGCGGCCGAGGGCAGGCCCGCCGCCGAGGTGGCCGACGCGCTCGCCGACGTCCTCGTCTCGTACTGGCAGTCGGGCGTCCCGGTCGTCGCGTACAACGCGGTCTTCGACCTGAGCCTGCTCGCCGCGGAGCTGCGGCGGCACGGCCTGCCGTCCTTGCGCGAGAGGCTCGGCGGCGCCGAGCCCGGCCCGGTCGTCGATCCGTACACGATCGACCGCTCCGTGGACCGCTATCGCAGGGGCAAGCGGAATCTGGAGGCGGTCTGCACGGAGTACGGCGTGGTCCTGGAGTCCGCCCACGACGCCGCGGCCGATGCCCAGGCGGCCGCCCGCCTGGCCTGCGCGATAGCCGACCGCCACCCCAAGGTCGCCACCCTCGGCCCCGCGGAGCTGCACCGCCGCCAGACCGAGTGGTATGCGGAGTGGGCGGTGGACTTCCAGGACTTCCTCAGGAAGAAGGGCAAGCCGGACGCGGTCGTGGACGGCGTATGGCCCCTCAAGGAGCCCATACCGTCGGCAGGCTGAGTCGGCAGGCTGAGTCGGCGGCCGTCGGCGGGCTGAGTCAGAAGGGGTACCAGCGCACCTCGGCGTCACCGTCCCGCAGGGACGCCACCCGCCGCCGGAACTCGGCGAGCGCCTTCGGGTTGGAGGGCGCGTGCTGCGCGACCCACGCGCAGCTGGCCGTCTCCCGGGCGCCGCGCAGCACCGCGCACCCCTCCCACTCCCGCACGTCCCACCCGTAGACCGACACGAATCCGTCGTACGCCTCCGGGGGGAGTCCGTACCGGTCGCGGGAGAGCGCCATGACGACCAGATCGTGCTCCCGCAGGTCGGTGGAGAAGGTCTCCAGGTCCACGAGCACCGGCCCGTCCGGACCGATCAGGACATTGCGGGGCAGCGCGTCCCCATGGATCGGTCCCGGCGCGAGGTGCGGGGTCAGCGTGGCCGCGGCCGCGGCGAACCCGTCCCTGCGCTCGCGCAGATAGTCCGCGTCCGCCGGATCGATGGCGTCGCCCGCGAGCCGCAGCCAGCGCTCCACACCGCCGAGCAGTTCGCGCCGAGGGAGTTCGAAGGAGGGGGAGTCCACTGCGTGCACCAGACGCAGCAGCACGGCGAGGTCACGCGGCTCGGCGGGGCGCACGGCGTCCGGGAGCCGGTGCCAGAGCGTCACCGGGTGGCCCTCCACCACCCGGGGCTCGGCCTCGGCGGCCCGCACGGCGGGGACGCCCGCCTTCTCCAGCCACCCGGCGACGGCCAGTTCGCGCCGCGCCCGGTCGAGGAGTTCGGGGGCGTCGCGGCCGACCTTGACGACCAGGCCGCCGACGCCGAACACCGCGTTCTCGCCGAGGGCGAGCAACTCGGCCCCGCTCACCGGAACCGCCGGCTCCGCCGCGTCCAGTACGCGCCGCGCCCGTGCCTCGTCCATGCCGTGCCTCCCGCACCCGTTGCCCCGTTTCGCCGACAGTCTCGCATTCGCACAGGCCAACAGGCGTGCGAGGTGGCTGCGCAGCTGCTTGACGTATCAAGATCACATCAGCACGATGACGGGGGCCGCCAGGGCGGCCAGACCCGTATGAGCCGCCCGAAGGAGCCGATTCCGTGACATTGGCGACCGCGACGAAGCGGTCAGCGAGAGGCGCGCCGGACCGCGGGGTCGCGGACCACGGCGCGTGGTTCCTCGTGCTGCCCGCGCTGATCCCGATCCTCGTCCTCAGCGTCGGCCCCCTCCTCTACGGCATCGCGCTGGCGTTCACCGACTCCCAGGCGGGCCGTACGGAACCGACCCAGTGGATCGGCGCCCTCAACTTCCAGGACCTGCTGCACGACACCTTGTTCTGGGACTCGTTCCGCATCGGGCTTCTGTGGGCGTTCGGCGTGACCGTGCCGCAGTTCTTCCTCGCGCTGGGTCTGGCCCTCCTGCTGAACCAGCCGCTGCGGATGCGCTGGCTGGCGCGGGCGCTCGCGATCATCCCCTGGGCGATGCCCGAGGTGGTCGTCGGCATCATGTGGCGGCTCGTCTACCACCCGGACGCGGGCGTGCTCAACGAGACGCTCTCCGACCTCGGCCTCGGGGCCGGCAAGGACTGGCTGACCGGCACGGCCACCGCGCTCCTCGCCGTGATCGTCGTCGGCGTCTGGGCGGGCATGCCGCAGACCACCGTGGCCCTGCTCGCCGGGCTGCAGAACACGCCGCGCGAGCTGCACGAGGCCGCCGCGATGGACGGCGCGGGCGCCTGGCGGCGCTTCCGGACCGTGACCTGGCCCGCCATCAGACCGGTCGCCCTGGCCATCACGGCGCTCAACTTCATCTGGAACTTCAACTCCTTCGCCCTGGTCTACGTCCTCACCCAGGGCGGCCCCGGCGGCCGCACCCGCCTGCCCATGCTCTTCGCCTACGAAGAGGCCTTCCGCTACGGCCAGTTCGGCTACGCCGCGGCCATGGGCTGCGTGATGGTCGCCGTGATCTCCGTCCTCCTCGCCTTGTACCTCGTGGGCCGCCTGAAGGGAGGCGACGAGGCATGACGCGTACGAAGAAGTCGACCCGCGCCGCGCAGTACGCGGCGCTCGCCGCCTACCTCGTCTTCCTCGCCTTCCCGTTCCTCTGGCTGATCTCCACGGCCTTCAAGCCCGCACGGGAACTGGGCAGCCTGCACCCCACCTGGATCCCCAAGGACCCGACCCTGGAGAACTTCCGGCAGGCCTTCGACGAGCAGCCGCTCCTCCAGGCCGCCGGCAACTCCCTGGTCGCGGCGGTCGGCGCGGCCCTGATCTCGGTCGTCATCGCGACACCGATGGCGTACGTCATGGCCAGGCACCGCACCCGCCTCGCGCGGGCGGCCACCGGCTGGGTGGTGGTCAGCCAGGCCTTCCCGTTCGTCCTGATCATCATCCCGCTCTTCCTGATCCTGAAGAACCTCCACCTGATCAACTCGCTGCTCGGACTGATCATGGTGTACGTGGTGTGGTCGCTGCCCTTCGCGCTGTGGATGCTCGTCGGGTACGTCCGCGCGGTGCCCGCCGAGCTGGAGGAGGCGGCGGCGGTGGACGGAGCGAGCAAGGCGCGTACGTTCGTGTCGGTCGTCGCGCCGCTGCTCGCGCCCGGCGTCGTGGCCACCGCGATGTTCGCCTTCATCACCGCATGGAACGAGTTCTTCTTCGCGCTCGTCCTGCTCAAGACCCCGGAGAAGCAGACATTGCCGGTCATCCTCAACCGCTTCATCGGCGCGGAGGGCGTCGCGGACCTCGGACCGCTCGCCGCCGCGGCGTTCCTCGCGACGATCCCCTCGCTGGTCATCTTCGCGATCATCCAGAAGCGGATCACGGGCGGCATGCTGGCGGGGGCGGTGAAGGCCTGATGCGTGCCGTAGCGCGCCCGATCGCCGCCGCCGCGACGGCTCTCGCCCTGCTGCTCACCGGCTGCGGCGGCGACTCCGGCGACGGAGACGGGAAGATCACCCTTCAGTTCCAGTCGCTCGCCTGGCAGAAGGAGTCCGTCGACGCCAACAAGGCGCTGGTCAAGGAGTGGAACGCCACCCACCCCGACGTCAAGGTCGAGTATGTCCAGGGCAGTTGGGACAGCGTCCACGATCAGCTGCTCACCTCCTTCGAGGGCGGTGAGGCGCCGGACATCATCCATGACGCCTCGGACGACCTCGCCGACTTCGCGTACGGCGGCTACCTCGCGGATCTCGGCGACCTGCTCCCCGAACGCCTCACGTCCGACATCCCGAAGCGCAGCTGGGAGACGACGACGTTCGGCGGCAAGGTCTACGGCGTGCCGTTCCTCCAGGAGCCGCGCGTCCTGGTCGCCAACGCGAAATGGCTGAGGGAGTCGGGCGTACGGATTCCCACGCCCGAGAAGCCCTGGAGCTGGGCCGAGTTCCGGGACGTCACCAAGGAGCTGGGCGACGGCGAGGACGGGAAGTACGGCGTCGCCTGGCCGCTGAAGGAACCGGTCTCCGCGACGCTCAACCTCTCCCTGTCGGCCGGCGGCCGGATGTTCCACCGCGGCGCGGACGGCAGGGTCGACGTCCGCTTCGGCGAGGGCGACGAGATCATGCCCCGCACGGTCCACGACCAGGTCAACAACGACAAGAGCGCCTCCGGGACGACCCTCGGCATGGGCGGTTCCGACACCCTGCCCGGCTTCTTCGGCGGGAAGTACGCGATGGTCCCGCTCGGCTTCTCCTACCGCCAGCAGATCGCCCAGCAGGCCCCCGAGGGCTTCGACTGGCAGGTGCTTCCCGCGCCCGCCGGGTCCCAGGGGCTCGCGCAGGGCGTCAGCCCGCAGACCCTGTCCGTCTCCGAGGACAGCCCGCACAAGAAGGAGGCGGCCGAGTTCATCGACTTCTTCCTCCAACCGGGGAACATGGTGAAGCTGGCGCGCGGCGACTGGATGCTGCCGACCGGCAAGGAGGCGCTGAAGGACCCCGCGCTGCACACGGAGAAGAACGACTGGGCGACGGGCACCGCCCTCGCCGAGCATCTGCGCTCGGCACCCGCCCAGTCGGTGCGGGGCTACCCCGAGTGGAAGGACAAGGTCGCCACCCCGGCGTTCCAGGAGTACTACAGCGGGGCGATCGGCCTCGCGGAGCTGCGGAAGCGGCTGGTCAAGGACGGCAACCTGGTCCTTGCCCGGTATCAGCGCTAGGGCTGAGGGTCCTGCTCGCGGGTGCGGACGAAGATGTCCTGGTCTCCGTTGGTGTCGCCCGGCACCAGCTTGTCCGAGCCGGAGTTGAAGCCGACGTGACGGCCGTCCGGGGTGATCGCCGGGTTGAAGGCCGATTCCCTGTTCGCGGCGACCGGGTCACTCATCACGCTGGTCGTACGGGTCTGGCGGTCGTGCAGGTAGATCGGGTTCTGGTAGTCGTCGAACCCCGGGACCAGCCCGTTCTGATCGCAGGAGAAGAAGACGTACCGGCCGTCCGCGGTGATCTCGGCGTCTGCGGCTCCCATGTCGAAGATCCAGTTCCGCTCGCCCTCGGTGCCGTCACTGGCCACGCTCACCCGTTCGGTGGTCTTCGCCTGGAGATCACGCACGAAGATGTCCGCGGTGGTGTTCGTGTCCTTCGGCACCATGTTGTGCGCGTCGGACTCGAAGGCGACGTGGCGGCCGTCCGCGCTGATGGAGGGCTCGAAGGAACCGCAGCACTCCTGGGTGACGGCCTGCCCCCCGGTGCTCGTCAGATTGGCGCGAGTGATGGTCCCGGTCTGCCGTTCGTATACGAAGACGTCCGTATCGCCGTTGGTGTCGCCGGGAACCAGGTCGGTGTCGTCGGAGGTGAAGGCGATCCGGCGTGCGTCGGTGCTCAGCGACGGGGAATCGCCGTGGAACGTGCCGAGCCTGCGGCCGGTGCGGGTCTCCATGTCGTACAGGACCAGACCGGGTTTCGCATGGACGGTGTGGGACAGGTAGCGGCCGTCGGGGCTGAATGCCGCGTCCGGGTACTGGTCGGTCGTGCCCGTGCCGATGCGGACGGTGGTGCGCGTCTGCCGGTCGTGCAGGAAGAGGTCGGGCCCCTTGGTCCAGGTGTCGCCCGCGACCAGGTTGTCCGCGTTCGAAGCGAACACGACGTATCGGCCGTCCGGGCTGATGGCAAGGCCATCACCCTTGGTCTCACCGGACGCCTGGGCACCTGAGCTGGACACGTTCACCCGCTCGGTCGTCTTCGACTGCCGGTCCCGTACGAACACGTCGAGGGCGCCGTTGGTGTCCCCCGGAGCCAGGTTGTCCGATGTCGAGGTGAACGCGACGTATCTGCCGTCGGAGCTGATCGCGGGGCCGTCCGAGCGCCACTTGGGCTCCTCCGCCTGCGTCCCGTCGCTGGAGACGCTCACCCGCTCGATGCCGGGGGTGTCGGCGGCCGACGCCGGATCGTGTCCGGCGAATGCCAGGGCCACTGCCAGGGCGGCGGCCCCCACGCTCAGGGTTGTCGCTCTCGGGCGTCCTCGACGTACACGTAAGGGTCGTGTGAACACGGCTTCTCCCCGGGTCTGTCGGGCACGCGCTGCCGTGCCCGACGCGGCTGTCGGACAGCGGCACAGCCTGGCGCACGCGCCTGACGGACACCTGACGTCGCCGGTGGGGAGGGGGCGGGAGGGGTGGTCGGGAAGGGCTGTCGGGAAGGGCGGTTGTCACACCGCGACCGACTCCTCCATCTCCTCTTCCCTCTCCTCCTCCTGTGCCGCCTCACGGGAGGCGACGGCGGAGGCCACCGCCGTGCGCCGGCGCCGCTCCCACAGCCCCGCGACGGCGACCATCAGCAGGCCGAGCGCCAGCCACGCGGTCAGCGTCAGGACGTGCCGGCCGAGGTCGTGGCCGCCGAAGTAGAGGTGGCTGCGAATGCCCTCGACGAAGCCCGCGCCGTTCCAGAACGCGTGCAGCGAGCCGAAGAAGCCGTTCTGCAGCTCGGGCCGGAAGAGACCGCCGGACGTCGTGAAGTTCAGCATCACGAAGAGCACCATCATCGTCAGCGTCGTCCAGCGCTTGAGGAACGTATGCAGTCCTACGCCGATGAAGAGGACCCCGGCCGAGTAGAGCCAGGACATCGCCCAGACGCCCCAGAGGCCCTGGTGCGCCAGGTGGAAGATCGGCCCCGCGAGCGCCGCACCGATCAGACTGACCGCGAGGGAGACCCCCACGACGAGACCCGCGCGCGCCCGCATCCGCAGCCCCGCGCCCGCCGCGCCGAGCACGGCCACCGAGGCGTAGGAGCCGATGCTGACGGCGACGAGCAGGAAGAACAGGCCCTGGCCCGTGGGGTCGTCGGCCACCGGCGCCGCCACATCGGTGACCTTCAACGGAACGCCCTGCTCCGCCGCGAACGGCGTGAAGATCTTCTGCACCGCCATCGCGCTCATGTCGGACCCCGCGGAGGCGACGATCAGCTCGGGCGACTCGGCGTCGGGGACATAGGCCCCGGCTATGTCCAGGGACTTGAGCGCGTCGACGGCCTGCTCGCGGTCGGCGAGGGTACGTACGTCGAGCGCGTCGCCCGCCTTGTCCTTGACGGTCTGCGCGAGGACCTGGGTCTGCGGGCCCGTTCCGACGACGGCGATCGGCAGGTCGTTCGGCTCGGGCGTGACGAACGCGCCCATGTAGGCGAGGCCCATGCCGAGGCACATCAGCAGGGGTGTCACCAGATGGAGGAGGACATGGCGCAGGGTGTCGCGCAGTCCGGGGGCGGGTGCCGCGGTGGCGGACATGGGGGCTCCAGGTAGTCGGTCGGTATGGAAGACCCGACAGATAGTTGGTAAATACAACTCTTTCTTGATGTTGTACTCTACAACCATTCGGGAAGAGGGAGAAATCGTGACCGAACGAGACGGTGTCCGCAGTGGCCCCACCCCGGGTCCCAGGGGTGAATCCATCGAGATCATCCAGCGGGAGATGACGGCGTTCGCCCGGCGGGCGCGCGCCACCGCCGCGAGGATGCACCCCGAGCTCTCGCTCGTGTCCTTCACACTGCTCAGCCACCTCGAAGATCAGGGAGGCTGCCGGGCCACGGACCTGGCCGCGCACTACACCCTCGACAAGTCGACGATCAGCAGGCAGGTGGGGGCCCTGGAGAAGGCCGGGCTCGTCGAGCGGCGGCTCGATCCGACGGATCACCGGGTCCATGTGCTGCACCTCACCGACCGCGGCAACGACGTGCTGGCGCAGGTCGGCAATGCCCGCCGGGTCGCTTTCCAGGAACGGCTGGGGGAGTGGAGTGGGCCGGATCTGTCGCGGTTCGCCGAGTATCTGCTGCGCTACAACGAGTCGGCGGAGCGTGAGCCGGGCGCCGAATGAGGCGGTGAGGCAGGGAGCGGGGCGCCGTATGCCAAATATATTGCACGAGACGTATCGTCTCGCTTAGGGTCCGGGTATGACCACACCCCGGCCCGACAGGCCCGCCCACATCGCCATGTTCTCGATCGCCGCCCACGGCCACGTGAACCCGAGCCTCGAAGTCATCCGGGAACTCGTCGCCCGCGGCCACCGCGTCACGTACGCCATCCCGCACGCCTTCGAGGCCAAGGTCGCCGAGACCGGCGCCGAACCCCGGCTCTACGACACCACGCTCCCGTCGCCGGACGACGACCCGGACGCCTGGGGCACCGAGCTGATCGACAACATCGAGCCGTTCCTCGCCGACGCGATCGAGGTCCTGCCGCAGCTCGCCCGCGCCTACGAGGGCGATGAGCCCGACCTCGTCCTGTACGACATCACCTCGTACCCGGCGCGGGTCCTCGCCCGCCGCTGGGGCGTCCCCGAGATCTCGCTCTCGCCGAACCTCGTCGCCTGGGACGGTTACGAGGAGGAGGTCGCCGAGCCGATGTACGCGGAGCTGAAGGAGTCCGAGCGCGGCCGGGCGTACTACGACCGCTTCATCGGCTGGCTCGCCGAGAACGGCGTCACCCAGCACCCGGACCCCTTCGTCGGCAGGCCGCCGCGCTCGCTCGTGCTGATCCCGAAGGCGCTGCAGCCGAACGCCGACCGGGTCGACGAGAACGTGCACACGTTCGTCGGCGCCTGCCAAGGTGACCGGGTGGCGCAGGGCGACTGGGAACGGCCCGCCGGCGCGGAGAAGGTGCTTCTCGTCTCGCTCGGCTCGGCCTTCACCAAGCAGCCCGGTTTCTACCGCGAGTGCGTCAAGGCCTTCGGGGACCTGCCGGGCTGGCACATGGTGCTCCAGGTCGGCAAGCATGTCGACGCGGGCCAGCTCGGCGAGGTGCCGGGGAACGTGGAGGTGCACCACTGGGTGCCGCAGTTGGCGATCCTCCGGCAGGCGGACGCGTTCATCACGCACGCGGGCGCGGGCGGCAGTCAGGAGGGGCTGGCCACCGCGACGCCGATGGTGGCCGTGCCGCTGGCCACCGACCAGTTCGGCAACGCCGACATGCTGCAGGGGCTCGGTGTGGCCCGGCATCTGCCGATGGCGGAGGCGACCGCCGACGCGCTGCGCGAGGCGGTCCTCGCGCTGGTCGAGGACCCCGAGGTCGCCCGCGGACTGGCCGCGGCCCAGGCTGCGATGGCGGCGGAGGGCGGTACGCGGCAGGCGGCCGATCTCATCGAGGAGGAGCTGGCGAAGGCACGGGCCGCCCGACCCTCGGCGTAACGCTCTGTGACGCCATTCAGTAAAAGCCGGGACATTTGGTAACGCTCAGGTAACGCGGCACTGTCCTGGAGGGGCCATTGACTCGTCCTGAAAGGTTGACTGTTACCCCCGGTGAAAGGTTGCACGCCGGGAATCTTGTGACTTGCACGAACCCCTCCCTAGCGTGAGATGAACTTTCGTCGAACGCCAGGAAGTTGACCCCACATGCGTCGAGACATACCGCCCCTCGCCGAGGTGCGTCGCATCACTCAGAAGAAGCGCGACGCGTGGTGGACCGTGTTGCTTGTCGACCCGGTCGCCACGCCGCTCGTGCGGTTCACCGCGATGCGCACGAGAATCACGCCCAACCAGATCACGTGGGGCGCGTTCCTTCTCGGTCTCGGCTCCGCCGCGTGTTTCGCGC
>NZ_JBSFTT010000034.1:0-78411 GCF_053591415.1 Streptomyces sp. NPDC003032 | reverse complement strand
CCGCGCCCCCCCCCCCCAGCGCAGGCCCCCGCGGCCGACCGCGTGCGGTTGGCCGCGCCTCCCGCCCCCCCCCCCGCCCGCGCCGCCCGCTTCACTGTCGTACGGCGGCAGTCTCAGGCCGTCTGTCCGTCCTTTCTGATGCGCCGCGGCAGATAGTGGAAGGCTGCTATGCCGGCGGCGCCGAGGCCGCCCGCCGCCGCCAGCATCAGGCCGATGCCCGACATACCGGTCGCCGCGAGGCCGTCCGAGCCGCTGGTCACGTCGGTACCGAGCTGGGTGTCGGAAGCGTTCGAGCCGCCGCTCGTGCCCGAGCCACCCGTCGAACCCGAGTCGCCACCCGAAGAGCCGCCGGTGGTGGCCCCACCGTCGGTCGGGTCCGTGGGATCAGCGGAGTCGGTGGGGTCGGTCGGCGGGTCCGTGGGCGGATCGGTCGGCGGATCGGTCGGCGGGTCCGTGGGCGGATCCGACGGGTCCGTGCCGCCGCCACCTGTGATCGTCATCTTGTGCAGCAGCGTCTTCTGACCCGCGTCGAGGGTGCACTCCGCCACGAACTCGTCACCGTTCGGCGGCAGTTGGACGGGCTTGCCCTCCGCATCCCGGGCGATCATGTTGTGCAGCTTCAGGCCCTTCACGTCGAAGGCCGCCTCACCCGCCTTGGCCCAGGTCAGCAGCCCGCCCGGCGACTTGCCGGTCGCCGTCACCTCGAACGCGGCGGCGGGATCGGGGATATTGGCCTTGGCGACGGTATTGACGACCTTGATGGGCAACGCGCCGTCGCCACCGGGCTGGGTGACGACGACATCGGCGGTCGCCTTGCCCTCAAGCGTGGTCGCGCCGAGCACACCGAGACCCTGCGCGGCCCGCGCGCTGACCTTGGTGACGGCCTTGATGTCGTACTCGGGCACCGACTCGCCGACCTTCATGGTGGCCGGCATGTCCGTGGTGATCGCGACCTCGATGGCGTCATTGTTGATGATCGGAAACTTGCAGGTGTACTTCTGCGCGAGCGACACCGGCTCCGCGGACGCGCTGCCACCGCCACCGGCCAGTGCGAGTAACACCCCGGCGACTCCGGTCAGGGCCGGTGCCCAGACCATTCGGTCTCCCATATGTGACCCCAATTCTGAGAATTGACACAATCGAGCAATTAGTACTGACGGGTAAGGTGTCGGTCAACCCGATCGGCGCAGATCGATGCAGCTCGGCGGCGCGGAGTACGCAATTTGTCATCCGCGTACCATTGCGTACTCACCGCGGTCACAAATCCTCCGGACCGTCACCTTCCTTTTGACGATGGCCCGAAGCAGGGCTTGACCGCCCAACTACCCACCAGTAGTTTACGTATTCGAAACGCCGCCGTATCGCCTGCGGAAGCTCCATCGACAGGCGCTTTCCCTCGCGGCGGCGCATTTCGCATCTTCCGATTTCCCTGGACAACCGGGCCGGCGAGTCGGGAATCGGGGAGATGGCAGCGACTTTCGTTTGTGCCCATTCACGTAGCCCGAGAGGTAGCTCATGGGAGTGCACAAGAGAAGAGTCAGGGCACGCACCGCCCTGAGTACGGTGGCGGCCGCCGGCCTCGTCACCGGTCTGGTCAGCCTGGGCGGGGGTTCCGCCTCCGCCGACCCGGTGAAGCTCACGCAGAAGTACACCTGCAAGTTCCCGATCATCAACAACGACCCGATCGAAGTTGAGATCACAGCCGACATGCCTGCCACCATGAAGGTGGGCGAGACGGTCCCCGCGTACGACATCAAGGCCGTCACCAAGGTCAGCGCGCGGGCCGCGCAGGGTCTCGGTGTGCTCGGTGCGGTCACCCTGGAGGGCAAGGCCACCGCCGATGTGAAGGTGACCCTGCCGGGCGGCGGCGGCAATCTGCCGATCAAGGTGGTCAACACCGTCGCCAAGGCCGACATCCCCAACCCGGCGGCCGCGTTCACCGTGATCGCCACCGGCAAGTCACCGGGTGACCTGCTGACCTGGGAGAAGGCGGGCACCGCCAAGTTCGACGTGACGGGCCTCAAGCTGCACAACATGATCGCCCGGGACGCGTCCGGCGCCCCGGTCCAACTCCCGCCCAACGGCGACGAGTTCCCGGCGGACTGCACCTTGGACGCGGGGCAGCCCACCGCGCTGCACACGATGACCATCAGTGACGGCACGAACCCCACGGACCCGCCCACCGATCCGCCCACCGATCCCCCGACGGACCCGCCCACGGACCCGCCCACCGATCCCCCGACCGACCCTCCGACCGACCCGCCCACGGACCCGCCGGGCGGTGACCCGGTGAAGCTCAACTACGACATCAAGGGCACGTCGTTCATCAAGGCCGCCAACGGCAACACCGCACTGGTGGGAGGCATCGACACCCGCTACGACCTGAGCAAGGGCACCTTCGACGCGGATCTGAAACTGAACCCGACCAAGGGCCAGTTCACGATTTTGGGGTTCCTGCCCACAACGGCGGACGTCGCCTTCGAGCAGTCCAGGACGACCACCGGCACGCTGGACACGTCCGGCAGCCTGAAGTCGCACTCCGAGATGTTCGTCAAGCTCACCAGCGTGAACATCTTCGGCCTGCCCATCGGCGGCGGCGCCGACTGCAAGACCGTCGAGCCCGCCAAGATCGACCTCGCCAGCGAGGGCCGCTTCCAGCCGTACCAGGGCGGCAAGCTCAAGGGCACCTACACCCTGCCCGGCCTCAAGGGCTGCGGCGGCCTCAACGACATGATCAGCGCGTTCACGGCGGGACCCGGCAACACCATCGCCATGGACCTCACCTACAAGAAGTAGCCCCACCCCCAGCGGTGAGTCCGCATTCCGACCCGGCCCCCCGCCCCCTTCGAGGCGGGGGGCCGGACCGTTTCCCAGGAATTGGAGAGGCAGTGCTGAGATCGCGCGCCCTACCGTGGCGGGCCGCCCCCGCCGTACTGCTGCTTGCCGGGCTGATCGGTGTGGCCTCCGGCCCGCCGGCCGCCGCGGAACCGGTGTCACTGACCCAGACGTACCAGTGCGTGTTCCCGATCATGGAGGAGGATCCACTCACGGTCGTCATCAAGGCGGACCTGCCCGCCAAGGCGAAGGTCGGCGAGCGGATCCCGGCCTTCCGCATCACCTCGGTGTCCAAGGTCGGCGGGGAGGCCGCCGCCGCGCTGAGTACGGTCGGCGGCGCCACCCTCGAAGGGGTCGCCACCGCGGACGTGACCGTCCATATGCCGGAGGGCCCGCTGGACATCGGCATCGACAACACCATCCCGAACAAGCCCCTGCCGGACCCGCCCGCCGACTTCGAGGTCACCGCGACCGGACAGGCCCCGCCGCTGACGTTCCGGCAGCCCGGCAGCGTAAGGATCGACGTCAACAGCCTGCTCCTGACGATGACTCCACGGGACACGGCCGGCGACAAGACGGGCCTTGACACCTTCGAGACCGAGTGCACCCTCGATCCGGCAAGCCAGAACAAGACGCTGCACACCATCCAGGTGGAACCGGCCGCGACAGACCCGGGCGGTGAGCCGGTGCCGCTGAGCTTCGCCATCAAGGGCAGCTCGTTCATCAAGGCGGCCAACGGCACCGCCCCGCTGTCCGGCGGCATCGACACCCGCTACGCCCCGGACAAGGGAACCTTCGACGCCGATCTCCACCTCGACCCGGCCAAGGGCCGGTTCACGATCCTCGGCTTCCTGCCCGCGACCGCGGACATCGCCTTCGACCAGACGGCGAAGACGACGGGGACCCTCGACACCGCGGGCCGCCTCACGTCGCACTCCGAGATGTACGTCAAACTCACCGGCGTGGCCGCGTTCGGACTGCCCATAGGCGGCGGGCCGAACTGCGGGTCCACCGAGCCCGCCAGGATCGACCTCACGAGCGAAGGCCGCTTCCAACCCTACAGCGGCGGCAGGCTCACGGGCACGTACACCCTGCCCGGGCTCAAGGACTGCGGCGGCTTCAACGACATGATCAGCGCGTTCACGGCGGGCCCCGGCAACACCATCGCCATGGACCTCGCGTACAAAAAGTAGTTTCCCGTTGCCCGTGCTGGGCCGTAGGGGTGGAGGCGGCGGTGGTGATCAGCGCATGGCTGGTTCCCTCCGTGGGCCTGTCGGAAGGATGGCGCGTCCGCCAGGAAGACCGCATGGCCCCTTTCAAGGGCTTCACCCGCCGATCCCGGCTCAGGGTCTTCCTGCGCGCAGCGGTCGAACTTCCTCTCCGGCTGCGACCCGGTCTACACCGCGCGGGCCGACGACGTGCTCCTTGGACGATGACGCACGGAGTGCGGCATCGTCCCGGGCCGGCGATGGCGAACTCGCCGACGGCCGGATATCTTCGGGCCTCAGTATTCGCTTCGGTAGTGAGGCGGGTCCGCAGGCACACGGGACTAGCGATGAGAGAGCCCCATCTGCCCCGTCTGGTCATCCATCAGGACCACCCGGCCGGGGCCGCAGTCATGGTTGCACTCACGGGCGAGCTGGACTTCTCCACCTCGGCCGACCTGCGCGAAGCGGTGACGCTTCTCGCAACACGGCCCGAGACACGCGGGCGCCTTGTGCTGGACCTGTCCGGCGTGACCTACTGCGACAGCGCCAGCCTGTACACGCTGCTGGGCATCTGCCAGGCGCTGTACCCCGTCGGCATCACCGTCACACTGACCGCGGCCAGCCCCGAAGTGTGGGCATGTATCCGCCGCAACGCTCTGGAAGAGCGCTTTCCCGTAGAGGCTGACCCGGACGCCGCGGACCAGGAACGTCCCCGCTGAAGCCCGCGGCTCTTCGACTTCGTCGGGCCCCGGCCCTATCCGGCGGGCGGCGCCGAGGATCCGGACCCGGGCAGGTTCGCGCACTCCGGTGCCTTGTCGAAGGCCTGCCGGAGCGCGGGGTCGGCGCGGAAGTCATGGGCGGGGCCCTGGTAGGCGCCCGCCTTGTCCATGCCCGCGCCGGCCTTCTTCAGCGCCGCTTTCAGCGACTTCTTGTCGATGACCTTGGCCTTCTTGAGCTGCGCGGTGGTGCCGGAGAGGCTGTCGCGGGCTTCGCGGAGGTTGGCGAGTGCCTTCTTGTACGCGGCGTCGCCGCCGTCGACAGGCGGAGCCCCGTCCTGTTGCATCTTCTTGTCCAGCGTCGCGAGTCGGTGGCCGAGCGCGTCCAGGAAGGTGACGACCTCGGAGTGGTACTTCTCCGCGTCCTTCTGGTCCGACGAGGGGAGCGTCAGCTTGGACCCGACGTCCTGCACGCTGTCGCAGACGCCCGAGGCCCAGTCGACCTGCGGGCCGTCGTCGACGCGTGAACTGCACCCTGAGATGGGCGCCGCGATCGCGATGGTGGCGGCCACGAGGAGGGCGACCCTGCCGTTTCCGTTTCTGTACTTGCTCATCCCTGGCTCTCCTTCGTCTTTACCTGTTCGCGTTTACCTGTTCGCGTTTACCTGTCGTCTTTAGCTGTTCGTCTCTACCGGCTGAACGTGTCGATGTTCGCGATCCGCCAGGTCCCGCCCCGGTGGACCACGTCCACGGCGAACATCGCGGACGCGTACGTGTCCGATCCGCCCTTGGCGGTACTGGTGTTGCTCTGGTCGGCGAAGACCAGGACCCGGGCCCGGTCGCCGTCGATGACCTCGACTCCGCTGTGTGTCACGGTGGTGCTGAGTACGAGCTTCTGCTTGCCCCCTTGGGCGCGGATCCGCGCGAGCATCTCCTTGTGCTGACCGACCGCCTCGCCGGTGAGGTGCTCGGCCGCGGCCTTCTCGGTGCGGCCGGGGTCCGTGTGGTCGTAGGAGAAGACCGCGTCGACGGCCTGGCCGACCGCGCCCTTCACCTCGCCGGTGCGGGCCGTGTCGGTGAGCGCCGCGTTGCGCAGGGCGGGTGCGGCGCGCAGACTCTCGGCCCGGGTGTGGGCGAGGACGGCGAAGGCCCCGGCCAGTACGGCGAGCAGCGCGAGCAGCAGCGGCCAGGGCACCGATCCGCGCGCGGTCCGCTTCCGGACCTCGCAGGGTTTCGGTCGCGGCGCCCGCGGCGCCGGCGTCATACGTGTCTCCTGAGTCAGGGCCGCGGTCAACCGCCGTCGCCGGTTGACCAGATGGCGTGTCGTCGACATGGATGGACCCCTCAGTCGGACGGGCTGTCGGTGGGTTGCTCGCCCGCGGGGGCCTGGCCGAGCCCACTCAGCTTCCAGCCCTCGTCGGTGCGGGTCAGCTCGCCGAGCAGCCGGCTCTCCTTGGTGCTCGGCTTCTTCTTCGGCGGGTCGACTGTGATGCGTACCGCGATCAGGACGCCGGCCCGGCCCTCGCGTTCGTCCAGTTCGGTCACGGCTCCGGACAGCACCTCGGCCGTGGTGACCGTGCGCGCGGTGCGCACCTGCTTCTCGAACGCGGGCCTGCCCTCGCGCAGTTCGTCGAGGAGGTCTCCGGTCGCGGACTGCTCCCAGGTGTCGAGGCCGTCCTTCAGGTCGCGGTGGTCGAGGGTGTTCATGTTCTGGACGGCCTGCTCGCCCACCGCGAGGACCTCGTCGCGGGTCTCCGCGAACGCCGCGGAGTCGTCGTGGGCCGCCACGTACCAGGACGAGCCCGTCCAGACGGCGAAGCCCAGGGCGAAGGCCGCCGCCGTCGAGGCGAGGCTGAGTTTCGTACCGCTCCGGGATGTCGTACGTACCCAACGTGCTGCCATGTCCCTCTCCCCTCACGGGCCTTCAACAGGCTTCGAACAAGCCTTCATCGGGCCTTGATGTCGGTGATCAGCCAATGGCCGTCGTCCAGGTGCGCCCTGACCGAGAGCTGGGCGGCCGCGGTGGTCGCCTTGGCGCCCTCGCGCTCGGCCCGCTGGTCGAGGAAGACCAGGAGCCGTGCGCGATCGCCGGTGAGGTCGACGGCTCCGGCGCGTACGACCTGGGTGGTGAGCGACAGCTTCTGGGTCCGTACCTGCCGACGGAGTTTGCCGATCAGGTTCCGGTAGTCCTCGGCCGCCGTACCGCGCAGCACGTCACGCGCGCGGCGCTCGGTGGTGGCCAGGCCGTCGGGCGTGTAGGTGAAGACCGCGGCGAGGGCGTCGCTGACGTCGCCGATGACCTGTCGGGTCCGCTCGCTGTCGGTCAGCGCGTGGTTGGCGGCCGCCGGGGTGTGCGCGGCCCTGTCGGCGAGGATCAGGAGGCCGCCGCCGGCCAGGAGCAGGGCGGCGAGTACGAGCATGGCGAGGACGCGCTCTTTGCCGCTCACCGCGGACCCACCGCAAGTGCCGTCAGAGAGCTGAGTCTCCAGCTCTCCCCCGTGCGGTCAAGGCCGGCTTCGAAGCGTTTGCGGTCGGTGGTGGACCTGCCGCTGCGCTCGGTCACCACGACGCGGACCGTGGCGATGGCCTTCGCCGTGCCGGCTCGGGTGTCGAGGGCGGTGAGCGCCGCGTCGGTGACGGTGGCGCGCGTGCTGGTGCCCTCCTGTTCGAGGACCTTGGCGCTGTCGTCGCCGGTGCGCCGCAGCTCGTCCTTGAGAGGCCCGTCCGCCGCGTCGGTCCAGGCACGCAGCGAGGCCCGCACATCGCGGCCGTCCATGCTGTTCAGGGCCGCGATGTGGCGGCGTGCCGCGGCCAGGACGGCGTCACGGTCGCGGGCATGGGCCGGCCCGTCGTCGGCCTGTGTCCGCGCGTACGTCCAGCCCGAGAAGCCGCAGAACAGCGCGGCCAGGACCAGCGCGAGCAGCCACACCCCTCGCCGCCTCATGACGCCCCCATCCCGAGCAGCCCGCCCAGGTCGGTCGGACTGCCGGACGACGCCCCGCCGCCCCGGCCGAGCCCGCTCGACCCCGGCCGCGCGGGGTCGGGCACGCCACCGCGCGGTGCGTTGCCGGAGCCGCGTACGTTCTGGCCGCTGCCGGGGCTCGCGGTACAGGCGGCCTCGGTGTTGGTGGGGGCCGGTGAGGTGTCGAGGCCGTTGCGGTAGGTGGTGGAGCCGTATCCGGCGGTGCAGGGCAGCGGCTTGAAGAAGGTGGTGACCATGCCGAAGCGCACCCCGTCCGGGCCGATGGCGGTGGCTCCGGCGGCGGCGACCTGCGGGACGCGCACCATCAGTTCGCGGATGCCGCGCTGGCGGGTCACCAGGAGCTCGGAGGTGGTGACGAGGTTGGCGAGCACGACGCTGAGACCGGGGTCGGTGTCCCGGAGCAGGGCCGTGAACTGGGCTGCGGCTTCGGGGGTCTGGGCGATGAGGCGGCGCAGGTCGGGATCGGACCTCTTCAGCTGCGCGGCGAGTTCGGCGGTGCCGCTCGCGAAGGACTTCAGGGCGTCGGACTGTTCGTTCTGGGTGCGCAGCACCGTCTCCCCGTCGATGAGGAGTCTGGAGGTGGCGGGCAGCGCTCTGTTCGCCGCCCGGATGAACTCGCTGCCGGTGTCGATGAGGATCTGCAGGTCCTGCCCGCGCCCCGCGAAGCTCTTGCCGAGCTCGTCGACGACCGTACGCAGCGCATGGGTGTCCACCGAGGAGGCGAGCCGGTCGACGCTGGTGAGGACGTCGGTGACCGGCGCGGGCGTGCGCGTCGCCTGCCTGGGGACCACCGAACCGTCGGCGAGGTAGGGCCCGGTGTCGGTGCGCGGACTCAGATCGAGGTACTGCTCGCCGACCGCCGAGAGGTTGGCGACCTTCGCCTCCAGGTCACTGGGTATCCTCGGCGCGGACTCGTCGATGCGGACACGGGCCTCGACCCCGTCGGCCGTCAGCTCGACGGCTTCGACCCGGCCGACGTCGACGCCCCGGTAGGTGACGTTGCCATGACTGAACAGGCCGCCGGTCTCGGCGAGTTCGACCTTCACCGTGTAGTAGTCGCGGGCGCCGACGTACCGCCCGAGATCCGCGTACGTCACCGCGATGTACGCGAGAACGACGGCGCCGAGGACGAGGAAGGCGATGTTCTTGAGGTGGGTGGAGAGGGTGAGCACTAGGAGCCGCCTCCCGGGGTGTGGGTGACCGCGGGCAGCGGCAGGGACGAGCGCGTCGCGGCGCCGCCTCCGCGGACCGGCGGCACGATCTCCGTGCCGGGGGTCGCCGCGATCTTCAGATAGACGTTGAGGTAGTCGCCCTTCACCCCGGTGAGCACCTCGTCCGTGAACGGATAGGTGAACATCACCTGCAGCGACTCGGGCAGATCGGCTCCCGCGTCCGCGAGGTTCTTCAGGACCGGGGCGAGGGCCTTGAGGTCGGCCACGAGGTCGGCCTTGGTCCGGTTCACTGTGTCGACGGCGACCGAGGAGAGCGAGTCGAGGGCGCGCAGCATGGTGACGAGCGAGGTGCGCTGGTCGCTGAGGACCTTCAGGCCGGGCGGGAGGTCCCGCAGGATCTCGCCGATCTCGCGGTCGCGGGTGGCGAGCGTGGTGGAGAGCCGGTTCATGCCGTCGAGGGCGGCGGTGATGTGCTTCTTGTTCTTGTCGAGATTCTTCGCGGTGGTGTTGATCTGCCGCAGCATGGAGCGGATCTCGGGTTCGTTGCCGCCGAGCGCCTTGTTGAGTTCGCCGGAGATGGTCTGGATCTGCTGTACGCCGCCGCCGCTGAGGATCATCGACAGGGCGCCGAAGACCTCCTCGACCTCGGGGTTGCGGTTGGTGCGGGCGACGGGGATGACGGCGCCGTCACGCAGCCGTCCATGGTTCTTCGCGTACGCCGCCTTCGTACCGGCCGCGGCGGCGCCCTGGAGGTCGGGGCGGGCCCGCATGTCGTCGGGGGCGACGAGCTGGACGTACTTCTCGCCGAGGACGCTGGACTGCTCAAGGTTGGCGAAGGCGTTGGCGGGCAGGTGTACGCCGCCGTTGACCTTCAGGGTGACGCGTGCGGTCCAGCCGTCGTCGGCCGGCGCGATCCGGGTCACGCGGCCGACCTCGACATCGTTGACCTTGACCGCGGAGTGCGGGAAGAGGCTGACGACGTCCCGGAACTCGGCGGTGATCTCGTACGGATGGTCGCCGAGGTCGGCGCCACCGGGCAGCGGCAGGTCCTGGAGGCCGTCGAACTCGCGGACGCCGCCGCTGCTCAGGGCGAGACCTCCCAGTGTCACGGTGAGACAGAGACCGAGGGCGATACGTGCGGTGCGGCGCTTCATGACCGGTCTCCCCCGGCGTCGCGGTCGGCGCCGTCCGCGCCGTCCGGCGTGCCGTACACAGTGCCGACCGGCGGCAGGGGCAGGGCGGGCAGGGTCTTGATCCGGTCCTGAGGGACGGCGACGAGGTCTTCGGTGCCGCTGCTCCGGGTGCCTGCCGTCGCGGACAGTTCGTTCATATTGGCGCGGCCGTCGATGGTTCGGGTGCGTGGGTTGTACGCCCGGTCGAGGTTGGCGGCGGCGAGCGGCAGGGCGTCCAGGGCCTCGGCGACCGAGGCCCGCTGGTCGACGACGGACCGGGTGAGGCCGGCCAGCTTGTCGACGTTCGACTTGAGGCGGCCGCGGTTGTCGCTGATGAAGCCCTTGACCTGGCCCAGTGCCGTGCCGAGCTGTTTGAGGGCGGCGGCGAGGTCGTCCTTGTCCTCGGCGAGGAAGTCCGCGACCCGGGACAACTGCGTGACGGCGCGCCGCACTTGACCGTCCTTGCGCTTGAGCATGCTGATGAACTTCTGCAGCTGCTCGACGGTCTCGACGAGGTCGCCGCTGTTTCCGTTGAGGACGGCGGAGGCGCCGCCGAGCTGGTGGATGGTGTCGCCGATGTCCTTGCCGTTGCCGTCGAGGTTCTCCGCCCCGGCCTTGACAAGACCGGCGAGCGCTCCGTCCTTGTTGGCGCCGTCGGGACCGAGGGCGTCGCTCAACTCGGTGACGCTCTCCAGGAGTTCGTCGACCTCGACCGGGGTCGCGGTGTGCCCGGCGTCGATGACGGCGCCGTCGCGGATCTGCGGGCCGCTGCTGTAGGCGGGGCTGAGCTGTACGAACCGCCCGGACACGACGCTGGGCGCGACCACGACAGCCCGCGCCTGGGCGGGCACCTTCACTCCTTCGTCCAGGGTGAGCGACACCCGTACCTGTTTGCCCTCGGGCCGGATCTCGTCGACGCTGCCGACCCGGATCCCGAGCACCCTGAGGTCGGACCCCTCGTGCACGGCGACGGCCCGGTCGAAGTAGGCGGTGATGTGCTTGCCGCCCCCACCGCGGGCGAGGACCATCTCCCCGGCGATCCCGGCCGCCGCGAGCAGGGCGAGCACGATGAGGACGACCAGGAGCCGTCCGCCGCGTGCGCGGGTGCGCGTGGATGCGCGGGGCATCAGCGTCCGCCTCCCCGCTTCGGCGGCATGCACCCGGTGGCCGGGCCCGTGCCCGCGGGCAGATGGTCCTTGGGGACGAGGCCGCACATATATCCGTCCATCCAGCGCCCGTTGCCGAGGGTGTTGCCGACGAGCCGGTAGTAGGGTCCGGCGGCGGCGAGGGCCTTGTCGAGGTTCTTCTTGTTCTTGGTGAGGACGTCGGTGACCCGGTCGAGCGCGGCGAGCGTGGGCCCGAGCCGCCGCTCGTTGTCGTCGACGAGGCCACTCAGCTCCGTGCCCAGGTCGCGGGCGCCGGTGAGCAGTCCATGGATGGCGTCGCGGCGGTGACGTACCTCTTCGAGCAGCAGGTTGCCGTTGTCGAGCAGCCGCTCGAACTGCTTCTGCTTGCCGTTCACTGCCTTGGTGAACTTGGCCGACCCGTCCAGGAGTTCGGCCAGCTCGTCATTGCGCGTGGAGACCGTCCGGGAGAGCGCGGCCAGTCCCGTCATGGCCTTGCGGACGTGCGGCGGGGTGTCCCGGAACGTCCCGGAGATGGCCTTGAAGCTCTTGGCGAGCTGGTCCTCGTCGAGGTCTCCCGCCGTGCGGCTCAGGCCGTTGAAGGCTTCCAGCACGTCGTACGGGGAGGTGGTACGGGCAGCCGGGATGCGCTTGCCGGGGTCCTGCCGGCGGCTGCCGAGCGGGTCGACCGCCAGGTATTTGGCGCCCAGGAGGGTCCTGATGGCGATACCGGCGGTGCTGCGGTCGCCGATCCAGACGTCCTTCACCTCGAAGGTCACCTTCACCTTGGGACCGTCCAGGGCGACGCCTTCCACCCGGCCGACGCGTACACCGGCGATCCGCACCTCGTCGCCCGCCTTGAGCCCCGCCGAATCCCTGAAGTCGGCGGTGTAGCGGGTGCCGTCGCCGATCACGGGCAGCGATTCGGCGTGGTAGGCGAGCAGCCCGATGAGGGTCATGGCAAGGAGCCCGGCCAGGGCGACGGCCACCGGGTTGCGCTCGCCGATGGGCTTGAGCCGGGGACGCCGCAACCGGGGCAGCCACCGTCGAGGAAGCCGCCGTCGGGACAGCCGCCGTAAGGGCAGCTTCATTCTCGCGCGCCTCATGCCCGGCACCTCGCATCCTTGATCGCGAGTCCGGTCGGCGGCGGGCTGCCGTCATAGGTGGAGACGCCGCTGACCTTCGCCTCGCAGAGATAGAGGTTCAGCCAGGAGCCGTACGACGCCATCCGGGAGACGGCGGCCATCTTCCGCGGGGTCTTCTCCAGGAAGTTCTCGACCAGCGGCGCATGGTCGGCGAGGGTCCGGGACACCCGCCCCAGATCGCGGATGCCGTCCTTCAGGGGTGCCCGGCTCTCCCCGAACAGATCCGCCGTGCTCACGCTGAGCCTGGCGAGCGAGCCGATGGACCGCCCGACGGTCTTGCGGTCGGCGGCGAACCCGGAGACCAACTCCTCGACCGTGCCGATGAGTTCGGTGAACCCCTTCTGGCGGGTGTTGACGGTCTTGAGAACCTGGTTGAGGTTGCCGATGACCTCCCCGATCACCCGGTCCTTGGCGGCGACCGTGGTGGTCAGCGAACCGATGGTCCGCAGCAGGCTCTCGACGGTGCCGCCCTCCCCCTGCAGGACCTGCACGATCGACGCCGCGAGCCGATTGGTCTCCCGCGGGGACAGGCCCTGCATCAGCGGCTGGAACCCGTTGAAGAGCTGCGTCAGATCGAGCGCCGGGGTGGTGCGGCTCAGCGGAATGGTCTGCCCCGGATCGAGAGTGCGGCCGACCGGTCCGGCACCACGGCGCAGATCGACGAAGCGCTGCCCGACCATGTTCAGATACTTGATGGACGCCGTCGCCGACGCAGGCACCCGCCGGTCCGCGTCCAGAGTGAACTCGACCTGCGCATAGCGGCGTTGGACGATCTCGATCGACGCCACCTGGCCCACCCTCACCCCGGCGATCCGCACCGAGTCGCCCTCGTCGAGCCCGGTGGCATCGGTGAACCAGGCCCGGTAGCTTCGGGTCCGGCCGACATCGGTGCCGGCGACGCTCAGGGCGAGCACGGTGGTGGCCAGAGCGGTCACCACGACGAAGACCAGCGACTTGACGACGGGCCCGGTCAGACTGCGCTGTCCGCTCACTTCAGCGTCACCTCCGCCCCTCGGAAGGCCGGCCCGGCGAGCACGCTCGACCAGTCCGGCAGGGGGCCGCCGCGGGCCTGGTCCGGTGCGGCGAGGAGTTCGGTGACCAGGCTGTTCTCCTGGGGCGAGTTGGCCACGCCGAGGCCGCCGGACACGCCGCCCAGGGTGGTGGCCGTGCTCTGCCGCGCGGCGTTCGAGCCGCCCGTGTAGGGGACGGGATAGCAGCGCGGCCCGCCGCCCGCGTCGTGGCGGGGCGTGTCCCGGCCCGGCACATACGCGCCGCGCGAGGGCACGACCCGCACATCGACGCGCAGGCCCGGCCGGTCCGTGCCCTTGCCGAGGGCGGCGTCCATCGCCGGGACGAAGTCGGCGACCGTACGCAGGGTGCAGGGGAACGCGGGTGCGTACCGCGCGAGGATCTCCAGGGTCGGGCGGCTCGTCGTGGTCAGCCGGATGAGGTTGGCCCGGTTGGCGCGCAGCCAGCTGCCCGCCTCCTGTGCGCCGCTGGTGACGGACGCGTACAGCGTCGACAGCTCGGCCCGCTTCTCGGCGAGCGTGGCGCTCGTGGTGGTGGCGTCGTGCAGCGCGTCGACGAGGTCGGGGGCCGCCTCGGCGTAGGTGTCGCTCAGCTCGACGAACTCCTTGATGTCCCGGTTCAGGGTCGGCAGATGGGGATGGAAGTCCTTGAGATAGCCGTCGAGCGCCACCATCGATTCGCCGATCTTCTCGCCCCGCCCCTCCAGGGCCCGGGCGAGCGCCGACAGCGTGGCCGACAGCTTCTGGGGCTGTACGGCGGTCAGCAGCGGCAGCAGATTGTCGAGCACCTGCTCCAGCTCGATGGCGCTGCGGCTGCGGTCCTGCGGGATGACACTGCCCGCGGCGAGCGGCCGCGCCGAGGGATGGGCGGGCGGTACGAGGGCGACGTACCGCTGTCCGAAAAGGGTGGTGGGCAGCAGCTGGGCCCGCACGTCGGACGGGACCCGGCCGATCCGGTCGGGCCGCAGCGCGAGGGTGAGCCGGGCGGTGCGGCCGTCCGTGTCGATCCTGTCGACCTCGCCGATGACGACACCGCGCAGCTTGACCTCCGCGCTCGGGTGCATCTCGCTGCCTGCCCGCCCCGTCTCGACGACGACGGTCGCGGAGTCCGTGAACTCCTTCTCGTACACGGCGATAGACAGCCAGACCAGCAGGGCGGGCACGACGAGATACACCACTCCGGCGAGCCGTCTGCGGCGGGCGAGGGCGCCCTCCGTGGGCCGGGTGCGCGCCACCGGTGCCGGGCGCACGCGTATCGGGGCCTTGGGCGGGGCGCTCATCCGGCCACCTTCACCGTGGTCGTGGCGCCCCAGAGCGCCAGGCTGAGGAAGAAGTCGGTGACGCTGATGAGGACGATCGCGGTCCGCACCGACCGGCCGACGGCCACCCCGACCCCGGCCGGTCCGCCCGAGGCCCGGAAGCCGTAGTAGCAGTGCGCGAGGATCACCAGGACGCTGAAGATCAGCACCTTGAGGAACGACAGGAGCACGTCCGTCGGGACCAGGAAGAGATGGAAGTAGTGGTCGTACGTTCCCGTGGACTGGGAGTTGAACAGTACGGTCGTCGCCCGTGAGGCCAGATAGGAGCCGAGGAGGCCGATGCCGTACAGCGGGATGATCGCGATCACGCCGGCCACGATGCGGGTGGAGACGAGGAAGGGGGTGGAGCGCACGCCCATGCTCTCCAGGGCGTCGACCTCTTCGTTGATGCGCATCGCGCCGAGCTGCGCGGTGAAGCCCGCGCCGACCGTGGTCGACAGGGACAGGGCGGCGACGAGCGGGCCGATCTCGCGGGTGTTGAAGTAGGCGGAGACGAATCCGGTGAACGCGTCGGTGCCGATCTGGCTGAGGGCGGCGTAGCCCTGAAGTCCCACGACGGTGCCGGTGAAGACGGTGATGCCGATCATCACGCCGACGGTGCCGCCGATCACCCCGAGCCCGCCGCTGCCGAAGGCGACCTCGGCGAGGAGCCGCTGGATCTCCTTGGGATAGCGGCGCACGGCGCGCGGGATCCAGATCAACGCCCGTACGTAGAAGAGGAGTTCATCGCCGGGCCGGTCCAGCCAGGCGAAGGCGCGGCTCTTGCCCGCGCGATCGAGGAGGGCCATCGTTCACAGCCCCTTCGAGGGGACGAGCTGCAGATAGATGCCCGTCAGGACCATGTTGACGAAGAAGAGGATGAGGAAGGTGAAGACGACGGACTGGTTCACCACATCGCCCACACCCTTCGGTCCGCCCTTCGGATGGAGCCCGCGGTACGCGGCGACGACTCCGGCGATGAAGCCGAAGATCAGCGCTTTCAGCTCGCTGATGTAGAGATCGGGCAGCTGGGCGAGGGCCGAGAAGCTGGCGACGTACGCGCCCGGAGTGCCGTTCTGCATCACGACGTTGAAGAAGTAGCCGCCGAGGGTGCCGACCACGGAGACGAGGCCGTTGAGGAGCAGCCCGACCAGCATCACGGCGAGCACCCGGGGCACGACGAGGCGCTGGACGGGCGAGACGCCCATGACGCGCATGGCGTCCAGCTCCTCGCGGATGGTGCGCGAGGCGAGGTCCGCGCAGATCGCGGAGCCGGCGACGCCCGAGATGAGCAGCGACACGATCAGCGGGCTGGCCTGCTGGATGATCACAAGGACGCTGGCGCCTCCGGTGAAGGACTGGGCGCCGAGCTGCTCGATCAGGGAGCCCACCTGGAGGGCGATCACCGCTCCGAACGGAATCGTCACCAGCATCGCGGGCAGGATCGTGACGCTCGCGATGAACCAGAACTGCTCGATGAACTCCCGCCACTGGAAAGGCCGTTTGAAGATCAGGCGGAGCACGCTCACCGCGAGCGCGAACATATGGCCGATCTCGCGCAGGACACCCAGGCCCGGCAGCGGCCGACGGGGGGCGGGGGGTGCGGTCATGTGCGCACTCCCCGGCTCACCCGGGACGCGACCGGCGTGGGCGCGCCGCCGCCTCGGAGACTCGCCTCGATGGCGCGGCGGGCCGCCGGCGGCAGCTCGTGCAGCATGCCCTGGACCCGCTCCTGTCGTCGGCGCACCGCCTTGCGCTCCGGCAGTCCGGGGGTGGGCGCCAGCTGCGGCACGATGGTCCGCTCCGTCGCGGGGCCGGCGACGATGCCATGGGAGGCCTCCAGGTCCAGCGTGGCCTGGTCCTTCTCCTCGGACATGCCGATGGGGCCGGCCCGGCGGGCGTTCAAGAACTGCTCGACCACCGGTTCATCGCTGGTCAGCAGCACCTCGCGCGGGCCGAACATCACGAGGTCGCGGCGGAACAGCATCCCCATGTTGTCCGGGACGGTCGCCGCGATATCGAGGTTGTGGGTGACGATGAGCATCGTCGCGTCGATCTCCGCGTTGATGTCGATGAGCAGCTGGGACAGATACGACGTACGGACCGGATCGAGCCCCGAGTCCGGCTCGTCGCAGAGAATGATCTGCGGGTCGAGCACCAGGGCCCGCGCCAGGCCGACCCGCTTGCGCATGCCGCCGGATATCTCGCCCGGCAGCTTGTGCTCGGCGCCGGCCAGGCCCACCAGGTCGAGCCGCTCCATGACGACGCGGCGGATCTCCGACTCCTTCTTGCGGGTGTGCTCGCGCATCGGGAACGCGACATTGTCGAAGAGGCTGAGCGAGCCGAAGAGCGCACCGTCCTGGAACATCAGGCCGAACAGCTTCCGCGCCTCGTACACGTCCCGTTCGCGGCTGTTGACCATGTCCACGCCGTCGATGAGGACGTGCCCCCGCTCGGGGCGGACCAGGCCGACGATCGACTTCAGGAAGACCGTCTTGCCGGTGCCGGACGGGCCGAGCATCACGCTGATCTCACCGCGCGGCAGGGTGAGCGTCACGTTCTGCCAGATGTTCTGCTTTCCGAACGACTTGGTCAGCCCTTCGACGACCACTTCGACTCCCATCGCACCTCCTTGGCGCAGAGTTCGGGTCCTTGGCGGAGTTCGGGCTCGCGTACAGCGGCTCGCGGTTCAGAGTTCGGGCAGGGGAGGCGCCTTGCAGGACGATCCAGTGCAGATGGGTCCCTGCCGGATCTTCAAGGGGTTGCCGGGCCCGGAGACCGTCGCCGTGAGCAGGGGGTCCAGGTCCTCACCGTTCGCTCCGCAGCCCGAGAAGGGCGGGATGTCGAGCGTGCCCTGGAGCAGCCCGCCACTGGTGACCGGGTAACTGCCGGTGAGCCGGGTGTCGATGGGCCGTGAGGTACGGCACCTGGGCCCGACGTCGAGGGGCACGCCGTTGACCCGTACGTCGTGGAGGCGCAGATGCTGCCAGTAGCCGACCCTGGTGACCGGCGGCTTGCCCGGCCTGATGATGTTCACCACGGTCGCCGGCCGCGCCTCGAAGCGCACCTTGGCGGTGATCGGCTGGAAGCCGAAGGTGAGGAACGTGCCCTCGACGTCGGGGAGTTGCATGATGCCGAGATGGTCGTACTCGTTGTACTCGGGCGCGGACACATGACGCATGAGCATCGCGAGACGCATCAGACCGACCCGGGGATCTCGCGGGTCGTTGACGATCGCCGAGCCCTTCAGCTTGCGCATGGTCGCGAAGCCCACCGGCACCGCGCACGCCGAGGTCGGTTCGCCCTCGGTGACCTCACCGCCCGGCGGCACGGGGGGCAGCCGCTCCGGGTCGAGCTTGCCCTTCGGGGGGTCCGCCGGGCACTCGTCCGTGGCGGCGCGGGGCCGGGGTCCGGCGTCGATGCCTCCCGGGTCGATGTCTTCCGGGTCGATACCTTTCGGGGTGCGGGCGCCTGGTTCCGTGGGGCCGGCGGACGGCACGTCGGGGGTCTCGGTGGCGGGGGCCTCGACGGGGACGGTGGCGAAGAGCAGGTCGGCGTCGCGGTCCGGGGTGCAGGTCAGCGCGGCGGACGCGGGGGGCTCCGTGCCGGTGCCGGTGCCAGTGCCAGTGCCAGTGCCGGTGTCCGTGTCCGTGTCCGTGTCCGGGGAGCTTTCGGCGGCGAGCGTCAGATCCAACTGGCCGGCTCTGAAAGCGACGTCACCCGCGGAACCGACGGTCACATGCGGTACGTCACCACTGAAGCCGAACTCGACGGCGCCCTCCGCGGGCAGTACCACCGCACTCGCGGCCAGACCCGCCCACTCGGCCCGCGCCCGTTCCGGCCCCTGCGCGACCGCCGTGGCCAGCGTGGCCGTGCCGGAGACCGACTTCGTCCCCTCGGGCAGCAGTCGCGCCACCACGTCCCGCGGCAGACTCGCCCGTACGGTCACGCCCACGGGCCGGATCGGCTTGCCCACCGCGCCGCGCTCGGGGAACTCCGCGTCGAGGCTGACCTCGATCGGCTGTGCACCGGAGGGGATCCGCTGCGCGCCGGAGGGAAGCGAGCAGTCGTACGCGGCCGTGAGCCGGGCCTCCCGCTGGTCCCGCGCGGCAGAGCCCGGCCCGGCCAGCGGACCGAGCACGCACGCCACCGCGGCGACGGCCACCAGTCGCGCCGTGCGTGGGCCGCTCAGGGCGCCTCTCATCGCTGCTCTCCGATCAGGGGGGACCCCGCGGCAGGGGGGCCGCCGCGGGGTCCGATGGAGGGGTCCTCAAGTGATCCGGAGGGGCCGGGACCACCAACGCGGAATCGAGATCCGCGCTCCGGAGGACCGAAGCAGGTGCCGGGCAATGCCTTCCGATAAAGCCCGCTCTACTTCCTGTTCACCTGGCTGCTTCCTTGCTGCTTCCCGGCTGCTTCCCGGCTACTTCCCGCTCAGCTTGCGATCCGGACCCTACGCACGGGTAACCGGGCGGCGCAACGGCCGAATTGGCAAAGCGCCAGAGCTCGAAGACATCAGGCAATTCCTTGTCCCACGGGCAGTAATTCCGGGAGCGGCTTCATTCACAAGTGAGCATTCTCCTCCCGGGCCCTTGACGGAGAGCGCCCGAGCAGGGCGCCCTGAACACGTCACCAGCGGAACGAGGTTGTCCGAATGAGAGTGGTGAGCCGGATGCACACCAGCTGTCCGTGGTCTACCGTGCCAAGGGTTCCGCAGCGCCGAGATCAATTATGACCCGCCGCCAACCGGCGACCACCGAGGTCGCCCGGGACCGGTCGTGTCCCCCACCACTACCGGTCAGCGGTTCCGATCACGCGCGGAGTAAGGGGAGTTCTATGGCAACTGTAGTAAAGGCGGGAGATACGGGACATCCAGCATCTGCTCTGCCACGTGAGTTCGCCACCATCATGCGGCCCGAACTGCCCGGGCTCATCCAGGAAGTCATCGACGAGATCCGCCGCTCCTACCCCGAGTACGCGGAAGTCCTCGACGGTCCCTACTCCCGGGCCGTGCATCTCGTCGTCGAGCACAATCTGACGAGCTTCGTGGACCAGGTCGCCGTCCCGGACGCCTCCACCGTCCAACGCGACAAGGTGTGCCGCATGTTCGGCCGTTTCGAGGCCTACGAGGGCCGCAGCCTGGACACCATGCAGGCGATCTTCCGGCTCGGCGCCCGGCTCGCCCTCAACCGGGCCAAGGGCATGCTGCGTCGGCTCAACCTGCCGGCCGGTCTGATGCTCTCCTTCGCCGACGCCCTGCTCGCCTACGTGGACGACCTGATGGAGGTCTCACGCAAGGGATATCAGGAGGCCCGGACGGAGATGGAGCAGGGCCAGGACATCCAGCGCCGGCGGCTCCTGGAACATCTGCTCGCCGATGTGGCCGTCCCCAGGGCGACCCTGGTCGAACTCGCCGAGCGCGCCAAGTGGCAGCTGCCCGACGAGGTGACACCCATCGCGTTCAGCGCGGAGGCACGACCGGACCGGGGGGCGATCTCCGAGGATGTCCTGGTCGATCTGAGCTCCCCGCATCCGCACGCCCTGATACCCGGCGCCGTCGACGAGCACCGCCGCGCCTTCATGGACGCGGCCCCGCACACCGTCCGCGCGGCCGTCGGTCTGACCGTGCCGCTCGGGGACGCGGCGGAGTCCCTGCACTGGGCCCGGAGAGCCCTGAGCCTCGCCGAGGCGGGCATCCTGGACAGCGCCCCGTACATCCACTGCGAGGACCATCTGGTGGCCCTCTCCCTCTACGCGGACCCCGGCCTGATCACGGCGCTCGCCAAGCAGCAACTGGCGCCCCTGGCCGGCCTCACCGCGAATCAGCGCGAGCGTCTCATCGACACCCTGCGGGCGTGGCTCGACACCCGGGGCAACGCCGTGCAGATGGCCGAGCTGCTCCATCTGCACCCGCAGACGGTCCGCTACCGGCTCCGCAACCTGGAGAAGGCCTTCGGCGATCTGCTGGCCTCGCCGGACCACCGCTTCGCCATCGAACTGGTCCTGCGCGCGCTGGCGTTGCGCTCCCGCCGCACCGGCACGACGCACCGGCCGCGCCTGCCCGCCGTCACGGGCTGACCCCCTCGACCGGCCGCAACTCCTCGACCGGCCGCAACTCGACCGGCCGCAGCGTCCTGAGCCCGTATCCGCTCCCCCGGCGGACGTTCACGGCCGCGCCATCACATCCATCACATCCATCACCCCGGCTCAGCGCATCCGCCCCCGTGGTTTCAGGGCCACCGGCGGCAGCTCCGGCGCGGGCAGCGGAACGCCGTCGTAGCCCTTCACCTCGCCGAAGCGGTTGCCCTGCGTCCAGTCCCTCCGCGCCTCCTCGATGTCCTCCTGGGAGCGGCCCACGAAGTTCCACCACATCACCAATTCCTCCTCGAACGGTTCGCCACCCAAGAGCATCAGGGACGCGTCCGACTCGGCGCGCAGCGGAAGGTCGGTGCGGCCGCAGCCCAGGTAGAGCATGGAGCCCGGCAGTACCGGGACGCCGTCGACGTGGGCCTCGCCGGACATGGAGAGGACCGCGTACTCGAAGTCCCGTTCCAGCGGGAGGCTTACGTCGGTGCCGGGGGCCAGGGTGAGATCCGCGCCGACGATCGGCGTGTACGCCGTGCCGGGCGAGCCGGCCCCGTCCAGGTCGCCCAGGATCAGCGTCGCGGTCAGGCCGAGCGCGGTGATCCGGGGCAGCTCCGCGTGGTGCTCGAAGCTCGGCGCCGTGTGGCGGTCGGCGTCGGGCAGGGCGACCCACAGCTGGGCGCCGTGCAGGAGGCGCGCGTGCGGCTTCGGGCTCTCCTCGGAGTGCGAGACCGCCCGGCCCGACGTCATCAGGCCCAGCTCGCGGGGGCGGATGGTCTGGAGGCTGCCGGTGGAGTCGCGGTGCAGGACCTCCCCGTCGTGCAGCCAGCTGACCGTCTGCAGGCCCATGTGCGGGTGGGGCGGCACCTGCATGCCGGGCTCGTCCGCGATGTCGTCGGGGCCGTAGTGGTCGACGAAGCACCAGGCGCCGACCATGCGGCGCCCGAGGTTGGGCAGCAGGCGCCGGACTTCGGTGGACTCGCCGAGCCTGACCCGCCGAGGGCTGAGGAGTTCCCGTACCGGTTCCGCGACGACGAACCCCCGGCCGCCGCACCGGCTCGGAACCGCCTCGCGATCAAGATTGCTCATGCCGCACAACCTATCCCCGGGGACGCCACGCGTCAGTCACCCGTCGGTGCCTCGCCGCATGGCCGTACCAGTCCGGCCATGCGGCGAGGATCCTGGCCGCCGTCGCGTACTCCTTGGCGTCGAAGAACTGCCGCGCGCGCTCCCAGCGCTCCACCGCGTTCCCATGCTCGTAATAGGTCATTTCCATCGCCTGCCCCCCTGTAGTTGAATGTTCCACGGCCGACGCCGCACCACATCTGCGGATGGCCGCCGCGCCGAGCGGAGACTTCACCCAGGTGTGACCTCCTGGTCACCCGGGAGTTCATGGCCGGGTTCCGGCCGACCGCCGGCCCACCGACTGACTAACTAATGCGCATTAGCTCCCCCTCACCCTAGCGATTCGCCGCAACCCCCGTAAGAATTGCGGCGACTTCGACCACAGGGGAGTGATGAGCATGAAGAGGCGCAGCGTTCTGCTCGCGGCACTGGCGTTCACCGCCGCGTCGGGTGGTACGGCGATGGCGGCGGGGAAACCGGCCGCGAAGGGAAAGCGCGTGGTCGTCTATTACCAGACGCAGTACGCGAATGGCACGTATGTGTCACCGCTCGCGCTCACCGAGCACAACACCGGCGTGACGGATGTACTGGTGGCCGCGGTGCATCTCAATGACCTCAACGGGCCTTACGCACCGGTGCATTTGAACGACGATCCGCCGGGCGCGGCCAGGTTCGACCGGATGTGGCGCGCGATCTGAAGACCCTGCGCGGCCAGGGCGTACACGTGCTCGCGATGGTCGGCGGGGCGGCGCCCGGCAGCTTCACCCGGCTCGACAACGAATTCGACACGTATTACCCGCTGCTGCGGGACTTCATCCGGCGGTACCAGCTCGATGGCGTCGACCTCGATGTCGAGGAGCAGATGTCGCTGGGCGGAATCGAGCGTGTCATCAGCGCGCTGCGGGCCGACTTCGGCGCGGATTTCCTCATTACGCTCGCGCCGGTGGGCAGCGCGCTCAGCGGCGGCGGAAATCTCTCCGGTTTCGACTACGACGACCTTTACCGCAGCCGGGGCGGTGACATCGCGTGGTTCAACGCCCAGTTCTACAACGGATGGGGCGGTATGGGATCCACGGCCGATTATGACGAGATCATCGCCCGGGGGCTGATTCCCGCGTCCAAGGTGGTCGCCGGCACGCTCACCTCACCGGCCAACGGCGGCAGCGGCTACGTCGGCATGACCACGCTCAAGTCGACGCTCCACGCGCTCGCCTCGAAGCATCGCGGCTTCGGCGGGGTGGCCGGCTGGGAGTACTTCAACTCCCGGCCCGGTGGCACGGCGGCGCCCTGGCGGTGGGCGGCCGAGGTCTCCTCCGTACTGAAGCGCTGAAGCCTTCAGTGCTCAAGGCGTCATATCCAGAGGGCCTCGGCGACGGCCACCCCCGCGAAGGCCGCGCCGAGGCCCGCGACGACGCTGCCCAGCGCGTTGGCCACGGCGTAGAACCGCGCCCCCTCCTCGGCGAGCCGCAGCGTCTCGTAGGAGAAGGTCGAATACGTGGTCAGGGCCCCGCACAGTCCGGTGCCGAGGAAGAGCTGCGTGGCGGAGGACGCGGCGCCCGCCGTGACGGCACCGGTGAGCACACCGAGGACCAGGCAGCCGACGACGTTGACGGTGAAGGTCCCCCAGGGGAAGACCGTGCCGTGGCGTGTCTGCACGGCGCGGTCGGTCAGATAGCGCAGCGGCGCGCCGATCATGCCTCCGGCGATCACGAGCAGCCAGTTCACGGGTCCTCCGTACGTCGCGTCATGACCGCCTCCACGCCACCAGGCGGCGCGTCGTCCACGCCGCGCCGCACACTGCCGCGAGCGCCATGAGCAGGGTCAGTCCGAGATACGCGAGGCCCGTGCGGGCGTGGCCGCCGCTCACGAGGCGCTCGATGTCCACCGCGTACGTCGAGAAGGTGGTGAAGCCGCCCAGCACGCCCGTGCCGAAGAACGGCCGCACCAGGCGGTGCGCCTCCCACACCTTGGTGATCAGCACCATGAAGACGCCGATCACCGCGCATCCGACGGCGTTCACCGCCAGCGTCGACCAGGGGAAGCCATCGGCGGCGACCGGCCAGACGAGGGACGCGCCGTAACGTGCCGCCGCCCCGATGCCGCCGCCCACGGCCACCGCGGCGAGGATCTGCCCCTGCCCGCGCGTCAGCTCACCGCGCAGCACGGGCGCGGTCGCGGGCACAGGCGTGGGCGCTGAGAAATCGATGTCGGGGTCCGTGGGTTCGTCGACCGCTTCGGACCGCCGGGGCTTCCTTGGCATGCGCCTCCTACTCGCCGTCGCCCGTCGTGGGGCGCACTCGTTCGCAAGTAGGGACCGTTGGCGGCATCCTTCGCCGCGGTTCGGGTACGGCGGGCCCCACCGCCGCGCGACACCCGGAGGGGCCGGGGAGGCCCGGCAGACCCGGGGGAGATCGCCGCTGACACCAGGCTAACCGCCGGGGCGCGCCGCCGCGTCACCGGGCCGTGCCGGGCACGCCCACCCCGCGCTCTCCTTTTGGTCGGTACACGCCTGAGGTGGGCGGGGCCCGCTTCCCGCGCCCCGAGGTGTGTCCTGGCCGGCATGTGGCGCCCGCGCCCCGGGGCGGGCACGGTTCGATGCCGGAGAGCGCCGTGGCCCCGGTGGTGATGGCCGCCGCGGTCGTGCCGCGCCCGCGGACCGTGGTCTCCGCCGGCGGTCTCGCCGCCCTCCGTCGACGTACGGAACCGTCGAACGCCTCACCCTCGACGAGGCCTGGGCGGGCGGGCCACCTGAAAAACCTGGGAAACGTGGGAAACCTGGGAATTCTGGCGTGCGGTGGGCACGGCCACCTCCGGTGGCCACGCCGTCGCGTCGAGGAGGCCCAGTACGTAGGCCCGGGCCACCAGCGCCGTGCGGTTCGGCACCCGTAGTCGACGGCACAGGCGGGTGAGATGGTAGTTGACTCCGTCGACGCCGATTCCGACGGCGCGGGCCACGACCGCCGTCGTGGCGCCGCCCGCGACGAGCCTCAGGATACGGGCCTCCTGCGCGCTCAGCGCCGGATGCGCGGACTCCTCCCCCACGTCGTCGGGTCGCGTCGTCGCGGCTCCGGGCCGCGCCCGTTCCTCCTCGGCCACGCGCAGCGTCACCAGCAGGGGCGGCGTGTCCTCCAGCGGGTCGGTGACCGGCTCGACGGTCAGCTGTCCGTGGTGGGACGTGTCCCCCGCCGTCCAGCTGACTTCGACCGGGTAGCGGGACCGGCGGCCGGAGCGCATGGCCTCGTCGAGCTTGCGGAGCTGCTTCCTGTTGGTGGGCGTGAGCAGGTCGAGCAGCCGCCGGTTCGCGACGCGGCCCGGCCGGAGTCCCAGGGCCCCGGCGAAGGCCGGGTTGGCGACCGCGACCACCCCGTCACTGCTGCTGATGGCGGTCGGCGCCGGGGAGCGGTCGAGCAGGCTCAGGAACCTGCCCCGCCAGACGGTCGCGTCCGCCGCCTTCGGCCTGCCCGGACCCGCGCCCGTGGCACCCGGCGGTCCGCCCTCCGACCGGGCCACGCCCCCACCTCCTCCCCACGCTCACACACGTCGCCCCCGCCCGCGCAAGCGACGGCGGGCAAAAGCCTCCTACAAGATTATGCAGTTCTCGCGGCGGGCCGTCGGCCGGGGCGCGCGACGGTGGAGACGGCGCCCAGCGCACCGGGCGCTCAACTCCCCTGCACCCTTGGGAAGAGGCACTGGACATGAGCGAATCCCCCACCGTCGAGGTCCACGGTCCCCGGAACCACCCGGACCCCGGACTCCCCATCGTCGATGTCACGGCGACCGGCCTGACGAGCACCCCCGTTCAGCAGGCCGTGGAGCTCGCGCGTCGGCACGGCCCGCTCTACGTCCGCCGGTACCACGGGCGGGACAGCGTCTGGGCGTCCTCCCTGGAGCTGGTCGAGGAGCTGTCCGACGAGACACGGTTCGCCAAGGGCGTCGGACCGGCCCTGGAGAACGTCCGCGGCATCGCCGGTGACGGTCTGTTCACGGCGTACGACGACGAGCCCAACTGGGCCAAGGCGCACGACATCCTGCTCCCCGCCTTCGCCATGAACTCGATGCGTACGTACCACCCGCACATGCTGCGCGTGGCCCGGCGCCTCATCGCCTCATGGGACGCCCGGTTCGCGCCGGGCGCGGCCGAGTCCGCGCCGGTGGGCGTCTCGGAGGACATGACCAGGATGACGCTGGACACCATCGGCCTGTCCGGCTTCGGCTACGACTTCGAATCGTTCGGCCGCACCGATCCGCACCCCTTCGTCGAGGCGCTCGTACGGTCGCTGGGGCACAGTCAGGCGAAGCTGGCGCGGGTGCCCGGCGGGGACTACACGGCCGAGGACGCGGAGTTCGCCGCCGACGCCGCCTTCCTGGCGCGCGTCGTCGACGAGGTGATCGAGACCCGCAAGGCGGCGGGCGACGTCTCCACCGACGATCTGCTCGGCCTGATGCTCAACTCCCCGCACCCGGGCAGCGGCGAGATACTGGACGAGGCGAACATCCGCAATCAGGTCATCACCTTCCTGATCGCCGGGCACGAGACGACCTCGGGCACACTGGCCTTCGCCCTCTACCACCTCCTCAAGAACCCGGCGGCCCTGCACCGCGCCCAGGCCGAGGTGGACGCCCTGTGGGGCGACGCCACGGATCCCGAGCCGTCGTACGAGGACGTGGGCAGGCTGCGTTACGTACGCCAGGTCCTCAACGAAGCACTGCGGCTGTGGCCCACCGCCCCCGCGTTCCAGCGCCGGGCGCGCGCCGACACGACGATCGGCGGACGCCACCCGGTCAAGGCCGGCGAGTACGTGGTGGTGCTCACCCCGATGCTGCACCGCGATCCGGTGTGGGGCGACAACGTCGAGGAGTTCGACCCGGAACGCTTCGCCCCCGAGGCCGAGGCGGCCCGCTCCCCGCACGCGTACAAGCCGTTCGGCACCGGCGAACGGGCCTGTATCGGACGGCAGTTCGCGCTGCACGAGGCCACGATGCTGCTCGGCATGCTGGTGCACCGCTACCGGTTCGTCGACCACGCCCGCTACGAGCTGAAGATCAAGGAGACCCTCACCCTCAAGCCCGACGGCTTCAGCATGACGCTGGCCGCCCGCGGGCCCGAGGACCGCGAACGGAGCCGGTCCGCGCTGCGCGAGCTGACCGCCCTCACGGGCCCGGCCGGTTCCGCGGACGGGGTGGGCGCGGCCGACCGGCCGCGGGACGGCCTGCCGGCCCGGGCCCCGGCCGGGACCGCGCTGACGTTGCTGCACGGCTCCAACTTCGGGACCTGCCGCGCGTACGCGGAGCAACTCGGCGAGCAGGCGGCCGACCTCGGCTTCGACGTGCGTGTCGCGCCCCTGGACGAAGCCGCCGGGGCGCTGCCCGCCGACGCGCCGGTGGTGATCGTCGCCGCCTCCTACAACGGTCAGCCCACCGATGACGCGCGTGAGTTCGTCTCCTGGTTGACGGAGGCCGGGCCGCGAGCCGCCGCCGGAGTGCGGTACGCGGTCCTCGGTGTCGGCGACCGGAACTGGGCGGCCACCTACCAGCGGGTGCCCACCCTCATCGACGAGGCGCTCGCCGCATCGGGTGCGAGCCGCCTCCTGGAGCGCGCCGAAGCCGACGCCTCCGGGGACCTGGCCGGTTCGGTGCGGCGCTTCGCCTCGGCGCTGCGGCACACACTGCTGGAGCGGTACGGCGACCCGCGGAGCGTCGGGGCCGCCGACACCGCTCCCCCGGCCGGCACCTACGACGTCGTGGAGGTCACCGGCGGGCCGCTGGACGCGCTGGCCGCCCGGCACGGCACGGTGGCGATGACCGTCGTGGAGAGCGCCGACCTCGTCGACATGACGCACCCACTGGCCCGCCCGAAGCGGTTCCTGCGCGTCGCGCTCCCCGACGGCGTGACCTACCGGACCGCCGACCACCTGAGCGTTCTCCCGGTCAACGGACCGGAGTCGGTCGAGCGCGCGGCGGCGGTGCTCGGTGTCGACCTGGACGCGGTCCTGAACATCCGGGCGCACAGGCACGGACGGACCACCCTGCCACTGGACCGCCCGGTCGCCGTACGCGAACTCCTCGGCCGCTACGTCGAGTTGGGCGACGCACCGACCGCCGAGCAGGTCGCTCTGCTCGCCGAACACAACGAGTGTCCGCCGGAGCGGATCGCCCTGGAGCAACTGGCCGCCGACCACGCGGCGTTGGCGGCGCGGCCCGGCGGTCTGCTCGATCTGGTCGAGGACCATCCCGCGCTGCGGGGGCGGCTGCCCTGGCCCGTGCTGCTCGACCTGCTGCCGCCCATCCGGACCCGCCACTACTCGATCTCGTCGTCGCCCGCCGCCTCGCCTCGCCACGCCGAGCTGATGGTCTCGCTCCTGTCGGCGCCGGACCGCTCCGGCCGCGGGACCTTCCGCGGCACGGGCTCCTCGTACCTCCACCGCGTACGGAGCGGGGACACCGTCCACGCGCGCGTGCAGCCCTGCCGGGACTCCTTCCGCATGCCCGGTGATCCGCGGACGCCGGTCATCATGGTCGGCGCGGGTACGGGCCTCGCGCCCTTCCGCGGAGCGATCGCCGACCGCCTGGAGCTGTTGCGCGGCGGCACCGGACTCGCCCCGGCGCTCTGCTACTTCGGCTGCGACCACCCTGACGTCGACTATCTCCACCGCGCGGAACTGGAGCACGCGGAACGCGCGGGCGCGGTGTCCATGCGCCCCACGTACTCCAGGGCCCCCGAGGGAGAACTGCTCTTCGTCCAGCACCGGATCGCGGCCGAGGCCGAGGAGGTCTGGCGCCTGCTGGAGGCCGGAGCGGTGGTCGTCGTCTGCGGTGACGGCTCCCGGATGGCCCCCGGCGTGCGCGAGGCGTTCCAGCGCATACGTACGAAGTACGCGGGCGGCGACGCCGAGGGGGCCGAGGCCTGGTGGCGGGGCCTGGTCGCCGAAGGGCGCTACGTCGAGGACGTCTACGCGAGCAGCTGACGCACCCCCGCCCGGCCCTACCACCACACCGCTGTCGCCCTTCGGTTCCAGGCCGGTGACGGTGAGCGCCGGGTACAGGGTGGCTCCGGAGTGGACCTCCGCCAGGAAGGCGACGGGGTCGAACGGGGCCGGTGCGGCGCTCGTCCGCCAGATCCCCGGCCCGGACGTGCGCGGTATGTTCTCGGGCCCCACCGGCCCCGAGGTGCTCGCCTTCGTCGCCGAGGAGGTCAAGTCGACGCCGTCGTACGCGAGTGTCCCCCTGCTGTTCGACCACTGCGCGCAGGACTGGCGTGACGTGCTGCCCCGGGTGGACGTGCCGACGCTGGTCATCGGGTGCGGCGGAAGCCATGTGAGCCCCGACTCCCAGTGCTTCGTCGCCCGGCGGATCCCGGACGCGCGGCTCCACGTCTTCCCCACCGGCGTGGCGTCGTCGCACTTCCCCTTCCTGGAGAACCCTCCCGCGTTCAACGCGGTGGTCGAGAAGTTCCTCGCCGCCGCCCAGGACGCCACCAGGTAGCTCTCGATGAACCGGTCGGGCTCCCGGCCGTCCTGATAGAGGCCCCAGGAGAGCGCGCACGCTCGCCGCACCGGCCAGCAGCAGACCGCCGCCCACCAGAAAGGCACCGCTCAGCCCGAGCCATTCGGCCAGCAGCCCCCACAGCGGTCGGGCAGCCGTGCCTGCACGGCGGCGTTGAGGGTGGACAGGACGCGATCCAGGCCAGGCCGGCGGGGAGCAGCGCGGCCGCCGCGAGCCACGGTGAGCGGACGGTGGCCGGCCGAGCCCCAGGGAGCGGCTCGCGACCAGCGGGAGCAGGGATCACAGGGCCGCTCCGCCGGGTATGAACAGGGCGGTGCGCAGCAGGACCCGGCGGACGCCGGGCGCGTTCCGGACGTAGCGGCGGGCGGCCTGCACCGCCGTCAGGAACCTGTCGTTCGCGGCGGTGGGCGCCGTCGTCGCGGGCCGCTTCCACAGCAGCAGTACGGCGGCGATGCGCTGGGCGATCCGCAGGGCGCGGAAGACGCGCGCCGCGAGGGGCGCCGGGCGCCGAAGCGGACTGTCCCGCCGAGGCTGGAAGCGGCGGCGGGGCCGCACTCGCCCGTCGGCGCACGGGGGGCTGGCCCGAGAGTGAACGCCTTGGGGAAGACGTCTCGGGCCGGCCCCGCCGCCGTGCTCAGCCGCGGTACGTCTCCAGGAGCCGCAGCCACACCTCACTGATCGTGGGGTAGGCCGGAACCGCGTGCCACAGGCGGTTCAGGGGGATCTCGCCCGCCACCGCCATCGTCGCCGAGTGGATCAGCTCGCCGACGCCCGGGCCGACGAAGGTGACGCCGAGGAGGATCTCGCGGTCCAGGTCGACGACCATGCGGGCGCGGCCGCGGTAGCCGTCGGCGTAGAGGCCCGCGCCCGCGACGCCCGACATGTCGTAGTCGACGGCGCGGACGCGGTGGCCCGCGGCCTCCGCCTCCGCGAGGGTCAGGCCCGCCGAGGCCGCCTCGGGGTCGGTGAAGACGACCTGGGGGACGGCGGCGTGGTCAGCGGTGGCGGAGTGGGCGCCCCAGCGGTCGGTCTCCAGGAGGGGGACGCCCTGGGCGCGGGCGGCGATGGCGGCGCCCGCGACGCGGGCCTGGTACTTGCCCTGGTGGGTGAGGAGCGCGCGGTGGTTGGCGTCGCCGACGGCGTACAGCCATTCGCTGCCCTTCACCCGCAGGCTCTCGTCGACCCGCAGCCACGAGCCGGGCTCCAGGCCCACCGTCTCCAGGCCGATGTCGTCGGTGCGGGGAGCGCGGCCCGTGGCGAAGAGGATCTCGTCGGCCTGGAGGGTCGATCCGTCGTCCAGGGTCGCCGTGACGGTGCCGTTCTCGCGTTTCACGGCGGTGACCGAGACGCCGGGGCGGACCTCGGCGCCCGCCTCCGTCAGGGCTTCCTTGACCAGCTCGCCCGCGAAGGGCTCCATACGGGCCAGCAGGCCCCCGTCGCCCCGCACCAGCATGGTCACGCTGGACCCGAGTGCCTGCCAGGCGGTGGCCATCTCCACGGCGACGACGCCGCCGCCGACCACCAGGAGGCGGCCCGGCACGTGGTCGGCGGCGGTCGCCTCGCGGCTCGTCCACGGCTTGACGTCGGCGAGGCCCGGCAGGTCTGGCAGGGCCGCGCGGGTGCCGGTGCAGACGGCGACGGCGTGGCGGGCCTTGAGCGGGGTCTCGGTGCCGTCCGTGCCGGTGACGGTGACCTCGCGGGGTCCCGCGATGCGGCCGTGGCCGCGGTACAGGTCGACTCCGACGCCCTCCAGCCAGCCGACCTGGCCGTCGTCCTTCCAGTGCGAGGTGTACTCGTCGCGGTGCGCGAGGACGGCCGCGGTGTCCAGCGGCCCCTGCACGGACGGGCTCAGCCCGGGGACGCGGCGGGCGTCCGCGCGTGCGATGACGGGGCGCAGCAGGGCCTTGCTGGGCATGCACGCCCAATAGGAGCATTCGCCCCCGACGAGTTCACTCTCCACGATCGCGGCGCTCAGGCCCGCCGCGCGGGCCCGGTCCGCGACGTTCTCCCCCACGGGACCTGCACCGATGACTACTACGTCGTACGTCTTGGCATCCGTCATGGGGACAGTCTGGTGGCAGGTGTGCGCCGTGGCCACATGGGTACGCGCGCGGGACACGCCTGTACACGCAGGGACCAGCTCCGTGCGCGTGACGGGCGGAATACGTTCGCACCATCGGCCGTTGTGCACAGCGGCTACGCCCCATAGAGGAAGTAGGGACACACCATGAGCAGCGCGACGCTGGAGCTCACCAAGGAGAACTTCGACCAGACGGTCACGGACAACGAGTTCGTTCTGATCGACTTCTGGGCTTCGTGGTGCGGTCCTTGCCGGCAGTTCGCCCCGGTCTACGAGAAGGCCGCCGAGGCAAATCCCGACCTGGTCTTCGCCAAGGTCGACACGGAGGCCCAGCCGGAGCTGGCCGCCGCCTTCGACATCCAGTCCATCCCGACCCTGATGATCGTCCGCGATCAGGTGGCGGTCTTCGCCCAGCCGGGTGCGCTGCCGGAGGCGGCGCTCACCGACGTCATCGGCCAGGCCAGGAAGCTGGACATGGACGAGGTGCGCAGGCAGGTCGCCGAGGAGCAGGCCAAGGGGCAGGACGGGCAGCAGGAGCAGGACGGGCAGCAGGAGCGGTGAGCCCGCGGTGATCGGCCTGCGCCGCGGCCTGCGCCGCTCAGCTGGACTCGCGGTGCACGACGTCCGCTCCGAGCACGTCGTGCACCTCGGGTGCGGCGCCCGGGTCGCGCACCACGCGGTCGACGAGTTCCGCGAGGCCGCGGCCGGACGGCAGCTCGATGCGGACGGTGCTGAGCCGGGGCCTCAGCAGTCTGCCGAGCACCAGGTCGTCGGAGCCGATGACAGCCGCCTCGTCCGGTATCGCGATGCCTTCGTCCTGGAGGGCCCGCATCAGCAGCATCGCGTACTCGTCGTTGTACGCGAAGACGCCGTCCAGGCCCAGTGAGTGCCAGCGCGCCGCGAGCCGGGCCGCGGACTCCTCTTCGTAGGCGAGGGGCAGTTCCGTGACGGAGGCGCCGGTGACGCGCGCGGCGTCGACCGCTTCGCGGAGTCCCTCGACGCGGGGCCGCGAGAAGATCTCCAGGCCGGGCCCGTCGGGGACGATCGCGCCGATCCGACGCCGCCCGCGGGCCAGCAGGTGCAGGGCCGCGGCCTCTCCGACCCGGCGTCCGTCCATCAGGAGCGCGTGCGCGCCCTCGACGCGGTGCGGTCCGAGGGTGAAGACGGCCTTGGCGCCGGACCGCTTCAGGACCGTCACGCCGCGCGGTCCGAGCGCGGAGGCGTCGGGGGCCAGGACGGCCACGGGGCGCAGCTCGGCCCAGGCGCGTGCGGCGTCCTCGCCGGTCATGCCGAGGCTCGCGTACTGCACGACGGTGTAGTCGAGGCGGCTGAGCGCCCACTGCAGTTCGTTGAAGAACCGGCTGAAGAGCGGGCCCATCGGGATCTCCGATGTCGGCATGAGGACCATGCGGCTGTGTCCGGCGCGCAGGCTGCGGGCGGCGGCGTGCGGGACGTAGCCGAGCTCCCTCGCGGCGTCGTGGACTCGGCGGCGTGTGGGCTCGCTGATCCGCACGGCGCTCGTGTTGTTGAGGACGTAACTGACCGTCGCGCGGGAGACGCCCGCCAGGCGAGCGACGTCGGCGCTCGTCGGCACGGGGCGCTGCGCGGGCTGCTGGTTCGGTATCTGCACCATGACATCGGCATCCTCGCAGACGGTGGCGCGGCCCCGGCAGGCGGGCGCCGGAGCGCGGCCGGGCGCTCTTGAACCTCCTTGCGCCTCTTGCGTCCTGACTCATCCGCTGTCGTTCCGCGGCCGCCTACTCGCCGGTTAACGTGCGGGCACGTGTCCTCGACCGAAGGTGCCCCCACATGACTGCCGACCGTGCCGAAGGCCTCGTGCGCACCGCTCGCGCGCTGGCCGAGGGAGAGGTGTCCTCGCGTGCGCTGACCGAGCGGACGCTGGCCGGGATCGAGGCGGCGCAGCCCGTCCTGAACGCGTTCAAGCGGGTGCGGGCCGAGGCCGCGCTCGCCGAAGCGGACGCCTCCGACCGGGAGTTGGCTGCGGGCGGGCCGTTCGAGGGGCGGCCGCTGCTGGGGGTGCCACTGGCCGTCAAGGACGACATGGACGTCACGGGTGAGCCGACCGCGTTCGGCTGCCGGGGCGACTTCCCGCCGAAGTCCGAGGACTGCGAGGCGGTACGGCGGCTGCGGGCGTCCGGCGCCGTGATCGTCGGCAAGACCAACACGTGCGAGCTGGGGCAGTGGCCCTTCACGGAGGGGCCAGGCTTTGGCGACACGCGTAATCCGTGGAACACCGGTCATACACCGGGTGGTTCGTCGGGTGGCTCGGCGGCCGCGGTCGCCGCGGGCCTGGTCCCCGCCGCGCTCGGCTCGGACGGCGCGGGGTCGGTGCGCATCCCCGCGGCCTGGACGCATCTGGTCGGCATCAAGCCGCAGCGCGGCCGGATATCGACGTGGCCGTGGCCCGAGGCGTTCCAGGGCATCACCGTGAACGGACCGCTCGCCAGGACCGTCGCCGACGCCGCGCTGCTCCTCGACGCGGCGAGCGGCAGCCACGCGGGCGACCTGCACCGCCCACGCGCCGTGCGCGCCGCCGACGCGGCGACCCGTGACCCGGGGCGGCTGCGGATCGCGCTCTCCCTGCGCATGCCGTTCACGGCGACGCCCAAGCGGCTGCACCCGGCGGTGCGGCAGCGGGTCGTCGCGCTGGCGGACCGGCTCACCGCGCTCGGGCACGACGTGGAGGAGGCCGATCCGGATTACGGCCGGATCGGCCTGGCGTTCGTGCCGCGGGCCACGGCGGGCATCGCGGAGTGGACGCGGCACGTCCCCGACCCGGCGCTCCTGGACCGGCGTACGCGCGAGGCGGCGCGCATGGGGCGGCTGCTGGGCGGCGCCCCGCTGCGGCTCGCGCGGCGCTCGGAGGCCGCGCTGCACCGTCGGGTGGGCGCGGTCTTCTCGACGTACGACGTGGTGATCGCGCCGACGACGGCCGCTCCCCCGCCCCGGATCGGCGCGCTGGCCGCCATGAGCGGCTGGCGCACCGACCAGGCGATGATCGCCGCCTGCCCCTACGCCTGGCCGTGGAACGTCCTCGGCTGGCCGGGCGTCAACGTCCCCGCCGGGCACGTCGCGGGCGGCCTCCCCGTCGGCGCCCAGCTGCTCGGGCCCGCGGGCAGCGAGCCGCTCCTGGTGTCGCTGGCCGCGCAGTTGGAGGCGGACCAGCGGTGGTACGAGCGGTGGCCCGCGCCGGTCCCGGACGCGCGACCGGCACCGTAGGGCGGCGTACGACACCGTCAGCGTCCGCCGCAGCGCCTGATCCGTGGTTGAGGCAACGCCGGACGAGAGCACGGTTCGTTACGGGTTGTTCGAGCAGCGGGGCTGTGACGCTCATGACCACCCGGGCATCCGATGCCTCACCGTAGATCGGTGCGCGGTCCTGGTGCTCAGGGGGGTGGCGGTCTCGTGGGCGCCGGGCAGAACGCCTGCTCGAACGCCCCGCGCGTCACCGTGCCCTTCGTGCGGTCCAGCACTCCGAACACGACGTGGGTGAACTGTCCGGCGAACCGGCCGTCTTCAGCGAGCAGCGTCCGGAAGGCGCCGGCGACGTGCGCGGGGTCGTTCATGAAGACCCCGCAGCCCCACGCGCCGAGCACCAGGCGGTGGTAGCCGCGGGCGAGCGCCGTCTCCAGGACGCGTTCGGCGCGTGCCGTCACCGCCTGCGGGATGTCGGCGGCGCGCTCCGGGACGCGGCGGCGGATCACGCCGGCGTTCGGGGCCGCCGAGGTGAGGAAGCCGACGCGGTAGGGCGCGTCCAGCAGGCGTCCGCGGTCGTCGCGGAAGACGGGGACGCCGGGCGAGTATATGACGCGGTCGCTGTAGAAGGGGTCGCGGTCGGCGCGGTGGTGGTCGTAGAACGCGCGGGCCTCCAGGAGGCAGGCGTAGAGCGCGGAGGCGCGGCACAGCGCCTCCTCCTGCGCCTGGGCACCATTCAGATAGCCGCCGCCGGGATTGCGCGCGGAGGAGAAGTTGAGCACCGCCACGGCAGAGCGCCCCGCCGGGGAGCCCTCGCTGCCGGCGGGGCTGTGAGCGGGGCTTCCGGTGAGCCTGCGCGCCGCCTCCAGGCTGCTCTCGCCCGTGACCTCGAAGACGGTCGGGACGGGCTCGCGCCGGGGCGCCTCCACGGGCCCCGGTCCGTACACGCGGGTGCCGGCGCGGGCCGCGGCCACCGCGTCGGCGATCCCCGCCTCGTGGCCGCCCGGCGCGCTGTACACGCCCGCGGCGACGATCCGCTCGGTCTCCTGCGCCACTGTGCGCAGCCGGGCGCTCATGCCCGCACCCCCGTGTCGTTCATGAACGCATGGTGAGCCGTGCGCGTCGTACGGCGCAACAGGAATTCCCGGTGCGAGAACAGCTTCAAGGGCACTCTTGTGCGAACGCCCTTGAGGGTTTTGGGTGTGACGAGCACTCTCGACTGGAAGGATCCCCCGCATGCCTGAGGGAGACTGTACGAAACACCGCACGCCGCCCGGCACGAAGGCACCGGACACGGTGACCGAGGCGGAAGTGGAGGCCCTGGTCCGCGGCATCTGCTTCAAGACAGGACCACCCCGCACCACCGGTGTCGAACTGGAATGGCTCGTCCACGAGCCCGGACTGGCCCATCTGCCCGTCCCCGCCGCCCGCCTCGAAGCGGCCTACGCCGCACTGCGGGCCCTGCCCCTGAACGCGTCGCTCACCGTCGAACCCGGCGGCCAGCTGGAGCTCAGCTCGCTGCCCGCCGCTTCCCTGACGGAGTGCGTATCGGCCATGCGAGCCGATCTCGACCTCGTCCGTGACGTGTTGGGCTCCCACCGTCTCACCCTCAGCGGAGTCGGCGCCGACCCGTGGCGCCCGCCGTCGCGGATCCTGCGCGAGCCGCGCTACGACGCGCTGGAGGCCTCCCTCGACCGCGGCGGCCCCGCCGGGCGCCGCATGATGTGCTCGACGGCGTCCGTGCAGGTCTGCCTGGACGCCGGGTACGAGGAGCCGGGCCCGCTCGGCTACGCGCGCCGCTGGCGCCTCGCCCATCTGCTGGGGCCGGTCCTGGTCGCCGCGTTCGCCAACTCCCCGCTCCAGGACGGCCGTCCGACCGGCTGGCGGTCCACCCGGCAGGCCGTGTGGGCGGGCATCGAGCCGGGCAGATCCGGCGCCCCGCCGCTCGACGGGGAAGCGCGCGAGACCTGGACACGGCACGCCCTCGACGCGCCGGTGATGTGTGTCAAGGGCGCGCCGGACGAGGGTCCCTGGACCGTCCCGGAGGGGCTCACCTTCCGCGCCTGGACCCGTTCGCGTCTGCCGCGGCCGCCGACCCGCGACGATCTCGACTACCACCTCACCACGCTGTTCCCGCCGGTCCGCCCGCGCGGCCACCTGGAGCTGCGCATGGTCGACGCCCAGCCGGGCGAGGACGGCTGGATCGTGCCGCTCGCCGTGACGAGCGCGCTGTTCGACGACCCGCAGGCGTCCGAGACCGCCTACCGGGCCGTCAAGCCGCTCGCCGAGCGGGACGGGCGGGACGGGCGGCAGGGGTCCGCCACAGCGCCGCACAGCACGCTCTGGCTGGACGCGGCGCGCCACGGCCCGGCCGACGACGAGCTGCGCGAGGCCGCCGTCACCTGCTTCGCCGCCGCCGTCGACGCGCTGCCCCGGATGGGCGCGGACGCCTTGACGCGGGACGCCGTCGCGACGTACGCCGAGCAGTATGTCGCGCGGGGCCGCTGCCCGGCGGACGACCTGCTGGACGGCCTGGGCGACGCACTTCGACACCAGGACACCACGGGGAAGGACGCCCGCCGATGAACGGCTCGACCACCGACCCGGAAGCCCTGCGCGAGCGCGCGCTCGCCGCGCTCCTCGCCGCCCGGGACCGCACCACCCTGCTCACCACATGTGTCGAGGACACCGAACTGACGGCGCAGCACTCGCCGTTGATGTCGCCGCTGGTCTGGGACCTCGCGCACATAGGCAACCAGGAGGAGCAGTGGCTGCTGCGCGCGGTCGCGGGCCGCGACGCCATGCGGCCCGAGATCGACTCGCTCTACGACGCCTTCGAGCATCCCCGCGCCGAGCGGCCGAGCCTTCCGCTGCTCGCGCCCGCCGAGGCCCGCGGCTACGCGGCCGAGGTGCGGGGCCGCGCGCTCGACGTGCTGGAGAGGACGCCGCTGCACGGGAGCGCGCTCACCGACGCCGGTTTCGCGTTCGGGATGATCGCGCAGCACGAGCAGCAGCACGACGAGACCATGCTCATCACACACCAGCTGCGCTCGGGTCCCGCCGCACTCACCGCGCCGGACCCGGCGCCCGGCCCGCCCTTCACCGGGCCCGACGAGGTCCTCGTACCGGGCGGCCCGTTCACGATGGGCACCTCCACAGAGCCGTGGGCCCTGGACAACGAACGCCCCGCGCACCGCCGCACAGTCCCGCCGTTCTTCATCGACACCACGCCGGTGACGAACGCCGCGTACCAGCGTTTCATCGACGACGGCGGCTATGAGGAGATGCGCTGGTGGGCTCCGGCGGGCTGGGCGACGGTCCGTCAGAACGGACTGCGCGCCCCGCTCTTCTGGCGCCGCGAGGGCGGGCAGTGGCTGCGGCGTCACTTCGGGACGGTCGAGCCGGTGCCCGCCGACGAACCGGTGCTGCACGTCAGCTGGTACGAGGCCGACGCGTACGCGCGCTGGGCGGGCCGGCGCCTGCCCAGCGAGGTGGAGTGGGAGAAGGCCGCCCGGCACGACCCGGTGGCCGACCGCTCCATGCGCTACCCGTGGGGCGACGCGGACCCCACGCCCGAGCGGGCGAACCTGGGGCAGCGGCATCTGCGTCCGGCCCCCGCGGGCAGCTATCCGGCGGGCGAGTCGCCGTTGGGCGTACGGCAGTTGATCGGCGACGTGTGGGAGTGGACGTCAAGCGACTTCCTGCCCTACCCCGGCTTCGCCGCCTTCCCCTACCGCGAGTACTCGGACGTCTTCTTCGGCGGCGACTACAAGGTGCTGCGCGGCGGGGCGTTCTCCGTGGACGCGGTGGCCTGCCGGGGCACGTTCCGCAACTGGGACCATCCGGTGCGGCGGCAGATCTTCTCCGGGTTCCGCACGGCGCGGGACGCGGGACCGTCCGAGGCGGTCCCGGCACCGGAGGTCTCCTGATGTGCCGCCACTTCGCCTACCTCGGCCCACCGGTGGCGCTGGGCAGCCTTCTCGTGGAGCCCGCGCACGGCCTGTACCGCCAGTCGTGGGCGCCGCGCCGCCAGCGGTACGGCACGGTCAACGCCGACGGCTTCGGAGTGGGCTGGTACGCGGACGGGGACCCCGCTCCCGCCCGCTACCGCCGCACCGGGCCGATCTGGGGCGACCAGTCCTTCGCCGACCTCGCCCGGGTGGTGCGCTCCGGGGCGCTGCTCGCGGCGGTGCGCGACGCCACGGTGGCGGGCGCGGACGGGGAGGCCGCGGCCGCGCCGTTCGCCGCCGGGCCCTGGCTGTTCAGCCACAACGGCGCGGTGACGGGCTGGCCCCGCTCGCTCGCCGCGCTCGCCGAGGGCCTGCCGCCCGCCGAACTGCTCTCGATGGAGGCGCGCTGCGACTCCGCGCTGGTGTGGGCGCTCGTCCTGCACCGGCTGCGGCGCGGCGACGAGGCCGGGCAGGCCCTGGCCGACACCGTCCTTGAGGTCGCCGAGGCGGCCCCCGCATCGCGCCTGAACCTCCTGCTGACCGACGGCGACACGATCACCGCGACCGCCTGGGGCGACACCCTCTGGTATCTCGCGGAGCCCGGCCGCCGCACCCTGGTCGCCTCCGAGCCCTACGACGACGACCCGCACTGGCGCGAGGTGCCCGACCGCACCCTGCTCGCCGCAAGCCACACCGACGTACTGCTGACACCGCTCAAGGAGCCTCCCGCGTGAGCCCGTTCCTGCTGACCCGCACCCTGCCCGAGGACGCCACCGGCGCCGCACTGCGCGCCGACGTACTGCACGGCCTGACCCGCACCCCGAAGTCGCTGCCGCCCAAGTGGTTCTACGACGCGCGCGGCAGCGCCCTCTTCGAGGAGATCACCACCCTTCCCGAGTACTACCCGACCCGCGCCGAGCGCGAGATCCTCCTCTCCCGTGCCGCCGAGATCGCCGGGATCACCGGTGCGCGCACCCTGATCGAGCTGGGCTCGGGGTCCTCGGAGAAGACCCGCCACCTGATCGACGCCATGACCACCCTGCACACCTACGTCCCCGTGGACGTCAGCGAGAGCGCGCTGACCGGCGCGGCCAACACCCTGCTCGCTCAGCGGCCCTCGCTCGACGTGCACGCCCTGATCGCCGACTTCACCCGGGGTCTGGCGCTGCCGGGCACGCCGGGGCCGCGCCTGGTCGCGTTCCTCGGCGGCACGATCGGCAATCTGCTGCCCACCGAACGCGCGGCGTTCCTCTCCTCGGTGCGCGACCTCCTCTCCCCCGGTGACGCGCTGCTCCTCGGCACGGACCTGGTGAAGGACGAGTCGGTGCTCGTCTCGGCGTACGACGACGCGTCGGGTGTGACCGCCTCGTTCAACAAGAACGTCCTGTCGGTGATGAACCGCGAGCTGGACGCGGACTTCGACCCGGCGGCCTTCGAGCATGTCGCTGTCTGGGACCGCGGACAGGAGTGGATCGAGATGCGGCTGCGCTCCACGGCCGACCAGACGGTGAAGGTTCCCGCGCTCGATCTGGCCGTCGACTTCGCCGCCGGTGAACAGATGCGCACGGAGATCTCGGCGAAGTTCAGGCAGGACGGGGTGCGGGCCGAACTGGCGGGCGCCGCGCTGGAACTGACGCACTGGTGGACGGACGAGCGGGGCCGCTTCGCGCTGTCGCTGAGCACCCCGGTGTGAGGCGGGCCCGGCGCCGTACGGACGTGTGCGGCGCCGGGCCGTGCGTCACAGTCCGCCGATGCTCAGCGCCCTGGTGATCTCGCGGGAGGCCTTGCGGGCCTCGGTCGCCGGGTCACCGCCCGTCAGGACCGCGGTCATATAGCCCTTGATGGGGTTGTCGGCCTCGACGGCCGCCCAGCGCGGGGAGTTCGGGGTCGCCCGGCCGTTGGCCGCGCCGACGGCCATCGCCGCGGCGCCCTCCTCGCCCGCGACGGCGGGGGCCAGCTTCGCCTTGTTGGGTACGTAGTTCATGGTCCTGGCCAGATCGGTCTGCCACTTCTTGCCCGCCAGGGCCTCGATCACCTCGACGGCGCCCTTGTGGTCGTCGCTGTGCTCGGGCACGACGAGGTCGGAGCCGCCGGTGAAGACGGCGCCGGGCTTGCCCGCCGTCCTGCCGGGGATCGGGAAGTAGCCGAGCTTGCCCTTCAGGTCGGGGTTCTTCTCCTCGATGGCCCGCGCCGCGCCGGGCACCGCGACGATCTGGGCGACGTCGCCGCCCGCGAAGACGCCGGCCTGCGCCGGATGTTCCTCGTCGGCGTCGCGCGGGCCCTGCCCGAGGGCCTGGAGGCGCTGGTAGAACGCCATGCCGCGCAGCGCGGCCGCCGAATGGAGGCTGCCGCGCCAGTCGCCGGAGGACTCCTTGGTCTCCTTGGCGAGGTCGCCGCCCTCGTCCCAGATGAATCCGGCGAGCGTGTACCAGTCCTGGCCCGCGAGGTAGATGCCCTGGTTCCCGCCGGTGTTGAGCTTCTCGGTGTCCGCCGTCCACTCCTCGCGGGTGCGGGGCGGCCGCTTGATGCCCGCCTTCGCGAAGAGGTCCTTGTTGTAGATGACGACGCGGTTGGCGGCGTACCACGGGATGCCGTACTGGGCGCCGTTGTAGCGGCCCGGCTCGGCGAGGCCCGGCAGCCAGTCGTCCATGCCGAGGTCGCGCGCGGACTCCAGGGTGAGGTCGTACAGGCCGCCCTCGTCGACGTACTGGGCGACCTGGGTGTTGCCGACCTCGATGACGTCGGGTCCGTCGCCGTCCTTCTCCTTGAGCGCCTTCTTGACCTTGGCGCCGATGCCCGTCCACTCCTGGACCCGGATGTCCAGGTCGATGGCGTCGTGCTCCTTCTCGAACTCCTCGGTGAAGCGCTCGACGAACTCCGGTGAGGCGCTGCCCCGCATCAGCCAGACGGTGACGGTCCCGCGCTCGTCTCCCCCGGGCAGCAGGCCGCACCCGGCGAGCAGGACGGCGGAGGAGAGGGCGAGCGCCATGGGCATGACGGCGCGGCGGTGCGGCTTCACGTGGGTCACTTTCTGCCTGCGGACAGGGAAGGTCAGCCCGACGCGGGGGGGGGGTGAGCGGGTGGCTCGAACGGGTACTGGCTGGATTTTGGTCCGTACCAATGGACTGGTCAAGGGGCTGAGCCGGCGGACACGCCGACGGACACGCTGACGGACACGCCGACAGGCACCCGTTGGATACGCCATCTCGCGCGCGGGCGCGCGCTGGTGCACGGTGGAGTGACGCACTCCATGACGTCACCCACGGCCGGGAGGAACCCCCTCATGTCGGACCACACGTACCGCGTCACCGAGATCGTCGGCACCTCGCACGAGGGCGTCGACCAGGCGATCCGCAACGGCATCGCGCGGGCCTCGCAGACGCTTCGTTCCCTGGACTGGTTCGAGGTCACGCAGGTGCGGGGGCACATCGAGGACGGGCAGATCCAGCATTACCAGGTGGGGCTGAAGGTCGGGTTCCGCCTTGAGGACGGCGACGAGGCGTAGGCGCTCCGCGGAACCGGGCCCCCGCTCACCCCGAACCGGGCCCCCGCTCACCCCTCCTGCGGACCGAGGCCGAGGTCCGTGAACGCGGCTCCCAGCCGACGTGCGCCCTCCTTCAGTTCGGCGTGGTCGGCGGCCGCGGCGAACCCGATCCGCAGGTGAGCCGCCGGCGGCTCGGCGGCGAAGTAGTGGCCGCCGGCGCTGACGGTGACGCCGCGCTGCCGGGCGGCGCCGGTGAGGACGGTGTCGTCCACGCCCGACGGCAGGCGAACCCACAGGTGCAACCCGCCCGCCGGCAGCCCGGTCAGGGTCGCGCCGGGCATCTCCCGGGTGAGCGCGGCGGCCAGCACCGCGCACCGCTCCCGCAGCGCCGTACCGAGAGAGCGGACGTGCCGGTCCCAGGACGGGGAGCTGAGCACCTCAAGCGCGGCTTCCTGGAGCGGGCGGGTGACGAAGAAGTCGTCGACCAGGCGCACCGCCCGCATGCGCTCCATGACCGGCCCGCGGGCCACCAGCGCCCCGATCCGCAGGCTCGGCGCGGCGGGCTTGGTGAGTGAGGTGACGTGGACGACCGTGCCGTCGCGGTCGTCGGCGACCAGCGGGCGCGGCACGGCGCCGCCGTGTCCCAGGTGCCGCGCGAAGTCGTCCTCCAGCACGAACGCGCCCGAGGCGCGCGCCACATCGAGGATCTGGCGGCGCCGTTCGGGCGCCAGCACGGTGCCGGTCGGGTTCTGGAACGTCGGCTGGCAGTACAGCAGCCGCGCGCCGGTCATCGCGAACGCGTCGGCCAGCATGTCGGGCCGCAGGCCGCCGGCGTCGAGCGGTACCGGAACAGGCCGCAGGCCCGCGGCGCGGGCCGCGGCCAGGGCCCGGGGATAGGTGGGGGACTCCACCAGGACCGGGCTGCCGGGCCCGGCGATGCCCCGGAACGCGATCGACAGAGCGCTCTGCCCGCCGGCGGTGACCAGCACGTCCCCGGGTGCCACGCTGCCGCCGACGATCCGGGCGAGCACGGTGCGCAGCGCCATCAGACCGCCGGAGGGGGCCCTGTCCCAGGCGTCCGGACGGCGTGCCGCCCGCGCCAGCGCCGCGCCAAGGACCCGGGTGGGCTGGAGCGAGCGGTGCACATAGCCGCCGTCCATGGTGATCGTCCCGGCCGGTGGCGGGCCGAGCGGGTCGGCGATCAGGTGGGTGTCGACGGTGCGGTCGGTGAGAGCGACCGTCTGCCAGCCGGTATCCGTGCCGCCGCTGGCGGCTTCGCCCCCGAGCCGGTCGCGCGGCGCCGCGAACGTCCCGCTGCCCGGACGGGTCACCACCGCGCCCTCGGCGGCCAGTGCGGCGATGGCCCGCGCCACCGTCGCGGGGCCGACCCGGTACTCCTTGATCAGCTCCCGGCTGCTCGGCAGCCGGTCGCCCGGCGACAGCCGGGAGACCAGCAGACGGAGACTGTCGGCCAACTCATCAGAAGTGCTACTGTCATTCATGAGAGATCACAATAGCGCTACTGATTCGGGTCGGGAAGCACTTCAGCTCGACGTCGCCGCACTGCGGTCCGACACTCCGGGGTGCCGCCAGGTCATCCACTTCAACAACGCGGGCTGCGGACTGCCGCCCACGCCCGTGACCGACGCGATGGTCGGCCATCTGAACCTCGAGGCGCGGATCGGTGGTTACGAGGCGTCGGCCGCCCGAGCCGCCGAAGTCCGCGAGTTCTACACGGAGATCGCCGCCCTCATCAACACCACGCCCGACAACATCGCCTTCGCGGGCAGCGCCACCCACGCCTACGCCAACGCCCTGTCCTCGATCCCGTTCGAGCCCGACGACACCATCCTCACCACCCGCGACGACTTCGTCTCCAACCAGATCGCCTTCCTCTCCCTGCGCAAGCGGTTCGGCATACGTGTCATCCACGCGCCCAACACCCCCGACGGCGGGGTCGACGTGGAGGCGATGGCCGCGCTGATGCGGACCCACCGCCCCCGCCTGGTGTCCGCCACCCATGTCCCCACCAACTCGGGCCTCGTCTCGCCCGTCGCCGAAATCGGCCGCCACTGCCGCGAGTCGGAGCTGCTCTACCTGGTCGACGCCTGCCAGTCGGTGGGCCAGTTCGTCATCGACGTGGAGGAGATCGGCTGCGACCTCCTCACCGCCACCTGCCGCAAGTTCCTGCGTGGTCCGCGCGGTTCCGGATTCCTGTACGTGTCCGACCGCGTCCTGCGCGCGGGGTACGAACCGCTGTTCATCGACATGCACGGCGCCCGCTGGACCGAGCCGGGCCGCTACGAACCCGTGCGGACGGCGGCCCGGTTCGAGGAGTGGGAGGTCCCCTACGCCACGGTCCTCGGCAGCGCCGCCGCCACGCGCTATGCCCGCGAGGTCGGTATCGAGGCCATAGAGCGGCGCACCCCGGCGCTCGCGGCCCGGCTGCGCGAGCGGCTCGCACCGATCCCCGGGGTGCGGGTGCTGGACCGCGGCCCGCTCCTCGCCGCGCTCGTCACCTTCGCCGTGGCGGACCGGCAGCCGCAGCCGTTCAAGGCGGCCATGGACGCCCGCGGCATCAACTCGGCGCTCAGCTTCCGTGAGTTCGCCCAGTTCGACTTCGGGGACAAGAACGTCGACTGGTGCCTGCGCCTGTCGCCGCACTACTACAACACCGAGGAAGAGGTGGACCACGTCGCCGACGCGGTCGCGGAGCTCGTCGGCCGGGGACGGCGATGACGGCCACCGCGACGCACACCCCAGAGGCGCACCCGGAAAGCCTCTGGCGCAACGGCGACTTCCTCAAGTTCTGGCTCGGCGAGACGCTCTCGCTCCTCGGCACCCAGGTCACGAACCTCGCCCTGCCGCTGACCGCGATCATCGCCTTCGACGCCACCGACGAGCAGGTCGGTGTCCTGCGGTTCCTGCAACTCGTCCCGTATCTCGGTCTCGCCCTGGTCTTCGGGGTGTGGGTGGACCGGGCCCGGCGGCGGCGCATCATGCTCGGCGCCAACCTCGTCCGGATGCTCCTGCTGGCGCTCGTGCCCGTCCTGTACTGGACGGACGCGCTCAGCATGGTCTCGCTGCTGGTGATCGCCTGCGCGGTCGGCGTCGCCTCGGTGCTGTTCGACGTGAGCTGGATGTCGTACGTACCCACTCTCGTACGCGACCCGAAGCACTATGTCGAAGCCGGCGCCAAGATGGGGGTCAGCTCATCGGCGGCCGATGTGGCGGGGCCCGGACTCGCCGGTGTCCTGGTCGGCGCCCTGACCGCGCCCGTGGCACTGATCCTCGACGCCTTCTCCTATCTGGTGTCCCTGATCTCGCTGCTGCTCATCCGCACGGCCGAGCCCCGTCCCGAGGCGCCGCCCGTACGACGGCACTGGCCGACCGAGCTGCGGGACGGCCTGCGCTGGGTGCTGAAGAACCCGGTCCTGCGGTCGCTGGCCCTGATCGGCTTCTGCTGCAACTTCTCCATGGTGACCGTGTGGACCATGTTCCTGCTGTACGGGACGCATGACCTGCATCTGGACTCGACGGCCCTCGGCGGCATCTTCGCCACCGCCTCCGTGGGCGGCCTCATCGGCGCGGCGATCTCCCGCAGGGTCATCCGGCGCTTCCGGCTCGGTCTTGTCTACCTCGTCGCCCAGTCGGCCCTTCTCATCGGCCCGACGCTGATCGTCCTGGCCGCCGGCCCACGTCCGGTGATGGTGGGGATGTTCGTCCTGTCCTTCTTCACCACCTACCTCGGACTCGGCGTCGCCGGCGTCATCATCGTCAGCCTGCGCCAGTCCAGTACCCCGCGGTCGATGATGGGCCGGATGACGGCGGTCTTCCGCACCCTGCTGTTCGGCGGCGGCGCACTCGGCGGCCTGTTCGCGGGCCTGCTGTCCGGCCGGATCGGCGCCCATGGCGCGCTGACCGTGGCGGCGACCGGTTCCGCCGCCGTGGTGATCGCGCTGTTCCTGTCCCCGGTGAGCCGACTCCGTGGCCTGCCGTCGGTACCGGACGGATGAAGTCGAGCTGTCAGGTGCGGCCCTCTCGTTCCTGGGCGTCCTTCAGGGCCTCGGACGTGTCCGCCCAGTCGGCCCGTACGACCCTGAATCCCGCGCGCCTCGCCTCGTCGCAGACCAGTTCGTCGTCGTCCACGAGCACGCGGACCTCGCGGTCTCGGGCCATGTTCCGCAGGATCTCCAGCTTTGTGCGGCGGGCGGGGCGCCGGTCGTTGTCACGGCGCATCCAGACGCGCCCGGCCGGCAGGCCGTGGCACTCCAGCCAGGCCACGGTGTCCGCGCGGCAGCGCTCGGGGCGGCCGGTGAGGTAGACGACCTCACACTCCCGCGCGCTCTCCAGGGCCAGTGTGACGCCGCGCGCCAGCGGCGGGTCCTGGGGCGCCGCGGCGAAGAAGGCGTTCCAGTCGCGGGGCCCGCGCTCCAGGTACCGCTGCCGGTGGGCGGTGTCCGCGAGGGTGTTGTCCAGGTCGAACACGGCCAGAGGTCTGTTGTCGTCGCTCACGTCATCAGCGTAGTCAGGGCGACAGGAATCGACGGGAATCGAGGGGGGGCGACGGGAATCATGGCGGCTGCCGGACGTTGAAGCTGATGTGAGCTCAGTGATCGCGGCAACCCGGTTCTCCGTCCTCGACCGTTCGCGCACCCGTGAGGGGCACGACGGTCCCGAGGCCCTGCGCGACACCGTGCGCCTGGCCCAGGAGCTGGAGGCGCTCGGCTACCACCGCTTCTGGGTCTCCGAGCACCACGGCGTGCCGGGCGTCGCGGGCTCGGCGCCCACGGTCCTGGCCGCGGCGGTCGCGGCGGCCACCCGCACCATCCGGGTCGGCACGGGCGGCGTGATGCTGCCGAACCACCAGTCGCTGGTCGTGGCGGAGCAGTTCGGGGTCCTGGAGTCGCTCTTCCCGGGGCGGATCGACATGGGTCTCGGCCGTTCCGTCGGGTTCACCGACGGCGTGCGCAAGGCGCTGGGCCGCGACAAGCACGACGCGGAGGACTTCGCCGCGCAACTGACCGAGCTGCTCGGCTGGTTCCGCGGCACGTCCGGGACCGGTGTGCGCGCCCGCCCGGCGGAGGGGCTCACCGTCCCGCCGTACGTCCTCGCCGTCGGCGAAGGCGCGGCGATCGCCGCCGACGCGGGTCTCCCGCTGGTCATCGGGGACATCAGGGGCCGCGAGAAGATGCTGCGCGGCATCGACGCGTACCGCGCCTCGTTCCGTCCCTCCCCGTGGCTGGCGCAGCCGTATGTCGTGATCGCGGGCACGGTCGCCGTCGCCGGGAGCGAGGAGGCGGCGCGCCGACTGCTGATACCGGAGGCCTGGTCGATGGCGTACTCCCGTACGCACGGGACGTTCCCGCCGCTTGCGCCGGCCGAGCGCGTGGAGTCGCTGACGATGACGGAGAAGGAGCGCGGTTTCTACGAGTCGGGGCTGCGCGGCCATGTGTACGGCACGCGCGAGCAGGTCGCCGACGAGCTGGAGCGCGTGATCAAGGAGAGCGGCGCGCGGGAGGTGCTGGTGACGACCAGTACGTACGACCGTGAGGGCCTCCTGGACTCCTTCCGGGGCCTGGCCGAGGTCGCCGGGCTGGCGTCGGCCTGAGGTCCCGTCCGCGCCGCCGGCCGGGATCGGCCCGGGGTGACACGGACGGGCGCGGTGCCCCCGTGGCACGGGGGACGGTTCCAGCGGAAGCACCGCGGTCTCAGGTGGTGGCCAGTGCCTCGGTCGGGGGCAGCCGGGCGGCTCGTACGGCCGGATAGAACCCGGCGAGGCCGCCGATGACCAGCGTGGCGCCCACCCCGCCCGCCATCGCCCAGACCGGGACGACCGACGGCCAGCCCTGGTAGGAGGCGTATCCGCCGGTGACAGCTATGCCGAGGAGGACTCCGCCGAGGCCGCCGAGGGCGGACAGCAGCAGGGCCTCGGCCAGGAACTGGGTGCGGATCTGGCCGCGGGTCGCGCCCTGTGAGCGGCGCAGGCCGATCTCGGAGCGGCGTTCGAGTACGGAGATGACCATGGTGTTGGCCACCCCGACACCGCCCACCAGGAGGGCCACGCCGCCGAGGCCGAGCAGCAGTCCGCTCAGGGCGTCGTCGGTGGCTTCCTTGGCGGCCAGCGCGTCGGAGGGCCGGGAGACGGTGGTCTCGCTGGGGGTCTCCGGGTTGGCGGTGGCGCCCAGGACGCTCTGGACGTCGCCCACGGCGGATTCCTCGGCGCGAGTGTAGATGCTGGTCGGGTAGCCGTCGAAGTCCAGTTGCTCCTTCGCGTTCTCCCAGCCGACCAGGACCGAGGAGTCCAGCGAGGGCACCAGTTCGTTGGCGGCGAGCAGGCCGACGACGGTGTACCAGCGCCCGTCGAGCCATACCTTCACGTCCGGCCCCGCCCGGTGCACACCGAGCTGCTCGGCGGCCTTCGGGCCGAGGACGGTGGCGGGGTAGCGGCTGTTGGCGGCGTTCAGCCAGCGGCCGTCGACGATCTCCGCGCCGACGGACTTCGGCAGGTCGGTCCGGGCGGCGGCGACGGAGAGGCCGCCGGTCTCCTGCTTGGGCGTGTGGTCGTTGCGGTAGACCTTCGCACTGGTCTTGCCGATGGCGGAGACCGACTCCACGTCCTTCATGTTGCCGATCATCTCGACCGACTCGGCGGGCAGATGGGCCGCGTCGCCCGCGAAGGACTGACCGGGCGTGACGGTCAGGAGGTTGGTCCCGAGCGCCTGGAGGCGACGGTCGAGGTCCTCGGTGGACGAGGTGGAGATGCCGACCACGCCGACCATGGCGGCGATGCCGATGGCGATGCCGAGCGCCGAGAGGAAGACCCGCATCGGGCGTGAGCGCAGTCCTGAGCCGCCGACCCGCAGCACGTCCGCCGGGCTCATCCGGGCCGGCCTGGGCCGCCGTGGCGGCTCGGGGCTCACCGGCCGCTCCAGCTCCCCGATCGTGTTCGTCGCGCTCATCGCACGGCCTCCTGGGGCACGAGGGAAGTGGACGGCCCGCCGCCGGTGCCGCCCGAGTCGTGCTCGATGCGGCCGTCCTTGACCCGCACCTCGCGGGGCAGGGTCGAGGCGATGTCCCGGTCGTGCGTGATGACGACCACCGTCGTCCCGGCCTCGTGCAGCTCGTGCAGCAGCTCGATGACGACCGCGCCGGAGCGCGAGTCGAGCGCCCCGGTGGGCTCGTCGGCAAGGAGCAGCGGCGGGTCGCCGAGCACGGCCCGCGCGATCGCCACGCGCTGCTTCTCGCCGCCGGAGAGCTGGTGCGGCTGGTGGTAGAGGCGGTGGCCGAGGCCGACCCGGCGCAGCGCCCGCTCGGCGAGGCGGCGCCGTACGCCGCGCGGCCTGCCGCTGTACAGCAGCCCGTCCGCCACGCTGTCCAGCGCCGGTACGCCGGAGGAGAGATGGAACTGCTGGAAGACGAAGCCGATGGTGCCGGCCCGCAGCGCGGACAGCTCCCGGTCGCTCAGCTCGGCCACGTCGTGCCCGTCGATGTGCACCATGCCCGCCGAGGGGCGGTCCAGGGTGCCCATGATGTTGAGCATGGTGGACTTGCCCGACCCCGAGGGGCCGACGATGGCGAGGAGCTCACCGCGCCCGATGACCAGGTCGGCGCCGCGCAGCGCGGCGACGTCCCCGTACGTCTTGGAGACCCCGGCCAGTTCGACCACAGGGCGGGTGGCCATGGGCGACTCCGGTTGTGGTGCGGTCACTTGGGGACCCCCACGACGGTGCCTTCCTTGATGCCGGACCCGGACACCTCGACCTTGCTGTCGGCGAACATGCCGAGCTCGACCGGGCGGTACTCGGTGCCGTCCGCCGTGACGACCTCCAGGGCGTAGCCGCCTCCCTGCCGCGCCACCAGGGCGTTGACGGGGACCACGAGTACGTCCTTGCGGGTCTCGTCCTTCAGGGTGACCTCGACGGCGGCGGCCTGGTACCGGCCGAGCCCCTTCTGGTCCTTCACCGTCAGCTCGACGGGCAGGGTGGGGTCTTCGTTGCCGCCCGACCCGCCGGAGTCGGACTCGCCCGATCCGCTCTCGGAGTCCTCGCCGGTGGAGGTCGAGGGTGTGCCGATGTCCGTCACCTCGGCCTGGACCGTGCTGTCGTCCGGGAGCCTGACCGTGGCCTTGGTGCCGTTGTCGACCAGGTCCTCGAACTGCACGTCGAGGTCGACGCCGACGGTGCGCTGGGTGCCGGTCCAGGAGAGCAGGTTCCCGCTCAGCGCGGCGCCGGGGGTGGCGTTGGTCTTCGCGACGCGCCGGGCGTCCGGGGCCACGAGGGCGTCGCCGGGCCGGACCGTGCCGGTCTCCTCGCGGTTGAGGTCGTCCTGCCAGTTGCGCACGGCCTCGGCCGTGGCGGAGTCGTACGTGTCGTCGACGGTGAAGCCGGTGTAGTCGAGGGCGCGGAGGTTCTTCTCCAGCATCTCGACGTCGGCGCCCTCGGTGCCCGGCTCCAGGGTCCGGTAGAGCGGGAAGGAGCCGTACAGGAGCGGGACCTTCTGCTGGTCGACGCGGTAGACGGTGTCGCCGCGTTTGATGACCTTGCCCTCTTCGGGGAGCCAGGTGAGGATGCCGTCGCCCCCGTCCCCGCCCGAGCCACCGCCCTGTCCGGAGCGGTCGGTTCCGGTGTCGGTGTCGGCCGAGGTGGCGGGAGCCTGCACGGTCTGTGCGTCGCCGTAGCCGAGGTTGCCGTCCACGGTCTCGGAGTCGGTCAGCGTGGTCCGCTCCACCTTCGCGGTGGCGGGCGGCCCGGCGGGGGCGGCGCTCGCGGAGCCCTCGCCGTCGCCGCCGAGGGTCCCGGTGGCGGCGATGCCCGCGGCCGCGGCGACGGCTGTCGCGGCGAGCACGATCAGTGAGGTGCGCAGCGGGCGGCGCCTGCGGGCGGCGCCCTGTGCCTCCGCGTCCTTGGCCGGGTCCTCCTGGACGGCCGTGTCCAGTTCCTTGGCGGGCTCTTCCTCGACGGCCGTGTCGAGGTCCTTGGCCGTCTTGGTCGACACCTGGCCGGAGGTGTGGCGCTCCAACGCCCCGGAGGACCGGCCCGGCGCGGCCAGCTCGTCGGTCTCGTCCGGAGTCACTGGCCACCCCCGGCGGGCCCGAACATGACGCCCCCGCCCGGGTACTTGCTCTGGCAGGTCTGCATGGCTTCGGTGAACTCGGAGCTCTGCGGGTCGACGCCGGCGGCGACAAGGTCGATGTTCATGCTGGAACCGTTGATCTCGGGGTCGGGGAACTTCGGTACGCCGTTCTTGCGCAGGCACTTCGCCCAGGCCGCGACCTTGGCGGAGTCGATGGTGTCCCCGCCGCCTCCACCGCCTCCGCCGACGCCCTGCGGTGCCTTGTCCTTGCAGGCCTCCTGCGCCTTCTTGAACGCGTCGGAGTTCGGGTCGGCGCCGCCGTCCGGTGTCAGCTTGACGCCCCCGCTGTCCTGCTGCGGGTCCGGGAAGTCGGGGACTCCGTTGCCCCGCATGCACTCGGAGTAGGCGAGCGCCCGGTCGAAGGCGCTCGTAGGTGACGGCTCCTTCTCCGACGACGCGGCGGAGGAGTCCCCGGAGCAGCCCGTCAGGGTGGCGCCCGTGACGAAAACGGAGGCGGCGAGGAGGGCGGGGGCGATGATTCGCTTGGATGCGACTCGACTGTGCGCGGTCGCTCGCTTGTGTGTGAGGAACATGGACCAAACTTCTACGCGGCGGGCGGTCACACGGCGGGCACAGAGACGGGCGTACGCACAGTGCGCTCACCACCGGCGGTTTCGCGGGCGGGCATGCCGGACGGCCACGTGCCGATGGCGCGTGGCCGTCACTGCTCCGGGGTGTGGTCCCCGGTGTCCTACGCGTCCTGCGCGTCCCGCGCGTGCAGGGTGATCGCGCCGGTCGGGCACCTCGCGACCACGCCCCGCACGGCCCCCGCCGCGTCGGCGCCGGGCAGCGGTGTCCTGAGCAGCACCTTGCCGTCGTCGTCCGACTGGTCGAAGACATCGGGCAGGTAGCTCATGCACAGACCGGAACCGGCACAGCGGTCGCGGTCCACCCGTATTTCCCTCTCCATCCCGTCTCTCCCTCCTCTCTCCGGTTCACCAGGTGACCGGCAATCGTTCCACCCCATAGGCGGTCGACCGGACCCTGAACGACACGTCCTCGGCAGGCGTCGCGAGGCGCAGACCGGGGAAGCGGCGCAGCAACTCCCCGTAGCCGATGCGCAGTTCCATGCGGGCCAGCGCCGCGCCGAGGCAGTGGTGGATACCGTGTCCGAACGCGACGTGCGGCACGGGATCACGGGTGACGTCGAGCCGGTCGGGCCCGTCGATGAGCGCCGGGTCGCGGTTGGCCAGCGGGATCGAGCAGACGAGGGTCTCGCCGGCTCTGATCCGCTTGCCGCCGAGCGTCATGTCCTCCAGCGCGGTGCGGGGCGTGGGGGCGTGCGGCACGGACAGATAGCGCAGCAGTTCCTCGATGCCCCGGTCGAGGGCCGCGGGGTCGTCGCGGAGCAGAGCGAGCTGGCCGGGGTTCTCCAGGAGCGCCAGCGCGCCCAGACCCAGCATTCCGGAGATGTTGTCGAGGCCGGCGAGCATCAAAAGCACGCAGATTCCCCGGAGTTCCTTGTCGGTGAACTCGTCGCCGTGGTCGCGCACCAGCATGCCGAGGAAACCCTCGTCGGGGTCCTTGCGCTGGCGGGCCACGAGCGCGGCGAGGTAGCGGGTGAACGCCGTCCCGGCGGCCGCCCGCTCCCCTCGCGCCTTTCCGGTCTCCAGGTGGGCGTGGCAGCGGCGCAGGAAGTCGTCGCGGTCGTCGCGCGGCACTCCGATCAGCTCGCACAGCACAGGGCCCGGGACGGCGGACGCGAACAGCTCGACGAGGTCGGCGGGTTGCCCGGCGCGTTCCACGGCGTCGAGGCGTTCCGTGACGATGGCCTCGATCCGGGGCTGGAGTCTGCGCATCCGCCGGACGGTGAACTCGGGTGTCAGCATCTTCCGCAGCCGGGTGTGCTCGGGCGGGTCGTAGTCCATGAGCAGCCCGATGCCGTCGTCGGGCCGCTGGGCCGCGGCCCGTCCCGGTGTCCGGGGGCCGAAGCGGCTGGTGGAGAACCGGACCTGGTCGCCGAGGACCTGGCGCACCTCGTCGTAGCCGGTGACCAGCCACAGGGGCCGGTCCCCGGTGCCGGGTGCCAGGCTGACCCTGGTGACGGGGCCGTCGGCCGACAGCCGGCGCAGTTCGTCGGCCGGATCGAAGCGGGTGCGGCGGGTGTGCAGGGGGACGGGTGCTGGCTCGTGCGGCATGTGACTCCTCCCCTACCAGGTCACCGGGAGCGTCTCCACGGTCCTGGCCGTGAAGCGGAGCTCGTCGCGCTCCACCGCGAGCCGCACCTTGGGGAAGCGGCGCAGCAGCTCCGAGATGGCGATCCGCAGCTCCATGCGGGCCAGTGACGCGCCCATGCAGTAGTGGAGGCCGTGTCCGAAGGCCATGTGGTGGCTGTTGTCGCGGGTGATGTCGAGGGTGTCCTGCGGCTCTCCGGGCAGCCGGGTCCCGTTGGCCTCCAGCAGGGAACACGCCACGAACTCACCGGACCTGATCACATGGTCCCCGACGGTCACGTCCTGCGTGGCGGTGCGGGGCGAGGCGTGCGGGATGATCGACACGCTGCGGATCACTTCCTCCACCGCGTGGTCGATCAGTTCGGGGCGTTCGATGAGCAGGGCGAGCTGGTCCGGGTTCTCCAGGAGCCCGACGAGGCCGAGGCCCAGGGTGCCGCCGGTGATCGGGACGAGGGAGGCCAGGAGGGTCGCGGCGGTGCCGGTCAGCTCCGCGTCGGTGAGGCTCGCCCCGTGGTCGCGGATCAGCCTGCCGAGCAGGTCGTCACCGGGGTTGCGGCGCCTGTGCCGCATGAGCTTGTCCAGGTAGGCCAGGTACGCGGTCCCAGCCATGTCCCGCTGTTCCCGGTCGGGGTTGTCGAGGCGGTTGGTGTCGAGGTGGCGGACCAGCTCCGCCTGGTCGTCGCGCGGGATGCCGAGCAGGCCGCAGCCGATCAGGCTGGTGGTCGGCCAGACGAAGTGGGCCACGAGGTCGACCGGCTGCCCGGCGCCTTCCATGGCGTCCAGGCGGTCCTTCACGACGCCCTCGACGAGGGGTTCGAGAGCGCGGACCCGCCGGAGTGTGAACTCCCCCGTCAGCATCCTGCGCAGCCGGGTGTGCTCGGGCGGGTCGTACTGGAGGAGATTGCCGGGCTGGATCAGCCGCCGGGAGGCCTCGGGGGTCTTCGCGGGCGGCATGGTGCTGAACCTGTCGTCACTGAGGATCGCCCGCACCTCGTCGTAGCCGTTGGCGATCCAGGCACGGTCCGAGGTCCCCGGCACGACGGTCCTGACGAGCGGCGCTTGATCGGGGTCCTTCAACGGCTTGGGCATGGACGGCTTTCCCTTCTCGTACGAGTCCTGTAGGGGCCTGTGTTCACCAGGCCACCGGCAGCTCTTCCACCCCGTAGTTGGGCGTCCAGGTCCGGTAGCGGACCTCCTCCGGCGGCACGGCGAGCCGGAGTTCGGGGAACCTGTGCAGCAGGGCCGGAAGCCCGATCCGCAGCTCCATCCTGGCCAGCGAAGCGCCCAGGCAGTGGTGGATGCCGTGCCCGAAGGCCATGTGGCCGCTGTTCTCGCGGGTGATGTCGAGGGTGTCCCTCGGCACCCCGGGCAGCTGGGAGCGGTTGACCGCGAGCAGGGAGCACATCACGAGCTCGCCCGTCCTGATCAGCTGCCCGCCGACGCGGAGGTTCTCGCTGGCATAGCGAGGGATGGAGTTCGGTACGGACGAGAGGTAGCGGATCAGTTCGTCCACCGCCCGGTCGATCAGCTCCGGCCGGTCCAGGAGGAGGGCGAGCTGGTCGGGGTACTGGAACAGGGCGAGAGGGGCGAGCCCCAGCATGCCGCCGACGTTCTCGATGCCGGAGCCCATGAGGGTCGCGGCGGTGCCCGTCAGTTCCTCGTCGGTGATGTCCGCGCCGTGGTCACGGATCAGCATGCTGAGCAGGTCGTCTCCGGGAGCGCGGCGCTTCTGCCGGACGAGCCTCCTCATGTACGTCACGAACGCGTTGCCCGCCGACCGCTGCCGCTCCCGCTCGCGGTCGTCGATGCGGTTGCCGAAGTTGGCGACGGCGCGGCTGGAGTTGAAGTTGCGCGCCAGATCGGCCGCGTCGTCGCGGGGCACGCCGAGCAGGGCGCAGCCGACCAGGCCGGGGATGGGCACCGCGAAGGTGCGCATCAGGTCGCCGGGCTGCCCGGCGCTCTCCAGGGCGTCCAGGCAGTCCGACGCGATCTCCGCCACGAAGGGTTCGAGGCGGCGTATCCGCCGGAGCGTGAACTCGGGCGTCAGCATCTTCCGCAGCCGGGTGTGGTCGGGCGGGTCGTACTGGAGGAGATTGCCGACCTCGACCTGGCCCCCGCCGCCGAGCTTGGCCTGCGCGGGCGGCAGCATCTTGAACCTGTTGTCGCCGAGGATCGCCCGCACCTCGTCGTAGCCGGTGGCGAGCCAGTGCCGGCCCGAGAACAGCAGTCCTTCGGCCTCCACCTGCACGATCGGCGTCCGCGCGCTGATGTCCGCCAGTTCGGGCGGGGGTTCGATGCCGTTCCGGCGTATGTGCGCGGCGGTGTTCAGTGGCTTGGACATTCAGAGGTTCCTTTCGCCGTCGGTGTCGTCGGCCCGGAGTTTCGCCGAGACGATGTCCCCGATGTGCGACGACGGCACGGGCTGGAGCATCGTGAAGTGGCTCGCGGCGATCTCGTGCGACTCGACGTCCCCCTCGACGAAGGGCTCCCAGCTCTCGCGGGCGGCCGACGCGGGCCGTTCCGCGGACCGGTCCTCGGCCGCGATGAAGAGCAGCAGGTCGCCTCGGAAGCGGCGTGGCGTGTGGTGCGGGGTGAAGCGGCCCATGTTGTCGATCACGTCGCGCATGTTCGACCGGACGCCTTCGTCCATGCCCTCGCCGACGTCCTGGCTCATCGGCATCCGCCGGTCTCCCGGCTTCGGCGTGAACTCGCCGTCCTGGGCGGCCCCGGGTGACACGTCGCGGTAGTCGGCTCCGCCGGTTCCCTCGGGATAGCCGTCGACCACCGCGAGCAGCCGTACCTCCGCGCCCTCCTCTTCGAGGTGGGTGGCGACCGCATGTGCGATCAATCCGCCCAGGGACCATCCGAGGAGGTGGTAGGGGCCGGTGGGCTGCACGGACCTGATCTGCTCGGCGTAGTCGGCCGCCATCTCCTCCATGCTCCGCGGCATGGGCTCCGGTCCCGCGAGACCGCGCGCCTGTACGCCGTGGACGGGCAGGTCCTGGGGCAGGTGCCGCAGGAGCGCCGCGTAGGCCCAGCTCAGTCCCGTACCGGTGTGGAGGCAGAACAGCGGGGGGCGGCTGCCCGTCGGACGCAGCGGCAGCAGGATCTCCAGGTCGCCGTGGTCCCCGCCGGCGCGGCGGACCGTACGGGCGCCTTGCTTCCCGTCGTCCCTCTTGCCGCGCAGGGCGAGCAGGCCCGTGGCCGTGCGCCTCGCCCGCTCGCCGGTGCGGAGCATGCGCTCTCCGTCGGCGCCGAAGGGACAGGCGACGAACCGTTCACCGGTCGGGCCCGGACCGTCCGCGTACCCGCGCGCCAGGGAGGATCCCGCGACGTACAGGTCGCCGGTGCCGCCCGGCGGGACCGGGCGCAGGAAGTCGTCCAGGACGAAGGCCCGGGTGTGGGGCACCGGGCTGCCCGCGGGCGCCTGGGCGGGGAGAGGTTCGCCGGGCGCGGTCCTGTGGTCGAGCCAGGCGCCGGCGGTCTCGGCCGTGCCGTGGACGCTGGTCAGCGCGGCCATCGGGTGGCGGCCCAGCCAGTCCCGGGTCTCGGTCACGGTGGTCGCTCCGGTGTCGTCCACGACCATGACGCCGGCGAACGGCGGTAGGCCGGCCGCCGGTTCGGGGACCGTCGGCAGCAGCTCGCGGGCGGTGACGAGCAGCGGTGTGCCGTCCGTCGCCGCTGCCGTCGTCATGTCCCCGCTCACGCCGAGCCGGACGCTGCCGCCCTGGCACAGGGTGGAGAGCAGCGGTGTCAGGAGGGCGGAGAGGGGGGCGCGTACGTCGAGCACGGTCATCCCGTGCCCGGCCGGTGAGACGCGCGTCCGGTGCGCCACCTGACCGAGCAGCGTGCGGTGCTCGACGACCGCTCCCGCGACGGAACCGACGGTGCCGTCGGGTGCCGTGGTGTTCAGCACGAGCGCCGCCTGTCCGGGCAGCGGCAGCCGCCCGCTGTTGACCACGACGGTCTTCGTGTCGTCGAGCGGCACCATCGGCACCGTGATGCCGTCGGCGAGCAGCGGGGCCATGGCCGGGTCGCAGACCAGCGCGGCCGGGGTGGCCCGGCGCAGGCCGGAGGCGATGTCCTCCATGGGCCGGTTCGGGTCGGCGAAGAGGCAGGCGGCACCGGCCCTGAGCACACCGAGCAGCGCGACGACGAGTCCGGCCGTGGGCGGCAGCGCCACGAGGACCACGTCCTCCGCGCCGACCCCCTGCTCGGTGAGCCGGCGGGCGAGCCGCCCGGCCGCGGCGTCCAGCGCGCCGTGCGTGAGCGGACCGTTCCGGTCCACCACCGCCGGCGCGTCGGGGCGCAGTGCGGCCTGCTCGGCGAGGAGTGCGACGACGGTGCCGTCCGACACCTCCGCCGCCGTGTCGTCCGCGGCCTCAAGCACCTGGTGGCGCTCGGCCGGGTCGAGGAAGACGTCCACCTCACTGAGGTGCAGCCCCGGGTCGGCCGCGACCTGCTCCAGGACGCGGCCGAGCCGCCGCGCGAGCGCGGTGACGGTGGACCGGTCGAACAGCTCGGCCGCGTAGCGGATGGTGCCGTCTACGCCGTTCAGGCTGCCCCCGGACCCGTGCCGCTCGGTGAGGCCGACCACCAGGTCGAGTTCGCCGGCCGGTTCACCCACCGGCAGGCGGGTGGTGCTCAGGCCCGGCAGCTCCGGCGACTCCCACACCTGGGCGGCGTCACTGTGGAGATCGAGCAGGACCTGGAACAGGGGGTGCCGCGTCGCGGAGGGCGGCGGCGACAGGACGTCCACGAGGCGTGCGAACGGTACGTCCGGATTCTGCACCGCCCGCTGGAAGGTGTCCCGTGCCCGCACGAGGAGCTCGCGGAAGGTGGGGTCGCCGGAGACGTCCGTACGCAGGATCATCGGGCCGGCGAAGGGGCCCACCAGGCCGTCCAGGTCCCCTTCCTCGTCGCGGTGCGGCAGCACGGTGCCGAGGGTGACGTCGGGGCCGGCGCCGAGCGTTGACAGGAGCAGCGTGAGCGCGGCCTGTACGACCGCGAAGAGCGTCGCTCCGTCGGCTTCGGCGGCCTCCATCAGCCGGGCGTGCGTGTCGGTGTCGATGGCCAGCGGCACGGAGTCGGTGCGGTGCGAGGCGACCGGTGGCCGCGGCCTGTCGGCCGGCAGTTCCAGCTCCGCTCCCGCGTCCGCCAGGGCCTTCTTCCAGTAGGAGAACTGCTCGCCGATCAGGCTGTCCGGGTCCTGCTCGTCCTGGAGCATCTCGCGTTCCCAGAGCGCGTAGTCCGCGAACTGCAGGGGCAGCGGAGCGCGTTCGGGGGTCCGTCCCTCCCGTCGTGCTCCGTAGGCCGCCGCCAGGTCACGGACCAGGACGATCAGTGACGCGTCGTCCGTCGCGATGCGGTGCACCACCATCAGCAGGACGTGCTCGGTGTCGGAGAGCGCGAACAGGCGGCTCGTCCACGGCGTCTCCCGGGTGAGGTCGAACTCGTACCCGGCGTGGTCGGCGAGGAGACCCGGCAGCTCCTCCTCGGTCGCCGGCGTCACCGGCAGCGCGGGCCGGGCCGCGTCGACGTCCAGGACGTGCTGGTGCAGCTCGCCGTCCTCGGAGCAGGTGAAGGTCGTACGGAGCAGGTCGTGCCGTGCGGCGACGTCGCCGAGGGCCGCCTGAAGTGCCGCGCGGTCCAGTGTGCCGCGCAGGCGCAGCGCGATCGGGGCCCGCCGGACCGGCGAGCCGGGGTTCTCCCGCTCCAGGCGCCAGGTGCGTGTCTGGCTCGCCGTCGCGGGGATCTCGTCGGGGTGGTCGACCGGCCGCAGCTCCGGCAGCTCCTTCGACGTCAGCAGCCTGGCGACGCCGAGTGGGGTGGAGGAGCCGAAGAAGCGCCGCATGCTCAGCTCGATGCCGAACTCCTCGCGGATCCGCGCGGCGAGCCGCATCGCGAGGCCCGAGTCGCCGCCCAGGTCGAAGAAGTTGTCGTCGATGCCTACGCGTTCGAGGTCCAGGATCTCGGCGAACAGCGCGCAGAGGGTCGCCTGGGTCTCGTTCTCCGGTTCCCGTCCCGAGACCCGACCCGCGAAGTCCGGGACGGGCAGCGCCCTGCGGTTCACCTTGCCGTTGCGTGTGAGCGGCAGCTTCTCCAGAACCACCACCGAGGCGGGGACCATGTACTCCGGCAGGGAGCGGGTCAGGTACTCGCGGACCGCCTCGACGTCCATGTCGACGTTCGTGTCCTTGGCGTCCTTGTCCTTGGCGTCCGGGGTGGTGGGAACGACGTAGCCGACGAGGCGCTTGTCGCCGGGCCGGTCCTCGCGGAGCACCACCACGGCCTGGCGGACCTCCGGATGGGAGGCGAGCACGGCCTCGATCTCGCCCAGCTCGACACGGAATCCGCGGATCTTGACCTGCTCGTCCGCGCGCCCCACGAACAGCAGCTGTCCGTCGGTCGTCCAGCGGGCCAGGTCCCCGGTCCGGTACATCCGTGCGGCGTCACCGAACGGGCAGGCCACGAACCGCTCCGCCGTCAGGTCGCGGCGCCCGACGTAGCCGCGCGCCACACCCGGCCCCGCGATGTACACCTCGCCGGCGACGCCCGGCGGCACCGGGTGGAGGAAGCCGTCGAGGACGTACGTCCCGATGTTGCCCAGCGGGCGGCCGATCGGCGGGGGCCCGTCGTTCGACCTGATCTCCTCGTCCACGGGCCCGGCGGTGGCCATCACGGTCGCCTCGGTGGGGCCGTAGGTGTTCCACACCCGTGCCTGGGGGGTCCAGCGGCTCGCCAGGTCGGCGGTCAGCAGCTCGGCGCCGAGGACCCAGTTGTCCACGCCGGTGACCGCGTCGGGATCCAGCAGGTTCAGCAGCGACGGCACCACGCTCGCCGTGCTGACACCCGAGTCCTGGATCATCTCGGCCAGCGCTCCCGGCTCGGCCCGCTCCTGCCCCGAGGCGATGACCAGCGTGCCGCCGCCCGCCAGGGTGACCGCCACGTCGAGGACCGCCGCGTCGAAGCTGAACGACGCGAACTGCAGGACGGCCACGCCCTCGGCGACGCCCAGTGCGGGCCGCATCACCTCGGCCAGGTTCGCCACGCCGCCGTGCGCCACGGCCACGCCCTTGGGGCGGCCCGTCGAGCCTGATGTGTAGATGACGTAGGCGAGCTGGTGTGGTGTCAGGACAGTGCCGAGCGGTTCGGCGGACTCCGCCGCGAGCGCCTGATCGGTCTCCACCTGGTCGAGCAGGACCGCCCGCGCCGCTCCCGGCGACAGGCCGTCCAGGGTGTCGCCGGAGCCCAGCACGATCTGCGCGCCGCTGTCGTCGAGCACATAGTCCAGACGGTCCGCCGGATACTCCGGGTCGAGCGGTACGAAGGCGCCGCCCGCCTTCCAGACCGCCAGCTCGCCGACGATCATGTCGATCCCGCGCGGCAGGCACAGGCCCACCAGTGACTCACGACGCACACCGAGCCGGGCCAGATGGCGCGCCAGCCGGTTCGCGCGGGCTTCCAACTCCCCGTACGACAGCGCGTCGTCGCCGCACCGCACCGCCACCGCCCCCGGTGAACGCTCCGCCCGCACCCGGACCAGGTCCGGCACCAGCGCGTCCGGTACCGCCACCGCCGACGCGTTCCACCGCTCGGTCACCAGAGACCGCTCGGCGTCGTCCGACAGCTCGATCCGGCCGACGGGAAGCCCGGGGTCCGCGGCCATCTGCCGCAGGGCCCGCACCAGGCGGTCGAGCAGGGCGCGGGCGGCCGGCTCCTCGAAGGCGTCCGACCGGTAGGTGAGCCGCATCCGCAGCCCGCCGAGCGGGTCCACCACGAGCCCGAGCGGGTAGTTGATCGACTCGCGCATCACGGCCTCGGTGAAGCTCAGTCCGGCCGGTGCCGCCTCCCGGGAACCCTCGCCCGACTCCGTCGGCGCGTCCATCCCGGTGGGGAAGCTCTCGAACGCCATGAGGGAGTCGAAGGTCGCCCCCGGCCCGGCGATCCGCTGGACGTCCCCCAGACTCAGATACTGATGGTCCATCAGAGCCGACTGCCTGGCCTGCGTCTCGGCGAGGACCTCGGCGACGGTCCGCGCCGGTTCGCAGCGCACGCGTACGGGCACGGTGTTGATGAACAGGCCCAGCATGTTCTCCATGCCCGGCAGTTCGGCGGGCCGGCCCGCGACGGACGCGCCGAACACCACGTCCTTGCGCCCCGCCAGCTGGCCGATGACCAGCGCCCACGCGGCCTGGACCACCGTGTTCAGCGTCACGTCGTGGGCGCGGGTCAGCTCGCCGAGCGCGGCGTCCAGCGCCTCGCCCGCGACCGCGAAGACCTCGCCCGACGCGCCGGCCGCCTCGACCGTCGCGCCCGGGGTCACGGGCACGACCAGCGTCGGCTCCTCCGCGCCGGACAGCTCCGTCCCCCACGCTTCCTGCGCCGCCTCCTTGTCCTGGCGCCCCAGCCAGGACAGGAACTCGGAGTAGGGGGTCACCGGAGGCAGGCCGTCGGCGGTGCTCCCGGCTTCGTAGCAGGCCCACAGCTCGCGCCGCAGCACCGGCAACGACCAGCCGTCAAGAATGATGTGATGGAGTGTCACCATCATCCGGTACCGCTCGTGGCCCGTCTTGACGAGCAGCACCTTCAGCAGCGGCGGCTTCTCCAGCTCGAAGCCCTTGTCCCGTTCCTCCGCCCCGATCCGGTCCGACTCCTCCTTGGCCGCGTCCGCGTCGAGTTCCGACAGGTCCTCCTCGCGCCACGGCAGGACGACCCGCGGCATGACGATCTGGACGGCCTGGCCGGACCCCGCCACCTGCCGGAAGCCCACCCGCAGGCTCGCGTGCCGGTCGAGGACCGACTGCCAGGAGGCCCTGAGGACTTCGGTGTCCAGCGGCCCTTCAAGGCCTACGATCATCTGCTCCACGTACACGTCCGGACCCTCGTCCGCGAACATCGAGTGGAAGAGCAGGCCTTCCTGGAGCGGCGAGAGCGGCCAGATGTCCGCCAGGCCCGGCGCCGCCTCCTCCAGCTTGTCGACCTGTGACTGAGCGAGCGTGACCAGCGGGAAGTCGGAGGGGGTGTGGCCGCCCGCGGCGGGGTCGGCGGCGTGGGTGGCCAGGCCGGTCAGCATCGCCGCCCAGCTCTCGACCAGGGCGCGCGCCGCCGTCTGAGCCAGGAGGTGTTCCGGGCAGGCCAGGCTCAGCGTGAGCCGCGGTCCCTCAGCGAGGTCGTGGACGACGCCGACCACCTCCAGGGGGTGGGTGACCGGGAGTTGTCCGTCCGCCCGCTCCCCCGCCGTCGCCCGGTCGTCGTCCGCCGGGGCGCCGGGGACGCGGCCCAGGTAGGTGAAGCCGATGCGGGCGGCGGGCAGGGCCGCGAGCTCCTGGGCGGTCTCGGGGTTGAGGTGGCGCAGCAGGCCGTAGCCGAGTCCGTCGCCCGGCACCGCGCGCAGTTGTTCCTTGACGCGCTTGACGACTCCGCCTGCGGCCGGGCCGCCGTTCCGGATCTCGTCGAGGTCGGCCGTGCCCGTGTCGAGCCGCACCGGGTGGGTGCCGGTGAACCAGCCGACGGTGCGCGACAGGTCCATGCCGTCGGAGAGCGGGACCCGGCCGTGGCCCTCCACGTCGACCAGGAAGCCGCCGATCGGTTCGTCGCCGTCGGCGTCGCGCCACTGGGCGACCGCCGCGGCCAGGCCGGTCAGGAGTACGTCGTCGATGCCCGCGTGGAACGCCGCGGGGACGCCGGTCAGCAGGGCCGACGTCACCTCGGCGGGCACGGTCACCGAGACCCGCCGGACCGTGGCGGCCACGTCGCGCGCCGGGTCGGCCGGCACCGCGGTCAGCTGGGGGTCGGGCCCCTGGAGCAGCTGTGTCCACTCGGGCAGCTCCGCCACCCGTGCCGCGCTGCCCGCCTGCTCGGCCAGAGCGCGCGCCCAGTGCCGGAACGACGTGGGGACCGGCTCCAGTTCGGGTTTGCGGGCGGCGGCGAGTGCCGCGCACGCCTGCTCCAGGTCGGGCAGCAGGACCCGCCACGACACCGCGTCCATCACGAGGTGGTCGACGACCAGCAGCAGCCGTCCCTCGGTGTCCGGGCCGAGGTCGAGCCAGACCACCTGCAGCATGACGCCGGACCGCGGATCGAGCCGCGCCACCGCCGCCCGCGTCTGCTCGGCGACCGTCCGCGGCAGGTCTTCGGAGGCCACCGCGGTCGCGTCGAAGCGGCGTACGAGCGTTCCGGCGGGCAGCGCGCCGGGTGCGGCGATCAAAAGCCGCCGTTCCGGTTCCGTCTCGAACCGTGCGCGCAGTACGTCGTGGTGGTCCACGACCGCCTGCACGGCGTCGGCCAGGGTGTCGGACCGCAGCCCTGCCGGGGCCGCCACCACGGCGGACTGGACGACGCGGCCCACCATGTCGGGGCCGACGCGTTCGACCAGTTCGTGCATCACCGGTGTCAGCGGCACGTCTCCGACCCCGGAGTCGCCGACGGCGACGGCCGCGCCGTCCGTCGGAACGGCCACCAGCGCCAGGGCCGCCGGGGTGCGCTGCTCGAAGACCTGCCGAGCGGTGATCCTCAGGCCGGCGCGCCGGGCTCCGGACACCAGCATCATCGACAGGATCGAGTCGCCGCCGAGGGCGAAGAACGAGTCGTCGGCGCCGACCCGGTCGACGCCGAGCGCCTCGGCGAACACCTCGCACAGGAGCGCCTCGACGGGCGTCCCGGCGTCCCGGCCGCCCGCGACGGCCAGCTCGGGCGCGGGCAGGGCGGTCCGGTCGAGCTTGCCGTTCACGGTGAGCGGCAGGGCGTCGAGTGCGACCACGGTGGCCGGGACCATGTACTCGGGGAGCCGGGCGGCCGCGTACGCGCGCAGCGCTTCGGCGTCGATGCCGCCGTCGCCGTCCGCGCCGTCCGCCGCTTCCTGGGTGGGAATGGCGTAGGCGACCAGGCGCTTGTCGCCGGGGCGGTCCTCGCGCGCGACCACCGCCACCTGGGCCACCGACGCGTGCCCGGCGAGCACCGCCTCGACCTCACCCGGCTCCACGCGGAATCCGCGCAGTTTCACCTGGTCGTCGGCGCGCCCGGCGAACACAAGACGGCCGTCGTCCGTCCACCGGGCCAGGTCCCCGGTCCGGTACATCCGTCCGCCGTCGCCGAACGGGCAGGCCACGAACCGCTCCGCCGTCAGGTCGGGCCGCCCGGTGTAGCCCCGTGCCACACCGGGCCCGGCGACATACAGCTCGCCTGTGATCCCGGGCGGCACCGGACGCAGGAAGCCGTCGAGCACGTACGTCCGCATGTTGGCGAGCGGACGCCCGATCGGCGGCGGCTCGTCCTGCGCCCCGATGCCGGAGTCCACCGGTCCGACCGTGGCCATCACGGTCGCCTCGGTGGGTCCGTACGTGTTCCACACGTGTGCCCGTGAGCTCCAGCGTGCGGCCAGGTCGGCGGTGAGCAGCTCGCCGCCGAGCACCCAGTTCCGTACGCCGGGCACGTCGGCCGGGTCCAGGACGCGCAGCACGGACGGCACGACGCTGGCCGCGTCGACGCCCGCCTCGCGGATCATCCCGGTCAGCGCGGCGGGCTCGGTGCGCTCCTCGGCCGACGCGACGGCCAGGGTGCCGCCGGCCGCCAGGGTGACCGCCACGTCGAGGACGGACCCGTCGAAGCTGAACGACGCGAACTGCAGCATGACGGCGCCCTCGTGGAGGCCGAGCGCCGGGCGCATCGCCTCCGCGAGGTTGGCCACGCCGTGGTGCGCGACGGCCACGCCCTTGGGGCGGCCGGTCGATCCGGATGTGTGGATGACGTACGCGAGTTGGTCCGCCAGGACGGTCACGCCCAGCGGCTCGGCGGACCGGTCCGCGATGGCCCGCGCGGTCTCCGGTTCGTCGACGCGCACGGCGCGTGCCGTCCCGACCGGCACTGCGGCCAGCGACTCGCCGGTGCCGAGCACCACGTCCGCGCCGCTGTCCGCGATCACGTGGCCGAGCCGGTCCGCCGGGTACTGAGGGTCGAGCGGGACGAAGGCTCCGCCCGCCTTCCACACCGCAAGCTCCGCCACGACCATGTCGATGCCGCGCGGCAGGCACAGGCCGACCCTGCGTTCGCGGCCGACGCCGAGACCGGCCAGGTGCCGGGCCAGGCGGTTGGCGCGCGCGTCCAGCTCGCCGTACGACACCGCGTCGGCGCCGCACCGCACCGCCACCGTGTCGGGAGAGCCGAGCGCCCACTCCTCGAACGCCGCCACGACGGAGTCCGTCGACGCCGCGTGGCCGGTGGCGTTCCACCGCTCCACCACCCGCGACCGCTCATCCCGGTCCAGGACGTCGATGTCGCCGATCCGCGCCGACGGGTCGGCCGCGACGCGCTCCAGGACCCGGAGGAACCGCTGGACGATCGTCTCCGCGGTGGCGTGGTCGAACAGGTCCGGCCGGTAGTCCAGTTTGAACCGCATCCGGTCGCCGCCGGGGACGGCGACCAGCGTCAGCGGGTAGTGGGAGGCATCGCGCGACGCCCCCGCCGGGCTGAGGGAGACGGTGTCGGGGCCGGGGGCGGGCCCGGCGGGCGGCAGCGGGTAGTTCTCGTACAGCACGAGGGTGTCGAAGACGGCCGCGGCCCCCGCGAGCTTCTGGACTTCGGCGAGCCCCACGTGCTGGTGGGCGATGAGTGCGGACTGGCGCTCCTGGAGCCGCGTCAGCATCTGGTCCACCGACTGCCCGCCGTCGAGGCGCACGCGCACCGGCAGCGTGTTGATGAACAGGCCGACCATCGACTCCACCCCGGGCAGTTCGGCGGGCCGTCCCGCGACGGTCGCGCCGAACACCACGTCCGTACGCCCCGCGAGCCGCGCCAGGACCAGCGCCCAGGCCCCCTGCACGACCGTGTTGAGCGTCAGGCCCTTGCCGCGGGCCAACTCGGCGAGGGAGTCGGTGAGTTCCTTCGAAGCGGACAGGTGGACCTGGTCGGGCAGCAGAGGGGTGCGGCCGGGGTCGGCCGGTGCCACGAGCGTCGAGCCGTCGACGCCGGCCAGCTCCGCCCGCCACGCGGCCGAGGCCGCCTCCTTGTCCTGGCGGCCCAGCCAGGCCACGTACTCGCCGTACGGCGCCACGCGTTCGAGCGCGGAGGTGTCACCGCCCGCCGCGTACGCCGCCGACAGCTCACCCAGCAGAACGGGCATCGACCAGCCGTCCAGGAGGATGTGATGGAGCGTCATGACAAGGCGGTGCCGGTTCTCGCCGAGCCTGACCAGCAGGAGCCGCAGCAGTGGCGGGACCGCGAGGTCGAAGCGCTCCGCCCGCTCCCGCGCCGAGAGCCGGTCGATCTCCGTAAGGGCCTCGGCCTCCGTGAGGCCGGAGACGTCCGCCTCCTGCCAGGGCAGCACGACCTCGCGCGGGATGACCTGCACCATGTGCGCTCCGGTGACCGGCCTGAAGCAGGCCCGCAGAGCGGCGTGCCGGGTCAGCAGGGCCTCCCACGAAGCCCGCAGCCGATCCGGGTCCAGGGGGCCGTTGACGTCCACCGCCGACTGCACGGTGTAGACGTCCGGACCCCGGTCGTCGAAGGAGGCGTGGAAGAGCATCCCCTCCTGCAACGGCGAGAGGGGCCACACATCCTCGACGAGGGATCGGGGTCGGGTCATCGGTCTGTCTCCTCACAACGGCTTGTGCCTGACGGTTACGGCTTCTCGCCGGCGAATCCGGCTTCGAGTTCGTCGATCTGGTGTTGTGCGAGGTCGAGGAGGTGGAAGTCGGACGGGGTGTGTCCGCCTGCCGTGGGGTCGGCGGTGTGGGCGGCGAGGCCGTCCAGCATCTTCAGCCAGGTGCCCCCGAGCCGCTGCGCGTCGGCCTCCTCCAGCAGCCGGCTCGCCCAGCTCAGGGTGATCGTCAGTTCGGGCCCGTCGGGGGTGTCCCGGACCACCGCGCCCGCGTCCATCACATGTGTGGCGGGCATGCCCGGGTCGACCGAGCCGCCGATCGCTGTCTCGCCGGCCAGATGCCACGGCCCGACCGGGCCCGTGCCGCCGCCCGCCGCGAACCGGCCCAGGTAGTTGAAGCCGATCTGCGCGGTCGGCGCGGCCTGGAGGACCGGCCCCGCGAGGGGGTTCAGATGACGCAGCAGCTCGTGACCGAGGCCGTCGCCGGGCACCGCACGAGCCTGTTCCTTGACGGCCTTCACCAAGCTACCGGCAGCCCTGCCACCGGCCATAGCGCCGTCCAACTGCGCACCGCTCACGTCGAGGCGCACCGGTCGCACGCTGGTGAACCAGCCGACCGTCCGCAGCAGATCCACGCCTTCCAGGGGTTCGCGGCCGTGTCCCTCGATGTCGACGAGGAGCGCCGCCGCGTTGCCCGGCCGCCAGTGCCCGACGGCGCCCGCCAAGGCGGCGAGGAGCACGTCGTCGACTCCGCAGTGGAAGGCGACGGGGGCCCGGCCCACGAGGGTGGCCGCCTGCTCCTGCGGGACCACCCACGTGCGGTGGAGCAGGGTGCGTACGGTGTCGACGTCCCGGTCCAACTCGCGCTGTCCAAGAGCGGGTTGTGGTTTGCCGAGCAGGGCAAGCCAGTCGTCCAGCTCGGCGGTCCGCTCCTCGCCGGTCGCCTGCGCCGCGAGGAGTTCCGCCCAGCGCCGGAACGACGTCCCCACCGGTTCAAGCTCCGGTGCGCGCCCGGCGGCCGCCGCCTCGCAGGCGGCCCGCAGGTCCGGCACGAGCACGCGCCAGGACACTCCGTCCACCACCAAGTGGTGCACCACGAACACGACGCGCCCCGTGCGCCCGGGGCCCGCGTCGACCCAGACGGCCCGCGCGAGCACGCCGGACGCCGGGTCGAGGCGCTCCACGGCCTCGCGCGCCGCCCGTCCCGCGATCTCGTCCAGGTCCGCGTCGGTGTCCGCGTGCGTCGCGTCCACGCGCGTGACCAGGCTCCCGGCGTCGACCGATCCCCGCTCGCCGACGACGAGCTTCGGCTCGCCGGGGACCGTGCGGGCCCGCAGCATGTCGTGGGTGTCGAGTACGGCGCCGAGACCGGCCGCCAGTGTCTCCAGGCCGAGCCCGGCGGGGGCGCCGAGGACCATCCACTGCGCGAACCCGGGGCGCGCGGCCCGCTCCCCCAGCGCCCGCATCACCGGCGTCCACGGCACCTCGCCGACGCCCACGTCGTCGACGGCCGCCTCGGGCTCGGCGGCCTGCGCCACCTGTGCGAGACGCTCGGGGGTCTTCTCCTCGAAGACCTGGCGCGATGTGAGCAGGAGCCCTGCCCTGCGCGCCCGGGACGCGAGCTGCATCGACATGATCGAGTCGCCGCCCAGCTCGAAGAAGCCGTCCGCGACACCGACCATCTCCAGGCCGAGCACCTCGGCGAACAGTTCGCACAGGACCCGCTCGGTCTCCGTGCGCGGCCCCCCGTCCGTGACCCGCTCGGCGAAGTCGGGGGCGGGCAGCGCGGCCCGGTCCACCTTGCCGTTGGGGGTCAGCGGCAGCCGGTCGAGCGGCACGAACACCGTCGGCACCATGTGGTCCGGCAGTCGCTCCCGCGCGTACGAGGGGAGCGCGTCGACCGCGCCACCGACCGCACCGGCGGCCGCACCGGCGGCCGCACCGGCGGCCGGCTCGTCGCCGCTTTCCCGCGCGGGGTCCCCGACGGCGTACATGACGACGTACGCGACGAGGCGGCTGCCGTCGGCGTGGTCCTTGCGCGCGACGACCGCGGCCTGCACGACGTCCGGGTGAGCGGTCAGGACCGCTTCGATCTCGCCGGGCTCGATCCGGTGTCCGCGGACCTTGATCTGGTCGTCGGCGCGGCCGACGAAGAGCAGTTCGCCCTCGCTCGTCCACCGCGCGACGTCCCCGGTGCGGTACATCCGCTCGCCCGCGCCGAACGGGCAGGCCACGAACCGCTCCGCCGACAGCGCCGCCCGCCCCAGATAGCCGCGCGCGAGCCCGGCACCGGCGACGTACAGCTCACCGGCCACGCCGGGCGGCGCGGGCAGCAGGAACTCGTCCAGGACGTACACCCGTACGCCGTCCATCGGGCGACCCATGGGCACCATGTCGCGGCCCGGCGACAGCGGCTCGCTCATCGCCGCGCAGACCGTCGTCTCCGTGGGTCCGTACGCGTTCACCATCCGCCGCCCCGGCGACCACCGGTCCACGAGTCCCGGCGCGCACGCCTCGCCCGCCACGACCAGGGTCTCCAGCGTCCGGGGCAGTTCCTCCTCGGCCGCGAGGACGCTCGGCGGCACCGTCACATGGCTCGCTCGCGCCCGGCGCACGGCCTCGTCGAGCGACACGCGCGGCGGCAGTTCGTCCGGGTCCGCCACCACCAGTGACGCGCCGGACAGGAGTGCCATGCAGAGTTCGGAGACGGCCGCGTCGAAGCTCAGCGACGCGAACTGCAGCACCCGCGAGTCCACCCGCACGCCGAAACGGTCGATCTGCGCCCGCGCGAGGTTGCCGAGTCCCGCGTGGGTGACCACGACGCCCTTCGGGGTCCCCGTCGACCCCGATGTGTAGATGACGTACGCGGCGTTGGCCGCCCCCGGGCGCACCGGCCGCTCCTCGTCCCGGACCGGGCCGCCCGCGCACCGCCGCACCTCGTCCGCCACGCGCGGGTCGTCCGTCACCACGACCCGGCCGGGGAACCCGGCGGGCACCGCGCCCCGCGACCGTTCGGTGCAGAGCACCACCGCCGGGGCCGCGTCGGCCAGCACGTACGCGATGCGCTCCGCCGGGTAGCCCGCGTCCACCGGGACGAACACGCCACCGGCCATCGACACCGCGAGGAGCGAGCGCACCATGGCCGCCGACCGCTCCCCGACCACGGCCACCCGGCACTCCGGGCCGACCCCGGCCCGCGCCAGATACCGCGCGAGCCGCCCGGCGTCCTCCGCCAACTCCGCGTAGGCCAGCGTCTGTTCGCCGGAAACGAGCGCCACCGCGTCAGGTGTCCGCCGCGCCTGCCGCGCGAACAGTTCGGGCAGCGGCGCCGGCGCCGCGTCGGCCGCCGGCCCGCGCGTCCCGTTCCACTCCCGTACGACGAGGTCGCGTCCGGCGGCGGCCACGGCGTCCACGCGGCCCACGGGCGCCGACGGGTCCGCGACCAGCTGTTCGAGGATCCGCACCAGTGACGCGACCAGGCTCTCGGCACGGGCGCGGTCGCACACGTCCGGCCGGTACACGAAGTCGCCGTGCATGCGCTCCCCGGGTGACACGACGAAGGTCAGCGGGTAGTGGCCCATGTCCTGCGGGGCCCCGTCGGGGCGGATGCGCAGGGAGCCGGGGGCCTTCGCCGCGGCGGGCGGGTGGGGGTAGTTCTCGTAGACGACGAGCGTGTCGAAGACCGCGCCGGGACCCGCGAGTTGACGAACGTCGGACAGCCCCATGTGCTGATGGGCCATCAGAGCGACCTGCCGCTCCTGCAGTTCATGGAGCATCTCGGCGGCCGGCTGTCCGGCCTTCAGGGGCACGCGTACGGGCAGGGTGTTGATGAACAGGCCGATCGCGGACTCCGCGCCGGGCAGATCCGGGGGCCGGCCCGCCACGGTGGCGCCGAACACCACGTCCGTACGCCCGGCGAGCCGCGCCAGGAGCAGCGCCCACGCGCCCTGCACCACGGTGTTGACCGTGAGGCCGTGGCTGCGGGCCAGCGCCGCGACGCCGTGCGACACGTCCTCCGAGAACGCGAACCGGATCCGGTCCGGCACGACCGGCACCCGCACGGAGTCCGCGGGCACCACCAGCGTCGGCTCGTCGAGACCGGCCAACTCCGCCCGCCAGGCATCCCGAGCCACCTCCTTGTCCTGCCGACGCAGCCACGCCAGGTAGTCGCGGTAGGAGGTCGCCGGCGGCAGGTTCGATGTCGAGTGCGGCGGCAGGTTCGAGGGTGAGTGCGGTGACAGGTTCGAGGGTGAGTGCGGCGGCAGGCCCGATGTCGGGTGCGGCGGCAGGTCCGACGGTGAGTCCGACGGCAGGCCCGACGCCGAGCCCGACGGCAGGCCCGACGGCAAGTCCGACGCCGAGCCCGACGGCAGGCCCGACGGCAAGTCCGACGCCGAGCCCGACGGCAAGTCCGACGCCGAGCCCGACGGCAAGTCCGACGTCGAGCCCGACGTCGAGCCCGACGCCGAGCCCGGCGGCAGGTTCGCCCGGAGGGCCCGCGTATCGTCGCCGGCGGTGTGCGGCTCGTACGCCGCCTGGAGGTCTCCGATGAGGACCGGCAGGGACCAGCCGTCCATCGTGATGTGGTGGCTGGTGATGACCAGTCGGTGCAGGTTCTCGCCGAGGCGGATGAGGAGCAGCCGCAGCAGCGGGGCCCGCGTCACGTCGATCCGTTCCGCCCGCTCGTCCTCGGCCAGGCGCCGGGCCTCGGCCAGTGCCGCGTCCGCCGTGAGACCGCTCACGTCGGCTTCCCGCCACGGCAGTTCGACGTCCCGTGCCACGACCTGAACGGCTTCGCCCGACGCGAGGCGATGGAAGCTCGCCCGCAGGATCGGATGCCTGCGCAGGACCGTCTCCCATGCCGCGCGCAGCCGGCCCGCGTCCAGCGCCCCTTCCAGCGCCAGGGACCGCTGGCCCTCGTAGACATCCGGCGCGGCCTCGTCGAAGGTGGCGTGGAAGAGCATGCCGGACTGCAACGGCGACAGCGGCCATACATCGGTCAGGCTCGGGACCGCCGACTCCAGCTCCTCGACGCCGTCCTGCGACAGGATGTCCAGGAGGGGGAAGTCGGAGGGGGTGTGTCCGCCGGCGCCGGGTTCGGCGGTGTGCGCGGCCAGGCCGCCGAGCAGCTCGGTCCAGGTCCGGCCCAGCCGCTCGGCCTCGGCCTCCGTCACCAGCAGGCCGGGCCAGCTCAGGGTGATCGTCAGCTCGGGCCCCTCCGGGGTGTCCCGCACCGCCGCCACCGCTTCGACGACGTGGGTGGCGGGCATGTCGGGGTCGACGGAGCCGCCGATCGCGGTCTCACCGGCCGGCTGCCAGGGAGCGGCCGCATCGGGGGCGGTGCCAGTGCCGCTGCCGGCGAAGCGGCCTAGGTAGTTGAAGCCGATCTGCGGGCTGGGCGCGGCTTCGAGGACCGGGCCGGTGTCGGGGTTGAGGTGACGCAGCAGTCCGTGGCCGAGGCCGTCGCCGGGCACCGCACGCGCCTGCTCCTTGACCGCCTTCAGCAGCGCACCGGCGGCGGGGCCACCGGCCTGCGCCTGGATGAGATCCACCCCCGACGTGCTCAGTCGCACCGGGCGGGCACTGGTGAACCAGCCCACCGTACGCGACAGGTCCACGCCGTCCAGCGGTTCACGGCCGTGTCCTTCGATGTCGACCAGCAGCCCTGAGGCGGCACTCGGCCGCCACCGCGCGACCGCGCCCGCCAGCGCGGCCAGCAGTACGTCGTCCACACCGCAGTGGAAGGCGGCCGGGGCCCGGCCCACCAGCGCGGCCGACTGCTCCGGCGGCACCACCCACGACGTGCGCCGCAGGGTCCGCGCGGTGTCCACCTCGGGGTCCAACCGGCGTTTCCCCAAAGGCGCTTGGGCCTCTCCCAGCAGGGCCAGCCAGTCGTCCAGTTCGGCGACCCGCTGCTCGTCGGTGGCCTGCGCGGACAGCAGCTCCGCCCAACGGCGGAACGACGTGCCCACCGGGTCGAGCACCGGTGCGCGTCCGGCGGCCACCGCCTCGCACGCGGCCCGGAGGTCGGGGAGCAGCACCCGCCAGGACACTCCGTCCACGGCCAAGTGGTGGGCGACCAGTACCAGTTGACCTGGCCGGTCCGGTCCGGCGTCCACCCACACCGCGCGCACCATCACGCCGGAGGCCGGGTCGAGGCGCCCCGCTGCCTCCCGCGCCGCCCGCTCCGCGACTTCGGCGACCTCGCCGGCCGCCGCTTCGACACGGGACACCAGCGTCGACGCGTCCACCGACCCCGGTTCGCCGACGATGAGCCTCGGCTCGCCGGGGACCGTGCGGGCCCGCAACATGTCGTGGGTGTCGAGTACGGCGCCGAGACCGGCCACCAGTGTCTCCAGGCCGAGCCCGGCGGGGGCGCCGAGGACCATCCACTGCGCGAACCCGGCACCCGTGGCGCGGTCGCCGAACGCCCGCATCACCGGCGTCCACGGCACCTCGCCGACACCCACGTCGACCGTCGTGGCCTCCTGCCCGACCGCCGCCACGACCTGCGCGAGCCGCTCCGGCGTCTTCCCCTCGAAGACCTGCCGGGGCGTCAGCACCAGGCCCGCCTGCCGCGCCCGGGAGGCGAGCTGCATCGAGCTGATCGAGTCGCCGCCCAGCTCGAAGAAGCCGTCCTCCGCGCCGACCTGTTCCAGGCCCAGCACCTCGGCGAAGAGGGCACACAGGGTCCGCTCGGTCTCGGTGCGCGGCTCCCGCCCGGTCGTCCGGGCTGCGAAGTCCGGCGCGGGGAGCGCGCCGCGGTCCACCTTGCCGTTGACGGTCAGCGGCAGCGCGTCCAGGCAGACGACTGCCGCCGGGACCATGTACTCCGGCAGCCGGTCGGCGACGTACGCACGTAGCTGCCTCGGATCGGCGTCCTGCACGTCCGCGTCCGCATTCGTGTCCGTGTCCGTGTCCGTGACCACGTAGCCGATCAGCCGCTTGTCGCCGGGACCGTCCTGGCGGGCCACCACCACGGCCTGGGCGACCGCCGGGTGTGCGGCCAGGACCGCCTCGACCTCGCCCAGCTCCACGCGGTACCCACGGACCTTGACCTGCTCGTCCGCACGCCCCGCGAACAACAACTCGCCCTCGGTCGTCCACCGGGCCAGGTCGCCCGTCCGGTACATCCGGCCCGTGCCGCCCGGGATCCGGAAGGGACTGGCCACGAACCGCTGTGCCGTCAGGTCCGGCCGATGGAGGTACCCGCGTGCCAGGCCAGGACCCACGACGTACAGTTCGCCGACCGTACCGGGGGCGACCGGCTGCAGGAAGTCGTCCAGGACGTAGGCCCGGCTGTTGATGAGCGGACGGCCGACCGGCACGGGGCCTTCGGCCGCATGGCCCTTCGCCGCCGGGCCCTTCGCCGCCGGGCGCAGCGGCTCGCTCATCGCGGCGCAGACGGTCACCTCCGTCGGGCCGTACGCGTTGACGAGGCGGCGGTCCGACCAGCGCTCGGCCAGCCACGGCGGGCACTCCTCACCGGCCACGATCAGCGTTTCCACGGTGTCCGGCAGCGCGTCCACCGTCGCGAGGACCGACGGCGGCACCGTCATGTGCGTCACCCCGAACTCGGCGGCGACGTCCGCGAGCGAGCCGTGCGGGGGCAGCCTGTCCCCGGCCGCCACCACGAGCGCCGCGCCGGAGAGCAGCGCCATGCACATCTCGGAGACCGCGGCGTCGAAGCTCCAGGACGCCAGTTGCAGGACGCGTGAGTCCGGTCGTACGGCGAACCGCTCGATCTGGCCGGCCGCCAGATTGCCGATGCCGCCGTGGGTGACCACGACGCCCTTCGGCGCTCCCGTCGAACCGGACGTGTAGATCACATACGCCGGGTCGGCGACGCGGCCCCTGCTGTTCTCGGCCTGGTGCGTCCTTTTCGTGGGAGTGGGGGGCGCGGTCGGCTCGGCGGGCACGGTGGGCGCCGCGGGGGCGTCGTGTGCCCACCGGGGCACGCCCGACGGGATCGTCGGTTCGGTCGTGGCCGTGCAGACCACGAGCGCGGGGGCGGCGTCGGCCAGCACGTGTGCGATCCGCTCCGTGGGATACGCCGGGTCCACCGGCACGAAGGCCGCTCCGGCCTTGGCCACGCCCAGCAGGACCGCGACCACGTCGGCCGACCGTTCCATCACGACGCCGACCAGGTCCCCGCGGCGCACCCCGCGCCCCAGCAATCCGTGCGCCACGCGGTCGGCGGCCCGGTCCAGCTCGGCGTACGACCACCGCCGGTCCGCCGCGAGCACGGCCATCGCGTCCGGGGAGCGGCGCGCCTGCGCCTCGAACAGTTCCCCCAGCGTGCCGGTGGGGACAGGCCGGTCGGTGGCGTTCCACCGCTCGACCACCGAGACGCGCTCGGCCGTCTCCAGTACGTCGATGTCGCCGACCCTGAGCGCCGGATCCGCCGCGAGCCGGTCCAGGACGCGCGCCAGCTGCCTGCCGATCTGGAGGACCCGACGCTCCTCGAACACGTCCGGCCGGTAGGTCAGGCGGACTCCTAGGCGGTCGTCGGGGACGACGCCGACGGCCAGCGGATAGTGGGTCCCGAGCCGGCTGCCCACCTGGGCGATCGCGACTCCCCCGCCGTCCTCATGGGAGGAATCGGATCCGCGCCCGGGGCCGGAGAGCAGCGGCGCGTTCCGCGGGTAGTTCTCGAACATCAGCATGGTGTCGAAGGTCGCGCCCGCCCCGCCGACGGCCTGGATCTCCGTCAGACCGGTGTGCTGATGCGCCATCAGCGCGGTCTGGCGCTCCTGCAGCCGCGTCAGCATCGCGAGCACCGGCTCCCGGGCGTCGAGTCGTACCCGCACCGGCAGGGTGTTGATGAACAGGCCGATCATCGACTCGACGCCGGGGATCTCGGGGGGCCGCCCGGCCACGGTGGTGCCGAACACCACGTCCGTGCGCCGGGCGAGCCGCGCGAGGACCAGCGCCCACGCACCCTGGAGCACCGTGTTCACGGTCAGTCCCCGCGCGCGGGCCAGTTCGGTGACGGCGCGCGTCGTCTTCCTGGAGAGGCGCAGTGAGCGTTCCTCGGGCAGGACGAGCGCGCCGCCCAGGTCCGCCGGGGCGACGAGGGTCGGCTCGTCGGCCCCCGCGAGCTCGGCCCGCCATGCGTCGCGGGCGGCCTCCTTGTCCTGCCGGTCGAGCCACGCCAGGTAGTCCCCGTACGAGGCCGCCCGCGTAGGTACGGGGGCGTCGCCGTCACCCGCGTACGCCTCGGACACCTCGCTCAGCAGGACCGGTGTCGACCAGCCGTCCGCCACGATGTGGTGGCTGGTGACGACCAGGTGGTGCCGCTCCTTGCCGAGGCGGATCAGGAGCAGCCGCAGGAGCGGTGCCGCCGACAGGTCGAGGCGCTCCGCCGCGTCGCACGCGGCGAGCCGCTCCGCCTCGGCGACGGCCTCGGCCTCCGTACGGTCCGACAGGTCGACCTCGCGCCAGGGGAGTTCCACGTCGCGCGCCACGACCTGAACGGCCTCGCCCGACGCCAGGCGGTGGAAGCTCGCCCGCAGCGCGTCATGCCGCGCCAGCAGCTGCTGCCACGACGCGCGCAGCCGGTCCGCGTCCAGCGGCCCGTCCACGGCGAGCACGCGCTGGCTCTGGTACGCGTCCGGGCCGTCGCCGTCGAAGGCGGCGTGGAACAGCATGCCTTCCTGTAGCGGCGACAACGGCCATACGTCGGTCAGGCCGGGGACCATCGACTCCAGCCGTTCGACGCCGTCCTGCGACAGGGTGTCCAGGAGAGGGAAGTCGGAGGGCGTGTGTCCGCCGGCGCCGGGGGCGGTGGTGTGCGCGGCCAGCCCGCCGAGCATCGCCACCCAGTCGCTGCCGAGCTGCTCGACCTGCGCTTCCTCCAGCAGGTCGCCGGGCCAGCTCAGCCTGATCTCCAGTTCGGGGCCGTCCGCGGTGTCCCGGACGGTGACGTTCGCCTCCAGCGCGTGCGGCAGGGGCATGTCGGGGTCGACGGAGCCGCCGATCGCGGTCTCACCGGCTGTCTGCCAGGGAGCCACCGCATCGGGGGCGGTGCCAGTGCCGCTGCCGGCGGCGGCGAAGCGGCCGAGGTAGTTGAAGCCGATCTGCGGGGTGGGCGCGGCTTCGAGGACCGGGCCGGTGTCGGGGTTGAGGTGACGCAGCAGTCCGTGGCCGAGGCCGTCGCCGGGCACCGCACGCGCCTGCTCCTTGACCGCCTTCAGCAGCGCACCGGCGGCGGGGCCACCGATCAGGGCCTGGGCGAGATCCACCCCCGACGTGCTCAGTCGGACGGGGCGGGCACTGGTGAACCAGCCCACCGTGCGCGACAGATCCACACCGTCCAGCGGCTCACGGCCGTGTCCTTCGATGTCGACCAGCACATCAGCGTGGGCGTCGGTGCCGGTTCCGACGTCGGTGCCGGTGCCGGTGCCGGTGCCGGTGCCGATGGCCGTGTCAGTGTCGGTGGCCGTGTCAGTGTCGGTGGCTTTGTGGCGGCGCGCGACCGCACCCGCCAGGGTGGAGAGCAGGATGTCGTCGACGCCGCAGTGGTACGCGGTCGGCGTGCGGCCCACCAGCGTGGCCGCCTGCTCCGGCGGCACCACCCAGGAGCGCTGGCGCAGGGTCCGGGCGGTGTCGACCGCCGGGTCCAACGGCCGTTCCCCCAGGGTGGGTTGACCCTCACCGAGGAGCGTCAGCCAGTCCGCGAGCTCGCCGCCCCGCTGCTCGCCGGTGGCCTGCGCGGACAGCAGCTCCGCCCAGCGGCGGAACGACGTCCCCACCGGGTCCAGCCGCGGCCTGCGCCCGGCGGCCACCGCCTCGCACGCGTCCCGCAGGTCCGGGACAAGCACCCGCCAGGACACCCCGTCCACCACCAAGTGGTGTGCCACGAACACCAGTCGGCCCACTCGCCCCGGTCCGGCGTCCACCCACACCGCCCGGGTCATCGCCCCGGAGGCCGGGTCGAGCCTCTCCGAGGCGTCCTGCGCCGCACGTCCCGCCATCTCGTCCAAGGCGTCGTCCGACACGTGCACCGCGTCCACGCGCGAGACCAGCTCCCCCGCATCGACCGAACCTCGTTCGCCCACCCGCAACGTCGGCTCGCCGGGGATCGTGCGCGCCCGCAGCATGTCGTGGGTGTCGAGCACGGCATCAAGACCGGCCGTCAGAACGTCGATCCCGAGCCCGGCCGGGGCACCGACCACCACCCACTGCGCGAACCCGGGCCGCGCGGCCCGCTCACCCAACGCCCGCATCACCGGCGTCCACGGCACCTCGCCGACACCGTCGTCGTGCGCCGTGACCGTCTTCCCCGCGACCTCCGCCACCGCGGCGAGGCGCTCCGGGGTCCTCTCCTCGAAGACCTGCCGGGGCGTCACCACCAGGCCGGAACGGCGGGCCCGCGACGCC
>NZ_JBSFTT010000033.1:0-88728 GCF_053591415.1 Streptomyces sp. NPDC003032 | reverse complement strand
GGCTGGCTCACCGGTGCCGACGCCCTGTTCGAACACCTCGCCACGGACGTCCCGTGGCAGGCCGAGCGCCGGCAGATGTACGAGAGGGCGCCGACCAGGCGCGTGGCGCCCGCGTGGGCGTCCATGCGCTCGGCGGCCAGGATGGCCGCCGCGGTGTCGGCGCGGGAGGCCGCCACGACCAGGGCGCGGCCCGCGAGGGCGTGGGCGCGCTGGTGCAGGGCGGCCGTGTGGGGTTCGTGGATGGCGGCGGCGATGGTGGAGCGCGCCGGCTGCACACCGCGGCGCAGACGGGACACCTGGAACGCAAGCTGCTCGGCGGCGGCGTCCAGCTCGGCCGTCGGGGCCAGGGCGCGCAGCTCGTCGGTGACGGCGAGGAGCGCGGCGAGGTGCCCGGCGAGCTGGATGTCCAGCTCTTCCTCGCGGGAGCGGTGCGGGAAGCTCGCGTCGTCGGCCATCGAGTGGACCGACTTGGTGCGGATCGGCTCGTACATGGGGTGGCCTCCAAGCGGTGTAGCCACCATCCTACCTTAGATCCCGTCTAAAGTTGAGAACGGTCCGAAGATGTGGTTCCGCCTCCGGACCCGTCCGCACGGCGTGGGCGTCACGGCTGGCTGTAGCCGTCCAGGAAGTTCCCGATCCGCCTGACCGCCTCCGCGAGGTCCGTCGCCGTCGGCAGCGTCACGACGCGGAAGTGATCGGGCTCGGGCCAGTTGAAGCCCGTACCGTGCACGACCATGATCTTCTCGGCCCGCAGCAGGTCCAGGACCATCTGCCGGTCGTCCTTGATCTTGAAGACCTTCGGGTCGAGCCGCGGGAAGAGATACAGCGACCCCTTGGGCTTCACACAGCTCACCCCGGGGATCTGCGTCAGCAGGTCGTACGCCGTGTCCCGCTGCTCCAGGAGCCGCCCGCCCGGCAGTACCAGACCGTTGATCGTCTGGCGCCCGCTCAGCGCCGCGACGACGCCGTGCTGGCCCGGCATGTTCGCGCACAGGCGCATGTTGGCGAGGATCGTCAGGCCCTCGATGTACGAGGTGGCGTGCGCCTTCGGCCCCGATACGGCCATCCAGCCGACGCGGTAGCCCGCCACGCGGTATGCCTTCGACATGCCGTTGAACGTGAGGGTCAGCAGATCGGGTGCGATCGCGGCGGTCGGCGTGTGCGTCACGCCGTCGTAGAGGATTTTGTCGTAGATCTCGTCCGAGCAGACCAGGAGGTTGTGACGGCGCGCGATATCGGTCAGACCACGGAGCATGTCGTCGCTGTAGACGGCGCCCGTCGGGTTGTTCGGGTTGATGATCACGATCGCCTTGGTGCGGTCGGTCACCTTGCGTTCGATGTCGGCGAGGTCCGGCATCCAGTCCGCCTGCTCGTCGCAGCGGTAGTGCACGGCGGTGCCGCCGGACAGCGAGACGGCCGCGGTCCACAGCGGGTAGTCGGGCGCCGGTACGAGGACCTCGTCGCCGTCGTCGACCAGGCCCTGCATGGCCATCACGATGAGCTCGGAGACGCCGTTGCCGATGAAGACGTGCTCGACGTCGGTCTCGATGCCGAGCGTCTGGTTGTGCATGACCACCGCGCGGCGGGCGGCCAGCAGGCCCTTCGCGTCGCCGTAGCCGTGCGCGTCGCCGACGTTGCGGAGGATGTCCTCCAGGATCTCGGGCGGGCACTCGAAGCCAAAGGCGGCGGGGTTGCCGGTGTTGAGCTTGAGGATGCGGTGGCCTGCCGCTTCCAGCCGCATCGCCTCCTCAAGGACGGGGCCCCGGATCTCGTAACAGACGTTGGCGAGCTTCGTCGACTGGATGACCTGCATGGCGGCGAGCTTACGGGGTGTTCCGGCGGTCGACGGAGCGGATTATTCGGTGGGTCCCCGGGCGCGGGCCGGATGCGGCTGGTCGCGCGGTCTTGTCCTGATGGCCGGGTGGCCCAACAATGCGCATGACAAAACTGCCAGCGGAGGGGACCCCCCACATGAACAAGCCTCTCGTCGGTGCGTGCTTTGCCGTGCTGCTCCTCGGAGCGACGGCGGCGCCCGCGACGGCCGTCAGCGACGAGCGCCCCGCCAAGCCGAGGGTCAAGGCCGTCGACTTCGCCGGGACCGTGGCGCTCAGCAACTGTTCCGGCTCCGTCGTCCGCGTACCGGACTCGCGGCCCGGCGACCCCGCGCTCGTCCTGTCCAACGGCCACTGCGTCGAGAGCGGCTTCCCCGCGCCCGGCGAGGTCCTCGTCGACAAGCCCTCGACGCGCAGCTTCACGCTGCTGAGCGCCTCGGGCCGCAACCTCGGGACGGTCAGGGCGAGCAAGATCGCGTACGCCACGATGACCGACACGGACATCTCGCTCTACCAGCTCACCAGCACCTACGGCGACATCGAGAGCAAGTACGGGATCAAGGCGCTGGAGCTGAACGCGGCGCGGCCCGAGGCGGGCCGGGCGATCACCATCGCCTCCGGCTACTGGAAGAAGTTCTACAAGTGCGGCATCGACGGCTTCGCGTACCGCCTCAAGGAGGGCCAGTGGACCTGGAAGGACTCGGTCCGCTACACCCCCGCCTGCAAGACGATCGGCGGCACCTCCGGCTCCCCGGTGATCGATGACGCGACCGGCAAGGTCGTCGCCGTCCACAACACCGGCAACGACAACGGAGGCCGGTGCACGGACAACAATCCCTGTGAGGTCGACCAGAACGGCCAGGTCACCGTGCGCGAAGGCATCAACTACGGCCAGCAGACGTACACGATCGTGCCGTGCGTCGGCACCGGCAACAAGATCGACCTGAGCCGGGCGGGCTGCGCGCTGCCGAAGTAGCGGCGGGCGCGGGCACGGGCGCGGGTGCCGTCCGCGGGCGGACGGCACCCGCGTCAGTCCTCAGGTCCTCAGGTCCTCAGGCTCAGAGGGATCGGATCCTCAGAGGTGTCGGGTCCTCAGGCCGCCGGGACCAGCTCGGCCCTGCCGAACAGCAGGGCGTAGCCCGGCGGCAGCAGGTTCAGCAGGCGGTCGACGAGCTCCTCGTCGACCGCCCGCGTCAGGGCGGTGAGGACGGAGCTGACGTCCCACCGGGCGGTGGCCGGCGTGGCACCCTCCAGGCGCAGCGCCACACTCTCGACGAACTCCGGGGCCGTGAGCTGTCGCGTCACGGGCACCTGGTCCGCGATCACCCTCGCCGCCTCGACCGGCAACTGGCCTGCCAGTTCGACGCGTTCGTCCCCGACGACGTGGCCGCCGAGGGCCGACAGGACGGTGCGCGTCACGCGCTCCGCCTCGGCGGCGGTGGTGTACTGGCCGGTTTCCCTCACCGCCTCGATGAGTTCGCTCCATCTCATCGTGCCGTTCTCCTCCGCTCTGTTCTTGTTGTTCTTCGTGTTGTTTCCGCGTCAGCCGCTGATCTGCTTGCGCCCGCCTCCGCCGCTGATCTGGATCTTGCGCGGCTTCGCCTGTTCGGCCACCGGGATGCGCAGCGTCAGCACGCCGGCGTCGTACGAGGCGTCGATCCGCTCGGTGTCCAGGGTGTCGCCGAGGAACAGCTGGCGGGAGAAGCTGCCGGTGGGACGCTCGGCCGCGATCATCTCCACGCCTTCGCGGGCGGGGGAGCGGCGCTCGGCCCGTACGTTCAGGACGTGGCGTTCCACGTCCAGGTCGATCGACTCCGGGTCGACGCCCGGCAGATCGAAGTGGACCACGAACTCGTCGCCCTCGCGGTAGGCGTCCATCTGCATTCCGGCCGGACGGGCGGTGTTGAAGACCTGCTGGGTGAGGCGGTCCAACTCGCGGAACGGGTCGGTACGCATGAGCATCACGGGTCACTCCCTTCCTCAGGTACTGGGTGCGATGCCCTACGTTTTCTATATAGCCCGAGGAAGGAAAATTGACAAGGCCGGGCTCAAGTCAGGTCGCTGGACCTGACTTGAGCCCGGTCGCTCGTCCGGTGCTGGTCAGTTGTCCGAGTAGCTGAGGTCACCCACCGTCCAGGCGCTCACGTCCTGGAGGGCGATGCGGTACATCCCGCCGGTCGCCGGCAGGCCGAGGTTGCCCTGGAGGATCCGGGCCAGGTGGAAGTGCAGATGGGTGGGGGGCGCCGTGCCTCCCGCCGGGTCGGCGGGCTCCCCCTCGCTCTCGAACGCGGCGGCGAACGGACTCAGGTGGTCGGAGTCCTTCAGGACTTCGGCGACGCGCCGCCGCCACAGGGCTTCGGGGGCCAGCCGTCCGGTGATGACGGCGCCGGCCACGACCACGGTGAGGGACATCTGATTGCTGTGCTCGGACTCGACCAGGGTGGCGATGTCGACGAGCAGTTCGTCAGGCTTCGACATGACTGGTGAGCCTACCGAGACAAGGCGGTACGTGGGTCTCCTGATCCCCCCTCCTCCGCTTCCGAAAATCTATCTTGGCTGAGGTAGACATGCGGAACCACCGTTGTTAGAGTTCCTTGTGTAGTCACAGACGTTCAGCGAGAACGTAAAGCAGCAAGGAGAGGAGTGGACGCCATCAGGATCGCCCGGGTGAGGTTCGGCACCGCTCGGGTAACGCAGGCCCCGGATTGGAAGGTGGTCCCCGGTCACGCATTCACGATCCCCGCATCCCCGCCCCGTCGGGCGGCCGTGCGGAAACAGATAGCCGGCACGCAGGGCCGGTAGATGGTGTTGAAACCCCTCGGGGCCTGGTGCCGTACGGCACCAGGCCCCTCGACGCGTTCCAGAAAAGGTGCAAATGCCCCCAGAGACCCTTACGCAAGGCCCCGACCGGTTCGATGACGACGACTACCCCGCCTACACGATGGGCCGGGCCGCCGAGATGATCGGCGCCACGCCGGGCTTCCTCCGGGCCGTCGGCGACGCCCGCCTGATCACACCGCTTCGCTCCGAGGGTGGCCACCGCCGCTACTCGCGCTACCAGCTGCGCGTCGCCGCGCGCGCCCGCGAGCTCGTCGACCAGGGCACCCCGATCGAGGCCGCCTGCCGCATCGTCATCCTCGAGGACCAACTGGAAGACGCGCTGCGCATCAACGAACAGCTGCGCCGCTCCCCGGCCGGGTCCGAAGGGGCGCAGTCGTCCGAGGAGGCGCAGCCGTCCCAGGGGGCGCGCTCGTCCTGAGGGCGCCGTCCATGAAACTGTGTGCCTCGCGCCGCCGGATATCTGCGACGGCAAATGCAGAATTTCATGTGATGCGCGATGAGGGTTTATCCGTCCCTCGGCGGAGCGGTAAAGAACACCATGCGCCGCCGCCGAGGGCGTGCTAGTGTCGTTATCAGTTGCAGTTGTGGTTCCCAAGAGACTTCAAGTGCTCAGTCGGCGTTATGTGCCGGCGGGGCACTTTGTATTGCCGGTCATTCCGGACGGGGAAATCATCGCGGCGACGCGGAGTTCGCACAGTGTGGACTCCACGGGCACTGCCCCGAAGGAGATATGACATGGCTACTGGCACCGTGAAGTGGTTCAACGCGGAAAAGGGCTTCGGCTTCATCGAGCAGGACGGCGGCGGCGCCGACGTCTTCGCTCACTACTCGAACATCGCCACCCAGGGCTTCCGTGAGCTGCAGGAGGGCCAGAAGGTGAACTTCGACGTCACGCAGGGCCAGAAGGGCCCGCAGGCCGAGAACATCGTTCCCGCCTGACGCTGACGCGTACTTCGTGGCTGGGGCCCGCACCTTGGGTGCGGGCCCCGGCTCGTTTTGTTTCCGGGGAAGAAACGCCCCGATGATCTGATGCGACACCCCGGTGGTCACACCCGGAGCGTGTCCCTCTTCTGACCGGCCGGTCCCTGAATTTATTCCGGCGGCCGGAATTTATTTTTTTATCCCCCCGGCCGTTCCTGCAATTCTCGACACCCGTCTCCGACCGGTGTCGGTGAGAATTCCTCGATACGCGCCGCATCGAGGAAGGTTCTTCATGAACCGCTCAACTCGCACGAACGGCCGTTACACCGGCAGCCCCCGCTCCGCCTCCGCCTCCGGAGGCCGGTCGTACTCCAGGGGCCCGTCCCGCCGCCCCGCCGCGCTCCAGGGAGAGTTCGCCCTCCCGGTCACCGTCACCCCGGCCCTGCCGCCCGTCGAGGACTTCGCCGCGCTCGGCCTGCCGGACGGTGTGGTGGAGATCCTCACCCGTCTCGGTGTCACCGAGCCCTTCCCGATCCAGGCGGCCACGCTTCCGAACTCCCTCGCGGGCCGGGACGTCCTCGGCCGCGGGCGCACCGGCTCCGGCAAGACCCTTGCCTTCGGCCTCGCGGTGCTCGCCCGCACCGCCGGGCAGCGCGCCGAACCCCGCCGCCCCCTCGCCCTGGTCCTCGTGCCCACCCGTGAGCTGGCCCAGCAGGTGACCGACGCCCTCACCCCGTACGCCAAGGCGGTGAAGCTGCGCCTGGCCACCGTCGTCGGCGGCATGTCGATCGGGCGGCAGGCCGGCGCGCTGCGCGCCGGGGCCGAGGTCGTCGTCGCGACGCCCGGACGGCTCAAGGACCTCATCGAGCGCCGCGACTGCCACCTCGACCAGGTCGCCGTCACCGTCCTCGACGAGGCCGACCAGATGGCCGACATGGGCTTCCTGCCCCAGGTCACCGAGCTTCTCGACCAGGTGCGCCCGGGCGGCCAGCGGATGCTGTTCTCCGCCACCCTGGACCGCAACGTCGACCTCCTGGTCCGGCGCTACCTCGACGACCCGGTCGTCCACTCGGTCGACCCCTCGGCGGGCGCCGTCACCACGATGGAGCACCACGTGCTGCACATCCACGGTGCCGACAAGTACGCCGCCACGACCGAGATCGCCGCCCGCGACGGGCGCGTGATCCTGTTCCTGGACACCAAGCACGCCGTCGACCGGCTCACCACGCACCTGCTCAACAGCGGGGTGCGGGCGGCGGGGCTGCACGGCGGCAAGTCACAGCCCCAGCGCACCCGTACGCTCGCCCAGTTCAAGTCCGGGCAGGTCACGGCGCTCGTCGCCACGAACGTCGCGGCGCGCGGCATCCACGTCGACGACCTCGACCTCGTCGTCAACGTGGACCCGCCGGCCGACCACAAGGACTACCTGCACCGCGGTGGCCGCACCGCACGCGCCGGTGGCTCCGGCAGCGTCGTCACCCTGGTGACCTCGGCGCAGCGGCGCGACATGAGCCGCCTGATGGCCGCCGCGGGCATCACGCCGCAGACCGCGCAAGTACGGTCGGGCGAGGCCGAGTTGTCGCGCATCACCGGCGCCAGGACTCCCTCGGGTGTGCCGGTGACCATCGCCGCCCCGCCGAAGGAGGGCTCCAGGCACGGCGGTTCGCCGGCCCGTGGCCGACGCCCCCGCGACGGCCGTGCGCGCCGCGCCTACACCGCCCGTGCGCAGGGCGGGGCCTCGCAAGGCCCGTCGCGAGGGGCCTCGGGCGGGGCTTCGGGCGGCTCTCAGGGCAAGGCCGCCTGACACCGGGCGGTCACCCCTGGCGGGCCCCGGCCCGCCGGGTCCTCCCTGTGAGGGCCGCCTTCGGGACCGCCTGTCGGTGACGCCGCCGCACTGCTCACCTCCGCCCGCTCACCTTGCCGGAACGGCAAGAATCCGTGCCAGTTCACGGTGAGCCGGGCAAGACTGCGCGCGTGCCCCGACAGAAGGAGCTCCCGATGAGCAACACCGACGCGCTCACGTTCTGGGACGGCGTCTACACGGCCCGTCCCGCGGCCACCGATCCGCGGCCGAACGTACGACTCACCGAGACCGTCACGGGCCTGCCGCCCGGCGACGTGCTGGACCTCGGATGCGGCGACGGCGGCGACACGCTGTGGCTCGCCCGCCAGGGGTGGCACGTCACCGCCGTCGACGTCTCCGCCGTGGCGGTCGAGCGGCTCACCGGACTCGCCGCCTCCAGCGGCCTGGCCGACCGGATCGCCGCCCAGCGGCACGACCTGCGCGAGTCCTTCCCGCAGGGCGCGTTCGACCTCGTCTGCGCGCACTATCTGCAGACGCCCCTCGACCTCGACAGGGCATCCGTCCTGCGCACGGCCGCGCACGCGCTGCGTCCGGGCGGGCGGCTGCTGGTCGTCGACCACGGATCGACCGCTCCGTGGTCGTGGAACCAGGACCCCGGCATCCGGTACGCGACCGCGCGGGAGGTCGCCGCGGACATCGCCCTGGACCCGGCGGCGTGGACGCTCGAACGGGCCGACGCGTCCCGCCGGATCGCCGACGGCCCGGACGGACGCACCGCCGAGGTCACGGACCACATCCTGATCATCCGCCGCACCGCTTGAACGCCGGCGGCGGAGATGGGTGCTCAGGGGGTTCGGCGTACGGCGCGTCCCGCGAGGGTGTCCGTGCGCCGGCCGTCCCGCATCACGAACCGGCCGTCGATCAGGACGTGCGGGATGCCGGTGGGAAGCGTGCGGGGCGCCTCGAAGGTGGAGCCCGCCGCGACCGTCTCCGGGTCGAAGAGCACCAGGTCGGCGCGGTAGCCCTCGCGTACGGTGCCCCGGTCGGGGAGCCGGAGGCGGGCGGCGGGTCGCGAGGTGAGGTGGGCGACGGTCTCTTCCAGTGACATGACGCCCAACTCCCGGGCGTACCGGCCGAGATACTGCGGGAACGTGCCGTACGCGCGCGGGTGCGGCTTGAAGCCCTGGAGGATGCCGTCGCTGCCGCCCGTGTGCACACGGTGGCGCATGATCGTCCGTACGTTCTCCTCGTGCCCGACGTGCTGGAGGATCGTCGAGCCGAGCCGGTCGTCGATGAGCAGGCGGCGGGCGGTGACCCAGGGGGCCTCGCCGCGCATGTCGGCGGAGTGCTGGATCGTCTTGCCGACGCAGGAGGCGAGCCCGGGGTCGCTCACCCCCGAGATCTCGATCGTGTCCCACTCGATGGGTACGCCGTGACAGCCGTCGGCGCCGATGACCTCCATGTGATGGCGGATCTTCTCGGCGGTCGCCTCGTCCTCCAGCCGGGCGAGGATCGCGTCGGGCCCGCCTTCGCTCGCCCAGCTGGGCAGCATCGCGACGAGCGTCGTGCAGCCGGGGGTGTAGGGGTACGTGTCGAGGGTGATGTCCGCGCCCTGCGCGAGGGCGTCGTCGAGGAGGGCGATCAGGTCCGGGGCCCTGCCCTTGTTCACGCCGAAGTTCATGGTGGCGTGCGCGAGGTGCAGGGGGCAGTGCGCGGTCCGGGTGAGGGCCACCATCTCCTCGTACGCCTCAAGGGCGCCCGCTCCGTAACTGCGGTGATGGGGGCAGTAGTAGCCCTTGTGGGCGGCGACGACCTTGCACAGCTCGGTCAGTTCGGAGTCGTCGGCGTACATGCCGGGGGTGTAGGTGAGGCCGGAGGACATGCCGACGGCGCCCTCCCGCATGCCCTGCGTGACGAGCTGCCGCATGTGGTCCAGCTCGGCGGGGGTCGCCGGGCGGTCGTCCCAGCCCAGCGCGTACATCCGGACGGTGCCCTGCGGGATGAGGTACGCGGCGTTCACCGCGATGCCGTGGCCGCCGTGGGCGGTGTCCAGCGCGTCCAGGTAGCCGCCGACGGTGCGCCACGTGAAGTCGATGTCGGCGCCGTCGCCGTTCCAGCCGGTGATGGCCCGGCGGACCTGGGCGAGCGTACGGTCGTCCACGGGGGCGTAGCTCAGGCCGTCCTGGCCGATGACCTCCAGCGTGACGCCCTGGGCGGCCTTCGCGGTGTGCTCGGGGTCGCGGAGGAGGGCGAGGTCGCTGTGGGCGTGCATGTCGATGAAACCGGGCGCCAGCGCCAGGCCCTGGGCGTCCAGTGTGTGCCGCCCTGTGGGGCGGTTGCCGGTCCCTTCGCGGTCCCCCCGGTGGACCGTGGCGATCCTGCCGTTGTGTACGCCGACGTCAGCGCGGTAGGAGGCACCTCCGGTCCCGTCTATGACGCGAGCGTCCCGGATGACCAGGTCCATGAGGTGCCTCTCTCTTGTTCGCGGGTTTCGTCGGAGGGTGCGGGGTGGCCCCTACGTGAGGGGTTCGCTGCGGGGCAAACAGACCCGCCCAAGACCCCCAGGTCAGAAGAACGTGCGGACGTAGTCCGTGACCGTCCCGTCCCCCTCCACCAAAGGAATCATCTGCCACTTGTCGAACGCCGTGCACGGATGCGAAAGCCCCATGCCGACCCAGTCGCCCACCGCGAGGTCCGCCTCCGGAGCCGTCCGGAGCCACCCGTGCTGGTCGGAGAGCCCGGTGACCGTGACCCCGGTCGCGGGCCGCTCCACCCCGTCGCGCCGTACGACCTGCGCCGCCGGCAGATCCAGGTCGTACGCCGCGTCCCGCTTCCCCGCGTTGGTGAACGCCTGCTCGGCTGAGGGCCGCGACACCACCTGCGTCCAGAGCCGGAAGGCAGGCTCCAGCGCACCCTCCTCCGGGACCCGGTTGAAGGGTGTCAGCTTCCGGTAGTGGCCGTCGTCATGTGAGACGTACGCACCGGAGCGCAGCAACTTCAGCACGGGCACGGACAGTTCCGGCACCTCGGCGAAGACCGACGCCACCGCGTCGAACCACGCGCTGCCGCCCGCGCTGAGCACGACCTCCGGCAGATCCGCGAACCGCCCCGCCTTGTCCAGCTCGACGAGCAGCGCGACCAGCCGCCGCAGCCACGCCGTGACCCGCTCCGTGGAGGGCTGCGGCACCTCACCCTCGTATCCGGCGACGCCGACGAGCCGCAGCGTGTCCGCGCCCGCCACGGCGTTCGCGATCTCGAAGCACTCGGCCTCGGTCCGTACGCCGGTCCGCGCCCCGTCGCCCGCCGCCAGTTCGATCACGACGTCCACGGGACGGCTCGCCCCCGCCTCGCTGAGCGCGGCGTGCATCAACTCGACGCCGCGTACGGAGTCGACGTAACAGATGAAGTGGAAGGACGGGTCGGCGTCCAGTTCGCGGGCGAGCCGGCGCAGCGCCGCCGCGTCGACCAGTTCGTTCGCGAGGAAGATCCGCGAGGTGCCGAACGCCCGTGCCACGTGCACCTGGTGGGGCACGGCGAGTGTGATGCCCCACGCCCCGCGCTCCATCTGCCGGGCGAAGAGCTGCGGCGCCATCGATGTCTTGCCGTGCGGCGCGAAGGCGAGGCCGTGGCGTTCGGCGTACGTCTCCATGAGCGCGAGGTTGTGCTCCAGGCGCTCGGCGGAGAGCGCGAGGACGGGGGTGGTGAAGCCACCGGTGAAGAGGTTCCGGCGCTGGGCCGCGAGCTCGCCGACGGTGAGGCCCTCCGCGTCCGGGGGAAGCCCCTTGAAGCGGTGATCGATCCGTTCGTCCGCGAGCGAGGCGAGCGGGTCGCCGGACCGGCCGACGGACGGTCCGGCGGACCGGTCAGCGGGACGGTCGACGGCGTGGTCGGTGCCGTGGTCGGCGGCCATGGGCGCCTCCTCCAGAGGTGCGTTGCAGTATCTGCAACAGTCATTGCGTATGTCGCTGACAGCTGTCTAACATCCGAGCCAACGCCGGGTCAACGGATCCGGAGAGACGGTTGAGGGGCTGGAGATCGTGACCGCACAGGCAACCGCGCAGGCGGCCGCCCAGACACCGGCGGCCGCCCAGACACCGGCGCCGGTGGACGTCGTGGCGCTCGGCGAGTCCATGGTCACGTTCCTGCCCGCACGCCCCGGCCGCCTCGCCGACGTGCCCTCCTTCGAGCGCGGAATCGGCGGCGCCGAGTCGAACGTCCTCTGCGCGCTCGCCGCCGCCGGACACACCACCCGCTGGGTCAGCCGCGTCGGCGCCGACGGCTTCGGCGACCACCTCGTCGAGACCGTCGCGCGCCACGGCGTCGACACCTCCGCCGTCGCCCGCGACCCGCACCGCCCCACCGGCGTCTACTTCCGCACCGCCGACGACCGCGACACCGACACCCACGAGGTCGTCTACTACCGCGCGGGCTCCGCCGCCTCCGCCATGTCGCGGGCCTCCGTGGACGAGGACGCCCTGACCGCCGGCCGCATCCTGCACCTGACGGGCATCACGCCCGCCCTCTCCGCCGACTGCCTGGCACTCGTACGTCATCTCTGTACCCGGCGCGCGGCCCGCGGCCCGCTCCTCTCCTTCGACGTCAACCACCGCCCGGGGCTGTGGACGGACGCGGGCGACCGCGCCCCCGGTGTCCTCCTCGACCTCGCGCGCGGCGCCGACCTCGTCTTCGTCGGCGAGGACGAGGCCGCGGCGGTCTGGGGCGTGAGCGGCGGCCCCGACGCCATCCGCGCCGCCCTTCCCGAACCCGCCACCCTCGTCGTCAAGCAGGGCAGCCGCGGCGCCACCGTCTTCCGCCACGGAGAGGAACCCGTCTTCCAGGCCGCCCTGCGCGTGGACGTCGTCGCGCCGGTCGGCGCCGGTGACGCCTTCGCCGCCGGGTTCCTCTCCGCCACCCTGCGCGACCTGCCCGCCGCACACCGACTGCGCCACGGCCACCTCATGGCCGCCGCCGCCCTCACCGTCCCGGGCGACCTCGCCCCGCCCCCCGCCCGCGCACACGCCGACCGCCTCGCCGCCCTGGACGACGCCGCCTGGGAGACACTCCGTCTCGGCCCCGGCTGGACGGCGAACATCCCGGAGGAAACCGGGGCCGAGGAAGAGGTACGTACCCCATGAGCCAGACCGTCGACCGCGCGCTCTCGATCCTGCCGCTGCTCGCCGAGGGCCCCGCCGACCTCGGGCAGGTCGCCGAGCGGCTCGGCGTCCACAAGTCCACGGCGCTCCGGCTCCTGCGCACCCTCCATGAGCACGGCCTGGTCTTCCGCCAGTCCGACCAGCGCTACCGCCTCGGCGCGCGCCTCTTCGCCCTCGCCCAGGAGGCCGTCGAGAACCTCGACGTGCGCGAGATCGCCCACCCGCACCTCCTCGCCCTCAACGAGAAGTGCGGCCACACGGTCCATCTCGCCGTCTACGAGGAGCAGGAAGTCCTCTACATCGACAAGGTCGAGAGCCGCTACCCGGTGCGCATGTACTCGCGCATCGGCAAGCCGGTGGCGATCACGGTCGCCGCCGTGGCCAAGCTCCTCCTCGCCGACTTCCCGGAAGCCGAGCGCCGCGCCTTCGCGGAGAAGCTCGACTACCCCACCTACACGTCCCGTTCGACGCCCAACGCCGCCGCTTTCCTGCGGGAGCTGGACAAGGTGCGCGAACAGGGCTGGGCCACCGACCTCGGTGGCCATGAGGAGTCCATCAACTGCATCGGGGCCCCCATCCGCGGTGCGGACGGGCGTGTCGTCGCCGCCATGTCGGTCTCCGCGCCGAACGTCGTCGTCACCGCCGAGGAACTCCTCACGCTGCTCCCGCTGGTGCGCCGCACGGCGGACGCCATCAGCCGGGAGTACTCCGGCAAGTCACCCCTGAAGGAAGCCTGAACGACCATGACCGAAAAGATCGCTCTCACCCCGGCGACCCACACCACCCCGCCCGCGAAGTTCTCCCACGGCGTCAAGAAGGGCAACATCCTTCAGGTCGCCGGCCAGGTCGGCTTCCTCCCCGCCGAGGAGGGCAAGGCCCCCACCCCCGCGGGCCCGACCCTGCGCGAGCAGACCCTCCAGACCTTCGCCAACGTCAAGGCGATCCTCGAAGAGGGCGGCGCCACCTGGGACGACGTGATGATGATGCGCGTCTACCTCACGGACGTGGACCACTTCGCCGAGATGAACGAGATCTACAACGCGTACTTCGAGGAGCAGGGCCTCAAGGCCCCCGCCTCGGCCCGCACCACGGTGTACGTGGGCCTGCCCAAGGGTCTGCTCATCGAGATCGACGCGCTCGCCGTCCTGAGCTGACGCGCATCTTCTTCTTCCAGCAAGCCGTACGTCGTCACGGCACGGCGCCCGTCACCCGCGGTGCGCCGTGCCGCGATCCTCCATGCCTGCCCGAAAGTCCCATGCACTTACGAGGTCAACGATGTCCCCGTCCCACACCGCCGTGCTCGCGGCCGCCGCCCCCGCCGCGGAGACGCCACCCCACACCGGTGGCGTCCTCACCCTGATCGATGGCACGGCGGGTCTGCTGACCGTCGCCGCGCTCGGGATCGTGCTCCTCCTCTTCCTGATCATCAAGGTCAGGCTCCAGCCCTTCGTGGCGCTGCTGGCGGTCTCGATAGTCGTCGGCCTCTCGGCCGGCCTCTCCGTCACCGAACTCTTCGGCACCGTCCAGAGGTCCGACGCCGTCTCGGTCATCGAGTCGGGCATGGGCGGCATCCTCGGCCATGTGGCGATCATCATCGGCCTCGGCACGATGCTCGGCGCGATCCTCGAAGTGTCGGGCGGCGCCGAGGTGTTGGCATCGCGCCTGCTGGGCCTCTTCGGCGAGAAGCGCGCGCCGCTGGCCATGGGCCTGACGGGTCTGATCTTCGGCATCCCCGTCTTCTTCGACGTCGGCATCTTCGTCCTGGCGCCCATCGTCTACGCCGCCGCCAAGCGCAGCGGCAAGTCGATCCTCCTCTACTGCCTCCCGCTCCTCGCGGGTCTCTCGATGACCCACGCGTTCCTGCCCCCGCACCCGGGACCGGTGGCAGCGGCGGGTCTGCTCCACGTGGACCTCGGGTGGGTCATCCTCATGGGCATCGTCTGCGGCGTCCCGGCCGTCCTCGCCGCCTGGGTGTACTCCGCGTGGATCGGCAAGCGCATCTTCGTACCGGTCCCGCAGGACATGGTCGAGGCCGCCGAGGAGGCGAAGGCCGCGGTCGTCGCCGAGCAGCGCGCGGCCGGTGTGGAGCCGCGCGAGAAGCCGGTGCCGCTGGGTGTCGTCTTCGCGATCATCGGTACGCCACTCCTGCTGATCCTCCTCGCGACGTTCTCGTCCATCGCCTTCGACCCCTCGACTCTCCGCTCGGTGATCGAGTTCTTCGGCAGCCCCTTCGTGGCCCTCACGATCGCGCTCCTGATGGCCTACTACCTGCTGGGCATCCGGCGCGGCTGGTCCCGCAAGTCCCTTGAGACGGTGTCGACCTCGTCCCTCAAACCGGTCGGCAACATCCTCCTGGTGGTGGGCGCGGGCGGCATCTTCGGCGCGGTCCTCAAGGCGAGCGGCGTGGCCGGAGCCCTCTCGGACACCTTCCAGGACGTGGGCCTGCCCATCATCGTCCTCGCCTACCTGCTCTCCCTGGTGCTGCGGGTCGCCCAGGGCTCGGCGACGGTCGCGATCGTCACGACGGCGGGCATCGTGGCCCCCCTCCTGGCCGAGGGCGACCACTCCCAGGCCTTCGTCGCCCTGGTCATCATGGCGATCTCGGCGGGCTCGATCTTCGCCTCGCACGTCAACGACGGCGGGTTCTGGATGGTGGCGAAGTACTTCGGCATCAGCGAGCGGGACACGTTGAAGACGTGGACCGTGCTGGAGTCCGTGCTTTCGGTGGCGGGGTTCGTGGTGGCGGCGGTGGTGAGTCTGTTCGTGTAGCGGTGGGGCACCCGGCAGGGTATGCCGGGTGCCCGGGGTGTCAGCTCGCGCAGTACTGCTGCTCCTTGCCGATGGACCGGTACATGCAGTCCGAGTTCTCCAGGAGTTGGAGGACCGCGTCGCGGTTGCGGCTCGTCTCGCGTTCGATCACCTCGTCGGGCGGGTAGAAGCCGCCGCCGCCCGCGGACGACGGGTACATCTCGAAGGTGTAGCTGAAGATCTTCTGGGCGCCCCACAGCCAGTCGTCGATCGAGCCGTCCGTGATGTAGAGGTCGCTGGCCTGCTCGGGCGTGTAACCGTTGCTCGCGGCCATCTTCCTGCCGACGGCCGCGTGGGCGTCACGGTCGTCCTGGGTCAGGCCGGGGGCCGTGTCGGCGTAGGTGTAGCCGTAGGGCCACAGGATCAGTTCGCTGTACGTGTGGAAGTCGATGGCGGTCCTGATCTGCTGCTTGCCGCCGACGACCCGGCTGCGTACGAAGTCCGCGACGACCTTGACCTCGGGGGCCGACTCGGCGCGCGGCCCGCGGTAGGTGTCCGAGCCCGTGGAGCCGGAGGAGCCGCCGCAGCAGCCCCACTTGTAGGCCCAGTTGCGGTTCATGTCGGTCCCGACGCTCGACGAACCGCTGTTGGGCTGGCGGTTCTTGCGCCAGCTGCGGTAGGAGCCGGTCGCGATGTCGTACTCGCCGCCGTCCGGGTTCATGTCCGGCACGATCCAGATCTCGCGCGAGTCGACCATCTTCTTGAGCCGCGCGTCCGTGGCGTAGTCGTCGCCCAGCTCGCGCAGCAGGTAGAGCGCCATCTCCACCGTCAGGTGCTCTCGGGCGTGCTGGTGATGGGTGAAGAGGACCTCCGGCTCGGCCTCGTCGGTGGCGACGTTGTCGCTGATCTTGATGGCGACGATGTCCCGGCCCGCGTACGACTTGCCGATGACCCTCTTGCTCATCAGGCCCGGGTGGGCCGCGATGCGCTGGTCGATCGCGGCGTTCATCTCGGCGTAGTTGTGGTACCTCGCGTCGGCGGGCGGGAAGTCCTTGGGCTCCACCGCATGTCCGTCCGTACGCTTCGGAGGGCCGGCCAGGGCCTTGAGGCCGTAGCCCAGCTCCCTCAGCCTCGCCGCCTCGCGGCCGTCGGCGGAGACGACCACCGCGCGGGCGTCGACCTCGTCGATGGAGACGCCGGTGCGGGCGAGCGCGGTGCGCGCGGCGCGGTCGTCGGGCAGGGGGATCTCGTACTGGCGTATGTCCTCGTCGGCCGTCGTCGCCGCGCTCCGGGCGGCGGGGTCGGCCGAGGACGGTGCGGCGTTGGCGGTGAGAGGGGCCGCCACAGCGACGGCCAGAAGGGCGGCGAGGGCGGCGGATCTTCTGCCGCGTATGCGGAGTCGCATGAAGTCTCCTCAGGGGTGGGGGGGTGGTTCAGTGCGACGCGTGCGGTGCGGGGGTGTGCGGGACGCGGGTGTGCGGGGTGTGCGGGGAGCGTTGGGGTAACGCGGGTGTGCGACGTGTCCCGCGTGTCCGCTGCGGGTCGCGCCGCGTGTCACGTGCGGGTCGCGCCGCCCCATCGTCGGGGCGTGGCATGCTCTGGTCAACGCCGTCTTCCGGCCAACCCCTTGTGCCACGCGCCGCTATGCGCTTTCTTGATCGGCATGGCTGAAACCACAGGCAGTGGCACCCCCGTCGGCGCATCCGCACCCCAGCCGCGCAAGTCGAGCTGGAAGTACATCGGCCCCGGCATCGTCGTCGCCGCGACCGGGGTCGGCGCGGGCGACCTCGTCGCGACTCTCATCGCGGGCAGCAACTTCGGCTACACTCTGCTGTGGGCCGCCGTCATCGGCTGCGTCGTGAAGATCTCGCTCGCCGAGGCCGCGGGCCGCTGGCACCTCGCCACCGGGCGCACCCTCTTCGACGGCTGGGCGAGCCTCGGCCGCTGGACGACGTGGTTCTTCGTCGTCTACGTCGTGATCTGGGGGTACGTGTACGGGGCGGCGGCCATGTCCTCGTCGGGGCTGCCCCTCCAGGCGCTCTTCCCCGACGTCATGGAGCTCAAGTGGTGGGGCATCCTCACCGGCCTCGTCGGCCTTGTCTTCGTCTGGTTCAACAAGTACGCCGTCTTCGAGAAGGTCATGACGGTCCTGGTCGGCGTGATGTTCGTCGTCACCGTCTATCTCGCCATCCGCGTCACCCCGCACCTGGGCGACGCCTTCGCCGGCCTGCTGCCCGTCCTGCCCGACGAGAAGGACTCCATCCTCAACACGCTGGGCCTGATCGGCGGTGTCGGCGGCACGATCACGCTGGCCGCGTACGGGTACTGGGTCAACGCCAAGGGCTGGACCAACACCGGCTGGATGAAGGTGATGCGGCTCGACAACCGCGTCGCGTACATCACCACCGGCGTCTTCGTCGTCGCCATGCTCTTCGTCGGCGCCGAGATGCTGCACTCCGCGAACGTCGCCATCGCCAGCGGCGACAAGGGCCTCGTCCAGCTCTCCGGCATCCTGGAGAAGGAGTACGGCGACGCCACCGCCAAGCTGTTCCTGGTCGGCTTCTTCGCGACGTCGTTCACCTCGCTGATCGGCGTGTGGCACGGCGTGAGCCTGATGTTCGCGGACTTCGTCGAGCGCTACCGCAAACAGCGTGTGGGCGCCGACTCCGCCGACTCCGCCGGGGACGCCTCGCTGAGCGGCGAGGAGGTGGCGTCCGGCGCCCGCGAGAAGTCGGTGCCGTTCCGCGCGTACCTGCTCTGGCTGACGTTCCCGCCGATGATCCTGCTCTTCGAGGGGCAGCCGTTCCGGCTCATCATCATCTACGGCGTCCTGGGCGCGGCCTTCATGCCGTTCCTGGCGCTCACCCTGGTCTGGCTGCTCAACTCCGCCCGCACCCCGAGGGAGTGGCGCAACGGCTGGCTCAGCAACGGCATGCTGACGGTCGCCGGCCTGCTGTTCCTGGTCCTGTGCGTCAAGCAGATCTCGGACCAGGACTGGAGCAGCTTCTTCTAGCCCACGGCCCGGCCCGCGACCCCCTCGAACACCGCCCGCTTCCCGGCACGGGACGACCATCTCCACGTGAACACTGGGAAGTTGGGTGTGGATGCGGGCCTTGCCTGGATATGGTGCTGAGGCCGAGGAGAAGTGCAGGGGGAGCCGCAGGGGGTACGCGCATGCCGACCGCCATAGCCGTCACCGGCCCCGACCTCGTGCTGCCCTCACCCGACCGGCACACGCCGTCGGCCGCGGTGCTCCAGTCCGCCGTGCAGTCCCCGCGGACGTACTCGCTGGACCAGGCGCTCACCGAGATGGACACGCTCATCGAGCACCACGGATATGTGATCGTCCTGTGCCCCGCCTCGGCGCCCGCGGCCGTCACGCACCGCCTGTACGCGGTCCGCTCCGTCCTGGAGAGCGACCGGATCGCCGTCGTCCGCTCGGACCTGCCACCGCTGGGCCTGGCCGTACTGGCCCTCCAGCTGCGCCAGCTGTCCATCTGCGACTTCAGCCCGGGAGTCCTCGCCTCCGCCGCACGCCTGCTGTCCCACTACATCTACGCGGGCGCCCTGCTCGGCTCCGTCACCAAGCTCGACCGCGTCCCCGTCACCCTCCAGTCGCACGCCAGGTCCTGGCTGCCGGGCACCCAGTTCGCTGTCCTCGCCACGCCACGGGCCGAGCTGGTGAAGATCTCGGGCGGCGGCCCGGAGGCGAGCCTGTCCGGCCCTGGATTCGGTACGAAGTTGCTGTACGCCCCGGGGCAGCTGGCGCCCGGCTGGGTCACCGGGACCCTCGCGCCGGCCTGGCGCTCCCAGGGGGTCGCCGAGGCGCGCCTGCCCGCGGAGTCCGCGCGCTGGTGGGCCACGGGCAGACTCGTCGAGTTCGCCGCGGCCATCCCGGACATCTCCGTCCTCTACCAGCTGGTGTCGTCCGTCCGGCGCGACGACTGCCACTGGTGCGGGCTCGAACTCATCGGCGACCGCTGCGCGTTCTGCGCCGCACCGCTGGCGCCGCCCGCGGACCGTCCCGCCCACCTCGCCCACTCCGCCCACCCCGCCCGCGCCCTCCTGCCACGCGGCGCGACTTAGCCGCACTCCGCCCTCGTACGCGACCTACGACCGCACACGCGCCACACCGCTCACTGTCCGTAGCCACCCGCACTCGATCGAGGTAGTCCGGCCCATGAACTCACGCCAGCGTCGCGGCGTCATCCTGCTGGTCCTGTCGGTCCTGTGCGCGTTCGGCGCCTTCGCGGGCGTCCTCTCGGTGATCCGTGACGTGAACTCGAAGGTGGGCCCCGAGGTCGCCGCGTACAAGCTCAAAGGGGACATCGCGCCCTACAAGGAGCTGACCGCCGAGCAGTTCGAGAAGGTCGAGATGCCCGAGCGGTGGCTGTCCGACAACGCCGTCACCGACCTCGGCGATATCCGCGGCAAGATCGCCGTCACCCAGCTGCGGAAGGGCTCGCTGCTCCAGTCCGACATGATCGTCAAGCGGCCGGAACTGGGCGCGGGCCAGCAGGAGATCGCCATCATGATCGACGCGGCGACCGGCGTCGCCGGCAAGATCACGCCCGGCTCGAAGGTCAACATCTACGCCACCTTCAAGGGCGAGGCCGACAAGGCGAAGGACCAGTCCAAAGTCATCGTGGAGGGCGCCAGGGTGCTCGACGTCGGCAAGCTGACCCCGCTCGAACCGGACCAGGACGACCGCACGCGCCGCAGGGCGAGTGAGGCCGTGCCGATCACATTCGCCCTCGGCACGGCGGACGCGCAGCGCGTCGCGTACGCGGAGTCCTTCGCCACGCACGTCCGCCTCGCCCTCATCGGCGAGGGCGGCGAATCGACGGTGCCGCCGCGGGATCGTACGTACACCCTCGATGAGGACAAGTAGGAGGTCTCGTATGGCCACTCGGATCCTGCCCGCCGTCGGGGACATCGAGGCCGCCCGGGCGTTGTCCACCCTGACCGGGCAGCTGCCGGGCGCGGAACCGGCGCTGCCCGTCGGGGACTCCACCGCGCTGCTCGACACCCTCGCGCGGCTCGCCGGCGAGTCGGTCGACGAACTGCCGGAGGTCGTCCTCGTCCACGAGCGCATCGGACCGGTTCCCGCGCTCGACCTCATCCGCGATCTCGTCCTGCGCTTCCCCGCCGTCGGCGTCGTCCTGATCACCGCCGACACCAGCCCGGGGCTCCTCACGGCCGCCATGGACTCCGGGGCGCGCGGCATCGTCGGCTTCCCGCTCGCGTACGACGCCCTGGCCGAGCGCGTCCAGGCCGCCGCCGCCTGGTCGACCGGGATGCGGCGCCACCTGGGCAGCGCGAATCTCGACCTGTACGGGGGCGGCGGCGCGGGCGGGGCGCCCGGGGGCGCGGGCACCGTCGTCGCCGTCAGCGGCGCGAAGGGCGGCGTCGGGACGACCGTGACCGCCGTCCAGCTGGCCCTCGCGGCCCAGGCGTCGGGGCGTTCGGCCGCCCTCCTCGACCTCGACCTCCAGTCGGGGGACGTCGCCTCCTACCTGGACGTACAGTTCCGCCGCTCCGTCGCCGACCTCGCCGCCATCAGCGACATCACGCCCCGCGTCCTCCAGGACGCCGTCTACACCCACGAAAGCGGCATCGGCCTGCTCCTCGCCCCCGCCGAGGGCGAGCGCGGCGAGGAGGTCACCGACCGGGTCGCCCGCCAGATCCTCGCCGCCCTGCGCGCCCGCTACGACGTCGTGGTCGTCGACTGCGGCGCCTACGTCACCGCCGCGAGCGCCGCCGCCGTGGAGCTGGCCGACCACGCCCTGCTGCTCCTCACCCCCGACGTGGTGGCGGTACGCGCCGCCAAGCGCATGGTGCGCCTGTGGGACCGCCTCCAGATCCGCAAGGCCGAGGAGACCCTCACCGTCCTCAACCGCCACGCCAAGGGCACGGAGATCCAGTCCTCCCTGGTGGAGCGCGTCACCGGCACCCGGGCGGCCCGCACCACCGTGCCGGCCGCCTTCAAGGAACTGCGGGCCGCGGTCGACGCGGGCCGCATGCAGGACCTGGACAGCCGCTCCTCGGTGAAGCAGGCGCTGTGGGGGCTCGCGGGCGAGCTGGGCCTGGTCGACGCGGAGACCGGGGGCGCCGGGAGGCGGGGCGGGCTGACTCTGCGGAGGAAGGCGGCGAGCGGCGACCGGAGCCTGGGCAGCGACCGGGGCGCGGTCACGCTCGAATTCGCCGGGATGTTCCCGCTGCTGCTCGTGGTCATGACGATCCTCTGGCAGTGCGCGCTGTACGGCTATACGTACTCCCTCGCCGGAAACGCGGCGGACGAGGCGGCGCGGGCGGCCACGGCGGCGTACGCGGCGGGTGAGGGCGCGGCCGGAGCCTGTTCCTCCGCGGCCAAGGAGCACCTGCCCGCCGCCTGGCAGGACGCGACCGTCACCTGCACGGACGAGGGCACGGTGTGGAAGGCCCACGTGTCGGTGGACGTACCGGTGTTCTTCCCCGGCTTCGACGCGGGCTGGCACGTCGACGGGAAGGCGGGCGCGGCGAAGGAGGGGGAGGACGGATGAGGATGCCGGGGTTCTTCTGGGGACGGAGCCTGGGCCGGGGGCGAAGCCGGGGCCCGGGGCGGCTTCGGTGGGGCGACCGCGGGGTCTCGATGCTGGAGTTCGCCGGCTTTCTGCCGATCCTGCTGCTCGTCGGCCTCGCCGCCATCCAGCTCGGGCTGGTGGGATACGCCGCCAACCAGGCGGGCTCCGGCGCCCGCGCGGCGGCCCGCGCCGCCTCGCAGGGCGACTCCGGAGAGGCGGCGGGCGCGGCGGCCATGGACGGCGGGCTCAGCTCCTCCGTCCAGGTCGGCACGGGCGGCGACACCACCACCGCCACGGTCGAGGTCGACGTGCCGCTCCTGTTCCCCTTCGTGGACACCGGCTGGAGCGTCACGAAGGAGGCCACGATGCCCAACGACGACGACGCCGAGTACTGAGACACACGTACGCCTGAGGGAGGTTGAAGGACGCCATGAGCCTGCGCGACCGCGTGGCCCCCACCCACCAGACCGAGCCGAGCCGCGACGACGGCCTCGTCGCCGTCTACCGCTCCAAGCTCCTGGAGGAGATCGACCTCGCCGAGATGTCGTCGCTCACGGCCGCGGACCGCCGCGTCCGCCTGGAGCGCGTCCTCGGCCACATCATCAGCCGCGAAGGGCCCGTACTCTCCACCTCCGAACGCGCCCAGCTGATCCGCCGCGTCGTCGACGAGGCGCTCGGCCTCGGCGTCCTCGAACCGCTCCTCGCCGACGCCTCCATCACGGAGATCATGGTCAACGGCCCCGACTCGGTCTTCGTCGAACGCGCGGGCCGCGTGGAACAGCTCCCCCTGCGCTTCGCCTCAAACGACCAGCTCATGCAGACGATCGAACGCATCGTCTCCACGGTGAACCGACGCGTCGACGAGTCGAACCCCATGGTCGACGCCCGCCTGCCCACCGGCGAACGCGTCAACGTCATCATCCCGCCGCTCGCCCTGACCGGCGCCACCCTCACCATCCGCCGCTTCCCGCGCGCGTACACGCTCCCCGAACTCATCGGCCTCGGCTCGCTCGACGAGCACATGCTGATGCTGCTCGCGGCGTTCGTGCGGGCCCGCTTCAACCTCATCGTCAGCGGCGGCACGGGCAGCGGCAAGACGACCCTCCTCAACGCGCTCTCCGGACTGATCCCGGCCCACGAACGCATCATCACCATCGAGGACTCGGCGGAGCTCCAGCTCCAGCAGGACCACGTCATCCGCCTGGAGTCCCGGCCGGCCAACGTCGAGGGCAAGGGCCAGATCACCATCCGCGACCTCGTCCGCAACAGCCTGCGCATGCGGCCCGACCGCATCATCGTCGGCGAGGTCCGCGGCGGCGAGACCCTCGACATGCTCCAGGCCATGTCCACCGGCCACGACGGCTCCCTCGCCACGGTCCACGCGAACACCGCGGAAGACGCCCTGATGCGCCTCCAGACCCTCGGCTCCATGTCGGAGGTCCAGATCCCCTTCGAAGCGCTGAAGGACCAGATCAACTCGGCCGTCGACGTGGTCGTCCAGCTCGCCCGGCACAGCGACGGCTCCCGCAAGGTCTCCGAGATCGTGCTGCTCGTCTCGCACGGCCGCCAGCAGTTCCGCATCGCCCCGGTCACCCGCTTCGTGGCACAGCCGATCGGCCCCGACCGGGTCGTGCACGGCCACTTCGAACACCTGCCGCTGCCGCGCGCGATCGCCGACAAGCTGTACGGGGCGGGCGAGCCGGTGCCGCCGGCGTACGGGGTGGCGGAGGCGATCGACGTGATGAACACGAGGGAAGCGATCGGATGACCGCTGGTATGGCCGTTGGAACGACCGCTCGTATGACCGTGGGTACGACCACGACCGCCCGTATGACCGCTCGTACGACCATGAGGGAGGAGGTCCGGTGAACAACCCCGCGCTGCTCGCCCTGGGCGCCACGGTCCTGACCGGCACGCTCGCCGTCGCGGGCGTCCATACGTACGCGTCCGGGCGCGCCCAGCGCCAGGCGCTCGTCGACCGGCTGGCGCTCGGCCCCGGCACCGGGGACGGCGGCCCGCCCGGCCGCTCGCGCCGCTTCGCCGCGGTCGACCGCCGCCTGCGCCGCACGCGCCTGGGACGCTCCATCCACCTGCGGCTCTCCTCGACGGGTCTCGACCTGACGGCGGGCGAGTTCTTCACGTACGTCGTCGCGGTCGTCGCCGCCCTCTGGCTGATCGCGGCGGCGACGCTCGCGCCGTTCTTCGGCCCGATCGCGGGCGTCGTCGCGGTGTGGAGCGCGGTCGCCTTCCTCAACTGGCAGCGCCACAAACGCATCGAGGCGTTCATCAACCAGCTCCCCGACGTGGCCCGCATCCTGGCCAACGCGACGGCGGCGGGTCTGGCCCTGCGTACGTCCCTGGCCATGGCGGCGGAGGAACTGGAGGCTCCCGCGGGCGAGGAACTGTCCCATGTGGCCGACCAGCTGACACTGGGCCGCTCCATCGACGACACCCTCGGCGAACTGGCCGAACGCCTCCCGTCCCGCGAGCTGATCGTCCTGGTCACCACGCTGGTCCTCTCCAACAAGGCGGGCGGGACGGTGGTGAATTCCCTCCGGAACCTCACCCAGACCCTGGAGGACCGCAAGGAGACGCGGCGGGAGGTCCGCACGATGCTGTCGGAGGTCCACGCGACGGCGTTCACGGTCCCGCTGCTGGGCCTCGGCTCCCTGCTCCTGATCAACTCCTCCAACGAAGGCGCCCTGGAGCGGGTGACCGGCTCACCGATGGGCCAGACGCTGATCCTGATCTCACTCGGCCTGTACGGGATCGGCTTCCTCGTCATCAGACGCCTCGGCAAGATCGAGGTCTAGGAGGGGAGTCACATTGCTCGGCTTGCTGCTGGCGGTCGCGATGGGCCTCGCCGTGGCCGGTGCCTGCCAGGGCGTCCGCATGTACCGCGCGGACGCGAAGCTCCCCTCCGACCTGGCCGTCGCCCTGGAGGTCGGCGCGACCCGCGTCTCGGCGGCGGGCTCGGCGGTGGACCGCCTGGGCATGCGCTTCGCCCCCCTCGTCCTGCGCCTCATGGGACCGAGACGGGTCGACGCCAAGCGCCGCAGGATCGACATGGCGGGCAACCCCGGGGGCCTCACGATCGACCGCTACGGAGCGCGCCGCGCGGTCTACGGCGCCTTCGGCGTCATCCTGGGCCTGATCTTCTTCACGAACGGCTCCCCGCTCTTCGGCCTGCTGACCTTCGCCTTCGGGGCGACGGCGGCGGACGCCCTGATCTGGCAGGCCGTCCGCGAACGCCGCGAGGTCATCGACCGCACGCTCCCGGACTTCCTGGACGTCCTGGCGGTGGTGGTCTCGGCGGGCCTCGGCTTCCGCCAGGCGCTGGACCGGGTCGCGGAGCGGTACGAGGGTCCGTGGGCGGACGAACTGCGCATCACGCTGCGCCAGATGGACATGGGCGTCAGCCGCCGCCAGGCCTTCGACGAACTGCGCCGCCGCAACGCGTCCGAGCAGGTCGCCCAGTTCGTCTCGGCCCTGCAGCAGGGAGAGGAACTGGGCTCCCCGATCGCGGACACGCTGATCCAGCTCGCCACGGACATGCGCCGCACGGACGCCCAGAACTCCCGCCGCCGGGCGGCGAAAACCATCCCCAAGGCGACGATGGTGACGCTGGTCTTCATGCTCCCGGCCACGATGATCCTTATCGCGGCGGGCATGTTCCTCGGCTCCGGCTCGGACTTCGGTTCGATTCTGGGGCGCTGAGGATGCGACGTTCATCAACTGTGCGAAACCCCTTCGCGGGTGCAATGCGATGTGGGACAGTCGGGTCTGAGTTCACGGTTCGCGGGAGGGGACTTCGTGCATGGTGATCTCACCGAGAGGGAAGGGAATCCGCCAACTTGCGGGCCGAGTAGGCCTGTCAGGGCACCGGTCGCGCAGAGTTGCTGCCGACGCACGCCTTGTGGCGTACGTTGCCTCTGACCACAAAGGGCGCGGTATCTGGTGGGAGAGAAGGGGCCGTCGTGCTGAAGGAACGCGTGCTCGAAGTCTGGGTCGACTGGACGGTGACCGTGGCATCCCGGATCCGGGGGAGGGATCGGGATGCGGGGGCGGGGTTTGTGGAGTATGCGGGGCTCATGATTCTTATTGCGGGGATCTTCGTCTTGATCGACGGCTTGGGACTCGACGGACAGATCTCCGGAGCGATTCAGGACGCCGTATCAGATGTGATCGGCGGCTGAGGCGGGCCTTTCTCAGAAGTGACCGAGGGCAGACTCTCCCCATCTACATCTGGATGACGGGGATTCTGCTCTTCGTTGCGTTGGCCTTCTTCGCTTTCGCTCAAGCGGCCTCTGCGCGCAATGGCGCCCAGTCCGCCGCCGACGCGGCCGCTCTGGCCGCAGCGCAGGAGTCCAGGGACGAACTGGTCGAGGGGCTCGGCCTGGCCATCGGTGAGGGCGGCGACTGGCTGGACTGGCTGGCCGGTGACGCGTTCACCGGCACGGGTACGGCCCAGGAGGCGGCGGACGCACTCGCGGCGGAGAACGACTCCGAGGTCAGAGAGTTTGATGTGATCGTAGCCAACGGATACCCAGGGTTCCGCGCATTGGTAGAGACCAACTACACAGTGGGCGACTCAGTCATCCCTGGCACGGAGTCCCAGCATGCCAAGGCCGATGCCACCGCCGTCATCAAGCCGCGCTGTCACGTCGATCCATCGACGGACCCGGAGAAGGCCGTGGAATTCGAGTGTGACGGCGGCGACTCCTTCGAGATCGATCCGGACGACTTCGACCTGGATGACCTTCCTGACGCATCCGTCCTCTTCTCTGTCCACCTGGCCGACTGAGCGGCGATCGACGAAAGAAGGAAGCGGTAGCGATGAGCATTCGGCGCACCATGATGGCCCGCAGGGCAATGACCGCTGTGGCGATCACGACCGGGCTGGTCTTCACGGTCGTCGGTTGCGGCGGCGGAGACGGAGGTGGTGACACGCCCGACGAGAAGTCATCACCCACGTCGACCGCCAAGCAGGGCGGAGACGATGCCGAAAAGGACGAGGCCGATCAAGCTCCCAGCGACAAGGTGTTGGCTGAAGTAAAGGGTGAAGAGAACATCACCCTGACGGTCACCTCGGCCGTGCGTGACGAAGGCGGCTTTGTGACCGTCTCGGGAAAGGTGACCAACAATGGCGGCAGGTTCTGGGCCGCGGCCAACTGGCGCGGAGAAGAACGTGAGCTGAACAAGAATGGCTCCTCCGTGGCCGGCGCCAACCTGATCGACAATGAGGGCAAGAAGAAGTACCTCGTCCTCCGGGACACCGAGGGGCGGTGCCTGTGCACCAAGTTCACGGGTGGCGTCAAGCCGAGCCAGACCACCGACTGGTACGCGCAATTCCCCGCACCGCCGGAAGGCACGACCAAGGTCGATTTCCAAGTCGGCGCCATGCCCCCCGCCCCCATAGACATCTCCGAGGGCGAGTAACCCCATGACCCCCCACCTCCGCACCGCGGGCGCCGTCACCCTCACCGCCCTCGCCCTGCTCCTCGGCCCCGCGCCCGCCGCCTGGGCCGATGAGGGTGACCCCAGCGCGCCGCCCGGCAGCACCACCACCTCCCCGCCCCCCGACGTCGACTCCAACAGCCCGGGGCTGAAGCTCGCCGACGGTGCCACGCTCGCGCCCGCGAAGGTGCTGGACATCAAGTCCGTCGTCGAGGACCTCGGCGGCGAGGAGCGCCGCGAGGACACCAACACGGACGTGAAGTTCGCGCTCCAGGCGGAGGTCCTCTTCCCCAAGGACAGCGCGAAGCTGAACCCGGAGGCGAACGCCCGTATCAAGGCGATCGCCGACGAGGCCGAGGCGCAGAAGGCCACGGATGTCAGAGTGTTCGGCTTCACGGACAACCTCGGCTCCTACGGCCACGGCAAGAAACTCTCCCGGCAGCGCGCCGAAGCCGTGCACGACGAACTGGCGGGCCACCTCGGCCCCGAGGTCACGTTCTCAGTACGCGGCTACAGCGAGGACTACCCGATCGCGGACAACGGCTCGGAGGAGGGCCGCAAGAAGAACCGCCGAGTCGAGGTCTCCTTCCCCCGCGGAGCGGCCGGCACCGGCTGAGGCGAGACGCCGGTCCGCCGGTCCGCCGGTCGGCGGCTCCATGGAAGCGGCCGCGATGCCAGGCTTCTCCCATGAACAACAGCTCCAGCAACCCCAACGGCCCCACCCCCGCCCCCCATCAGCGGCGCTCCTTCGAAGACCTCGTCGCCGAAGCCGAGGCCGCGCCCACCGAAGGCTGGGACTTCTCCTGGTTCGAGGGCCGGGCCACCGAGGCACGGCCCTCGTGGCGGTACGCCGAGTCGATGGCGCGACGCCTCGCGCGGGCGGAGGCCTCGCTCGACATCCAGACCGGCGGCGGCGAGGTGCTGGCCTCCGCCGCCACCCTGCCGCCGCTCGCCGTCGCCACGGAGGGCTGGCCCGCGAACGTCGCCAAGGCCACCGCGCTCCTGCGTCCGCGGGGCGTGGTGGTCGTCGCGTCGCCGGAGGACGCGCCGCTGCCGTTCGCGGACGGCGCCTTCGACCTGGTCACCAGCCGCCACCCGGTGCGGGCCCGCTTCGAGGAGATCGCGCGCGTGCTGCGCCCCGGCGGCACGTACTTCGCGCAGCACGTAGGGCCCTCCAGCGTCTTCGAGGTCGTCGAGTACTTCCTGGGTCCGCAGCCGCCCGAGGTCAGGAACGCCCGCCACCCCGACCAGGAGCGCACCGAGGCCGAGGCGGCCGGCCTGGAGGTCGTGGACCTGCGGTCCGAGCGGCTGCGGATGGAGTTCTTCGACATCGGGGCCGTCGTCCACTTCCTGCGCAAGGTGGTGTGGATGGTCCCCGGTTTCAGCGTGGAGAAGTACCGGCCGCGCCTGCGTGAATTGCATGACCGGATCGAGACCGAGGGGCCCTTCGTCGCCCACAGCACCCGCCACCTCTTCGACCTCCGCAAGCCGGAATAGCCGTCCCGGTCGGTACTGTCGGATCAGTAAGCGACCGTACGAGCGGAGGAGTTGGCCGTGCCCAAGGAACAAGAGCCGTACGCCTGTGGGCTCGACGCCGCGGTGGACGTCGTCGGCGGCAAGTGGAAGCCCATGATCCTGTGGGCCCTGTACGCGGGCAGGACGCTGCGCTTCGGCGAGCTCAAGCGGCATATCCCCGGGGTCAGCGAGAAGATGCTGATCCAGCAGCTGAGGGAGCTGGAGTCGGACGGCATCGTGCACCGCGAGGTCTACCGCGAGGTGCCGCCGAAGGTGGAGTACTCCCTGACCGACCTCGGCCAGTCCCTCAACGCGGCCCTGCTTCCCTTGGGGTTGTGGGGCGACCAGCACATGCGGGAGATCACCGACAGTAAGGCGAGTAAGGCGAGTAAGGCGAGCAAACACGGCAAGTCCGCCAACGCCGCCTGAAAAGGCGCCCCGTGGGGCGTTCCCGGCAAAATCGAAGCCTTGATTCCGCATCGTTACCAATACTGGCTCGATCTGCCCCTCGGCATCACGTAAGTTCAGACCAAGGCTAATTCGCGTGAGCAAAGCGACGCGTGCGGTGCCGCGCGGTGGAGGGGGCCGCACGGCACCGCGAGCCGTCACCCCGTACAGAGGTATGCCGATCCGTGCGCCCCGCGTACGCCCCCGACCCCGTCGGTGCCCCGGTACCGTAACGATCATGTGCCGGACCCTCCGCAGGCCCGCGCCGACCCCGCGGCCCCGGCGTCAAGCGCGCGAAGCCGGCCGGGGTCCCTCTTGGGGGGTACCGCCGCGCTCGGCCGAAATCCGTCCTCGAACCCCGGATTCCGCAGGAAGAACGGGGTCTCGCAGTCGTCGCGCGGTTTCGGAGAGTAGTTGTGGCACGCCAATGCACGCAGCATCACTTACAAAGGGTTATGGTGGAAACCCCCCCTCGGGCCGGTCCGTCTCCCCCCCACGGACCGGCCCGTTTTTTTCTGCCCACGCCTCAGGCGCCGACCGGCCGCTCTCAGCCCCGTCCGGCCCAGATGTTCGTGCCGGGCGTCGACACCGCGAACGTATCGATGGCCGACAGCTCCGCGTCCGTCAGTTTCGGGCCCGTGAGCGCCGCCACGTTCTCCTCCAGCTGCTTGACGCTGGAGGCGCCGATCAGTGCCGACGTCATCCGCTCGTCGCGCAGCACCCAGTTGAGGGCGAGCTGGGCGAGCGACTGGCCGCGGGACGCCGCGATGTCGTTCAGGCCGTTCAGTCGGCGCACGACCTCGTCGCTCAGCAGGGTCGGGTCCAGCGACTTGCCCTGCGTGGCGCGCGAACCCTCCGGGATGCCCTTCAGGTACTTGTTCGTGAGCAGCCCCTGCGCGAGCGGCACGAACGAGATGCAGCCCATCCCGGCCCGCTCCAGCGTGTCGAGGAGGCCGTCCTCCTCCGTCCAGCGGTTGATCATCGAGTACGACGGCTGGTGGATGAGCGCCGGGACACCCATCTCCCGCAGCAGCCGCGCCGCTTCGGCGGTCTGCTCGCTGTTGTACGAGGAGACACCGGCGTAGAGCGCCTTGCCCTGCTGGACCGCGGACGCCAGCGCGCCCATCGTCTCCTCCAGCGGGGTGTCCGGGTCGAAGCGGTGCGAGTAGAAGATGTCGACGTAGTCCAGGCCCATCCGCTCCAGGGACGCGTCCAGCGACGACAGCAGGTACTTGCGGCTGCCCCACTCGCCGTACGGGCCAGGATGCATGAGGTATCCGGCCTTGGTGGAGATGATCAGTTCGTCGCGGTACGACGCGAAGTCCTGCGCGAAGATCTTGCCGAAGTTCAGCTCCGCCGAGCCGGGCGGCGGCCCGTAGTTGTTCGCCAGGTCGAAGTGCGTGACGCCCAGGTCGAAGGCGCGGCGCAGGATCGCGCGCTGCGTGTCCAGGGCCTTGTCGTCACCGAAGTTGTGCCACAGGCCGAGGGAGACCGCGGGGAGCTTCAGGCCGCTGCGGCCCGTGCGCCGGTACTCCATCGAGTCGTAACGGCCGTGGGCCGCGCGGTACAGAGAGGTGTCGTTCATGGGTATGAAGCTACTTCAGCGGCGAGGACCCGACTTCGGTGGGCGGCCCGTGCAGCGGTAGGGTGTCGCCCTCGGGGACTGCCCTACGCACACCCCTTGGGACCGCCATCTGCTGGAGGGGCTGACACACGTGAACCTGCGCGACCTGGTGTACGGACTTTACGCACGCCGGGTGGAAGGCCGCCTCGACCACGACCAGGTGCCCAAGCACATCGGGGTCATCCTCGACGGCAACCGCCGCTGGGCGAAGGCGTCCGGCGGGACCACCGCACAGGGCCACCAGGCGGGCGCGTACAAGATCGAGGAGTTCCTCGGCTGGTGCGCCGAGACCGACGTCGAGGTCGTCACGCTGTGGATGCTCTCCACGGACAACTTCGACCGGCCCGAGGAGGAGCTGACCCCGCTCCTCGGCATCATCGAGGCCACCGTCCGCTCACTCGTCGCGGACGGCCGCTGGCGCGTGCACCACGTCGGCGCCCTCGACCTGCTGCCCGCCCGCACCCAGGCCGTCATGAAGGAAGCCGAGCAGGCCACCCACGACAACACCGGGATACTGGTCAACGTGGCCGTCGGCTACGGCGGCCGCCAGGAGATCGCCGACGCGGTGCGCTCACTGCTCCTTGAGCACGCGGACAAGGGCACGAGCCTGGAGGACGTCGCGGAGAGCGTCGACATCGACCTCATCTCCAAGCACCTCTACACCAGCGGCCAGCCCGACCCCGACCTGGTGATCCGCACCAGTGGGGAGCAGCGCCTGTCGGGCTTCATGCTCTGGCAGTCCGCCCACTCCGAGTACTACTTCTGCGAAGTCTTCTGGCCGGCCTTCCGCAAGGTCGACTTCCTGCGCGCGCTGCGTGATTACGCGGCCCGCCACCGCCGCTACGGCGGCTGATCCGCATGTGCCCCTGAGGTCGGGGCAACCCGGAGTTAACCAACGCGTCGTCATATGCCCTGGCATGGCTGCGCTTGTTCGAGGGAATAAGCCTTCCAGGTCGACGTCCGATTCACGGATGTCGTATCTGAGCGGACGGTATGACGCCGTCCGCCCGGGAGGCCCTTTGCACCAGGACGACCGTGTGAACAGCACGGGCGACGTGGAGGGCCGGCGCCCGGCCCGCGCAGCGCGGCCGCGTCCGGCCTGGATCACACCCGCCAGCCCGCCCGGAATCCCTCCCGTCGCTCCCCGACCTCATCCGAGGGGGTACGTCCTTCCGTGGTGACCAGCACAAAGCGCCGCATGCCCGACAGGCGCACCTATGTTCTCGACACCAGCGTCCTGCTGGCCGACCCGAACGCCCTGACCCGCTTCGACGAGCACGAAGTCGTGCTGCCCGTCGTCGTGGTGACGGAGCTGGAGGCCAAGCGGCACCATCCGGAACTCGGCTACTTCGCCCGGCAGGCGCTGCGCCTGCTGGACGACTTCCGCATCCGGCACGGCCGCCTGGACGCCCCGATCCCGATCGGGGACCTGGGCGGCTCGCTGCGCGTCGAGCTCAACCACTCCGATCCCGGCGTGCTCCCGGCCGGCTACCGGTTGGGGGACAACGACTCCAGGATTCTCGCCGTAGCGCGCAATCTCCAGGCGGAGGGGTACGACGTCACGGTCGTCTCCAAGGACCTGCCGCTCAGGATCAAGGCGTCGTCCGTCGGGCTGCTCGCCGAGGAGTACCGCGCGGAGCTGGCCATCACGGACTCCGGCTGGACCGGCATGTCCGAGCTGACCCTCTCGGGCGAGCAGGTCGACCTCCTCTTCGAGGAGGACCAGCTGTACGTCCCCGAGGCGGCCGACCTGCCCGTCCACACGGGCCTGACCATCCAGTCCGAGAAGGGCAAGGCGCTGGGCCGCGTCACGCCCGACGGCAACATCCGTCTCGTACGCGGCGACCGCGAGGCCTTCGGCATCAAGGGGAGGAGTGCCGAACAGCGGATCGCGCTCGATCTGCTCCTCGACCCGGACATCGGGATCGTCTCGATGGGCGGGCGGGCGGGCACAGGCAAGTCGGCGCTCGCGCTCTGCGCGGGCCTGGAGGCCGTCCTGGAGCGCAGGCAGCACCAGAAGGTGATGGTCTTCCGGCCGCTGTACGCGGTGGGCGGGCAGGAGCTCGGCTATCTGCCCGGCACCGAGGCCGAGAAGATGGGCCCGTGGGCACAGGCGGTCTTCGACACGCTCGGTTCGGTGGCCGGCAAGGCGGTCATCGAGGAGATCACCGCGCGCGGCATGCTGGAGGTCCTGCCGCTCACCCACATCCGCGGGCGCTCGCTGCACGACGCGTTCGTGATCGTGGACGAGGCCCAATCCCTGGAGCGGAACGTCCTGCTGACCGTTCTGTCCAGGATCGGGGCGAACTCCCGCGTCGTCCTCACCCATGACGTCGCCCAGCGCGACAACCTCCGAGTGGGGCGGTACGACGGGGTAGTTGCCGTCGTCGAGAAGCTGAAGGGCCATCCGCTCTTCGCGCACGTCACGCTCACGCGGTCCGAGCGTTCGCAGATCGCGGCCCTGGTGACCGAAATGCTGGAGGAAGGCCACATCTGAGTAAGTTCGCGTTGAATGCACGGTAGTTGGCGCCGCCCGGCGAAGCGAAGGAGCCTAGCCGGGCGGTGCCGTCGCGCGCCCCGCTTTCCGTAAAACTCCTGGGGCAAACGGAGTGTGAGCTTTAACACGCAACGGAGAATTGCCTTGCGGTGTCGAGCTGGGGCAGAGTCTGGGTCCTGTCAGGCCCCGCATGCGACACACCTGTACCCCCAGCGGTACTGAAACCCAGAACTTCATAGTGGCCGTCGCATGCCGCCCGAAGCACCACGCGGCGCTCCCGTCACGGGAGTTGTCCACCGGGCCCGTGCCTCCCGTGACCGATCGCAAGCGGAGGCCAGCGCCAGGGGCACGATTGCGTCCGCGAGGTCACCTATGCGGGCGATGCTGGAAGGAAACCGTGTGAGCCGGATTTCGGTCCGGGGATTCGCCGTGGCGTCCGCCACCGCGGTCACCACCGTCGGAGCTGTCGTGGGTGTCGCCTCGGGCAACACCCAGCCCGCGAACTCGAACGACTTCGAGGCAGCGGCGAGCGACGCCACCCTCCTCGCGGAGATCCCCTCGGGCCAGCAGGCCCAGGTCCAGACCGCTTCCCTGACGCAGCAGGCCGACGCGCAGGCCATGGCCGCCGACACCGCGGCGAAGAAGACCGCGGCGGAGGAGGCCCGCAAGCAGGCCGCCGCCTCGGCGATCGAGAAGCAGAAGGCCGCGGAGAAGGCGGAGGCGGCCGAGAAGGCCGCGAAGAAGGCCGCCGCGAAGAAGGAGCGCGAGGAGAAGACCGAGACCAAGGCCAGCCGCTCCTCCAGCCGCGACGCCGCCAGCTTCACTCCCCAGAGCTCCTACACGGTCGCCCAGGTCCAGGCGATGGCACGGCAGATGGTCCCCGGGGACCAGTTCCAGTGCTTCAGCAACATCGTGAACCACGAGTCCACGTGGAACTACAAGGCCACCAACGCCTCTTCGGGCGCGTACGGCCTCGTCCAGGCGCTGCCCGCTTCCAAGATGTCCTCGGCGGGCTCGGACTGGCAGACCAACCCGGCCACGCAGATCAAGTGGGGCCTGAACTACATGAACGAGCGTTACGGAAGCCCGTGCGGAGCATGGAGCTTCTGGCAGTCGAACAACTGGTACTAGGCCGCACCCGGGCCGTACCGCGCTCAACCTCGCCAGACCCCTCATCGTCCTTCGGTGAGGGGTCTGTCCTGTGTACGGCGTGTACGGTCGGTGCGGAAAGCTCCAGGGGTGAGTGGTGGGGAAAGACGGGGGTAGAGGACGGATCATGTCGCGAGTGCCAGGGTGGCTCGGTCGGCTCGGCGCCGGACTGAGCGGGATGGGCGAGCGGTTGAACGAGCAGCGCCGTGACGAGGACGCCGACTCGGACACCGACGAGCCGAGTGACCTCGGCGACGGCGAGCAGGAGCACGTGCCGCCGCCGCCCGCGTACGCACCGGCCGTGGCGGCCAGGCCCGACCCCGTGGCGGCCGTGCCGTGGGGGATGCGGGTCGCGGCCGAGGCCGGCTGGCGGCTGCTCGTCCTCGCGGGCACGCTCTGGGTCCTGATGAAGGTCATCAGCGCGGTGCAGCTGGTCGTACTCGCCTTCGTGGCCGCGCTGCTGATCACCGCGCTGCTCCAGCCCACGGTGGCCCGGCTCAGAAGGCTCGGCCTGCCGCGCGGCCTCGCGACCGCGGTCACCGCGATCCTCGGCTTCGTCATCATGGGTCTGGTCGGCTGGTTCGTGGTCTGGCAGGTCATGGAGAACGCCAACGAGCTCTCCGGGCAGGTCCAGGACGGCATCGAGGATCTGCGGAAGTGGCTGCTGAACAGCCCCTTCCATGTGACCGAGGACCAGATCAACGACATCGCCAAGAGCCTGCGCGACGCGGTCGGCGCCAACACCGAGGAGCTGACCTCCGCGGGCCTCGAAGGCGTCACGGTCATCGTCGAGGCGCTGACCGGCATCCTGCTCGCGATGTTCTCGACGCTCTTCCTGCTGTACGACGGCAAGCGCATCTGGCAGTGGTTCCTGAAGCTGGTGCCCGCCCAGGCCCGGCCCGGCATCGCGGGCGCGGGGCCGCGGGCCTGGCGCACGCTCACCGCGTATGTGCGCGGCACGGTGATAGTGGCCATGATCGACGCCATCTTCATCGGCCTCGGCATCTACTTCCTCGGCGTGCCGATGGCGGTGCCGCTGGCCGTCATCATCTTCCTGGCCTCGTTCGTGCCGCTGGTCGGCGCGGTGGTCTCCGGCGCCCTCGCGGTGGTCGTCGCGCTGGTCACCCAGGGCGTGTTCACGGCCGTGATGGCGCTGGCGGTGGTCCTCGCCGTGCAGCAGATCGAGGGGCACATCCTGCAGCCGTTCATCCTCGGCCGCGCGGTGCGGGTGCATCCGCTGGCGGTGATCCTGTCGGTCGCCGCGGGCGGCATGGTCGCCGGGATCGGCGGGGCGGTGGTGGCGGTGCCGCTGGTCGCCGTGACGAACACGGTGGTCGGCTATCTCCGGGCGTACTCGCGAGAAGCGGCGCTCAAGCAGACGCCGGGGCCGCAGGGGCCCACGGCGACGGACGTGTCCGCGACGGACCCGCCCCAGTAGGTCTTCGGATACGCCGAACGCCGGACGGGCTGAAGGGATTCAGCCCGTCCGGCGTCTGAGGACGAACCCGGCGAAGCCGGTGATCGACGGTGCGGAGACCTACTCCGCCAAGTGAGCCTCGGAATCGAGCGTGACGCCGACCGCCTGGATGACCGCGGCGATCTTGACCGCTTCCTGGACGATCTCGCGGTCGACACCGGCCTTGCGCAGGACCTGCTCGTGCGAGTCCAGGCACTGGCCGCAGCCGTTGATCGCGGAGACCGCGAGGGACCACAGCTCGAAGTCGACCTTCTCCACGCCCGGGTTGCCGATGACGTTCATCCGCAGACCGGCGCGCATCGTCCCGTACTCCGGGTCGGAGAGCAGGTGACGCGTGCGGTAGAAGACGTTGTTCATCGCCATGATGGCGGCGGCCGACTTGGCGGCCGTGTACGCCTCGGGGGAGAGGTTCGCCTTCGCCTCGGGCTCCAGCTCGCGCAGGACCTTCGGGGAGCGGGACGCGATCGCGCAGGCGAGCACGGTGCCCCACAGCTGCTGCTGCGGAAGATCGCTGTTGCCGATGACCGAGCCGAGGTTCAGCTTCAGGTCCTTGGCGTAGTCCGGTACGGCGGACTTCAGTTCGTCGAGTGCCATGTCAGTAGGCTCCGTTCACTCGCCCGAGAGCAGCGCGACCGGGTCGAGGGTGTTCTCGCCCTTGGTCCAGTTGCACGGGCAGAGCTCGTCGGTCTGCAGGGCGTCGAGGACCCGCAGGACCTCCTTGGGGTTACGGCCCACGGAACCGGCGGTCACCATCGTGAACTGGATCTCGTTGTTCTGGTCGACGATGAAGACGGCGCGCTGCGCGAAGCCGTCCTCGCCCTCGATGCCGAGGTCACGCATGAGCTCGTGCTTCGAGTCGGCCAGCATCGGGAAGGGCAGGTCGGTCAGGTCCGGGTGGTCCTTGCGCCAGGCGTGGTGCACGAACTCGGAGTCACCGGAGAAGCCGAGGATCTGGGCGTCACGGTCGGCGAACTCGTCGTTCAGCTTGCCGAACGCCGCGATCTCGGTCGGGCACACGAAGGTGAAGTCCTTGGGCCACGCAAAGACGATCTTCCACTTGCCCTCGTAGGTCTTGTGGTTGATCTGCTCGAACTCCTTGCCCTGCTCCAGGGAGACACAGGCAGTCAGGTCGAACTCGGGGAACTTGTCACCGACAGTGAGCACACGTACTCCTTGCGACAGAGAAAATCCCTTTTGGGGAGCTTCCTGGGGGGTTGGACAGATGTCGATGGTGGCACAGGGCGCATTGATTAGGGAAATAGCTAGAGTGGGTCATGTTGATCGGAGGTGGTTATCAGTGCGAGCCATATATAGGGGCAAACAGATGGGCGGCAAGCAGAACGGCGTGAAGCAGCCCAGCCTGGCGCAGCTGCGCGCCTTCGCCGCGGTGGCCGAGCATCTGCACTTCAGGGATGCCGCCGCCGCGATCGGGATGAGCCAGCCCGCCCTGTCCGGCGCCGTCGCGGCCCTGGAGGAGGCGCTGGGTGTCCAGCTCCTGGAGCGGACCACGCGCAAGGTCCTGCTCTCCCCGGCCGGCGAGCGCCTCGCCGGGCGGGTCCGGGCGGTCCTCGGTGAGGTCGAGGCGCTCCTGGAGGAGGCGGACGCCGTCAAGGCGCCGTTCACCGGGGCGCTGCGGCTCGGCGTCATCCCCACCGTGGCGCCCTACCTGCTGCCGACGGTGATCACGCTGGTTCACGAGAAGTACCCCGACCTGGACCTCCAGGTGCACGAGGAGCAGACCTCCTCGCTGCTCGAGGGGCTCGCGGCGGGCCGGCTCGACCTGCTGCTGCTCGCCGTGCCGCTCGGGGTGCCCGGCGTGACCGAACTACCCCTCTTCGACGAGGACTTCGTGCTGGTCACGCCCCTGGACCACTGGCTCGGCGGCCGCGAGGGCATCCCGCGCGAGGCACTCAAGGAGCTGAACCTGCTGCTGCTCGACGAGGGACACTGCCTGCGCGACCAGGCCCTGGACATCTGCCGCGAGGCGGGCCGCGCCGACGCCCCGGTGACGACGACCGCGGCCGGGCTCTCCACCCTCGTCCAGCTGGTCGCCGGCGGCCTCGGCGTGACGCTGCTGCCGCGCACGGCCGTGCGCGTGGAGACGAGCCGCAGCAACCAGCTGCTCACCGGGTACTTCGCGGACCCGGCACCGACCCGGCGGATCGCCCTCGCGATGCGGACGGGTGCGGCGCGGGCGGCGGAGTACGAGGAGTTGGCGCGGGCCTTGCGGGGGGCGGTGCGGCCGTTGCCGGTGCGGGTGGTGTGATCCCCGCACCGGCAACGGACGACCGCTCACCCGGGAGTTACTCCGTCCGCAGACCCTCCGGTCGCATCATCCGCCACAGCGGCGGCAGGCTGAGCAGCGTCACGAGTGCGACCAGGGCGGCGCCCGCGCCTGTCAGCGGCAGGAAGACCCACCAGTCGGTGACCTGCTTCTCGATCATGCGGACCATGACGGCGCCCAGGCCGAGGCCGCCGACGACGGCGAGGCCGAGTCCGAGCGCGACCGGAATCGCCGTCTGCCACAGGACCGACCACGCCATCGAGCCGCGGTGGGTGCCGAAAGCGGTGAGCGCGGCCAACAGCTTCCTGCGCTCACGGAGTTGCTCCAGCATGGAGACCAGCATGGACGCCGCGATCAGCGCCATCGTCGCCACCGCGCCGATCTGCAGACCGGTGTGGATGCTGGCGTACTGCTTGTCGCGCTCGACCGCGCGCAGCGTCATCACGTCAAGCAGCGGATCGATGTGGGCCGCGGTGTTGCGGACGTATTCCTCGGCGTCCGGCACGTCCGGGTCGATCCGGGTCATGGCCGTCGTCGAGGCACCTCGCAGCTTGGCCATGTCGACGGCGCCGGGCGTGGCGTAGATGCCGTGGTGCAGGTCGCCGCCCGGGTCGGGCCGGGCTTCGACCGTGCGGGAGTCGGCGGGCAGCGTCCACGGGACGTGCTTCTCGTCGGGATCGTCCCAGCTGGCGGCGTTGAGCTCGACCGGCTTGCCGGGGCGCGCCGCCTGGTCGACCCACTTGTTCAGTTCGGTGTCGCCGGTGTGTACGACGAAGGCGTCACCGTCCTCGCACGAGCCGATGTGGGCCAGCTCGCGCAGGTTCGCGCAGCTGCCGACGGTCAGCTCGGTGGTCGGCCGCAAGTCGTCGGCGTTCTCCAGCTTGCCCGGCTTGACGACGTACGCGGAGACGGTGCCGATGACGTTCTTGACGCCCTTGGTGGTGCGGAACTTGTCGATCATTCGTTCGGCGAGTGCACCGTCGCCGACGTCCGCCATGACCACCAGCTTGGCCCGGCCCGGGTCCTCACCCGTGACGCGCGTGAAGTCGTCGTGCATCGAGGCGAACAGCATCTGAAGGGCGACCGCGCCCGCCACCGCGACCGTGATGCCGCTCACCGCGCGGACCGCCGTGCCGCTGCTCACCTGGAGCCGCCGGGTCGCCAGTTGCCAGGGAACAGGGCCACCGCGCAATCGGGCCACGGCTGCTTCGACGAGCCAGGGGAGCAGCGTGGCGAGCCCCACCAGGGTGAGCGTCGACCCCGCGGAGATGGCGACGACCGGCGGGGCCATGTCGCCACCCACGCGGCCCGCCGCCAGCAGGATCCCGATGCCGAGGAGCGGCATCACGACGCGCCACCACATCCGGCGCTTGCGGGGCTTCGCGCTGCGGACGACGCCGAGCGGCTCGATGGAGACGGCGCGCAGCGAGATCAGTGTGACCACGACGGCTGCGACCGGAACGGCCACCAGGATCAGCGCGGCGAGGCCGGGCAGCGGCACCACGTCGGAGGGGAAGGCGCTGACCCGGTACAGATCGACCACGCCGGCCAGTTGGCGCAGGGCGAGGAAGAACCCGCAGCCCAGGGCCAGGCCGAGCAGCGCCCCACACAGGGCCTCGCCCGCCGCGATCCGCCGTACGCTCCGTGCGTCCGCGCCCACCAGGCGCAGCGCGGCCAGGCGCCGGTCACGGCGCTCGCCGCCGAAGCGGACCGCCGTGCCGATGAAAATGACCACGGGGGTCAGGAGGACCACGCAGATCATGATGACGAGGACGAGCAGAAGCGGGTCCAGTGGCTCCGCGGGCAGGTGGAAGCCGTATACCGAGACGCGTTGGCCGCCCTTGTCCAGGGTGAGGGAGTCGGAACCGGCGTAGTAGTACAGCTCTTGGGGGCTCACCAGGCCCGCGTCGCCGAGGGTGCCGGTCACGCGATAGTCGCTGAAGCGTTCTTTGAGGAGCGCGCCGCCGGAGCTGTCGAGCAGTTCGCGCAGGGCGGGCGAGGCGACCATCTCGCCGGGCGCGGGCAGCGCGTCCAGGCCGGGCGGCAGGACCGGGTGCTCGCCCTCGGCGCGCACGACGCGGCCGCCGACCGTCGAATCCCGGAAGTCGGTGGGGGCCTCGGCCTGGAGGACCGTCGTGTCGGAGGGCTTGATGTCGTCGGACGAGAACTGGCCGGAGGGTGTACGGGCCGCCGAGCGGTCGTCGCGGGACTGCGTCAGCTCAGGCACGGACGCCGCCCCGAGCAGGAGCGCCACCCCGAGCCCGACGCCGACGGCGGTCAGGAGCGTGCGGGTCCAGCCCTCACGGCCGCCGCCGACGGCGAAGCGTATGCCCATGCCGAGGTCGCGGACCCAGGCGCGCACGCCCGTGGGCCCGGTGCGCCCGGCGCTGGGCGCACCCGGTTCCGCGGCGGCCCTGGCGCGGGTGTCGAGGCTCATACGACCCGCTCCATGTCGCGCGACCTGCCGTCGCGTACGACGATCTCGCGGTCGGAGTAGGCGGCGACACGCGTCTCGTGGGTGACCAGGACGACGGCCGCGTTGGTCGAGCGGGCGGCGTCGGTCAGCAGCTCCATCACGCGTTCGCCGTTGAGCGAGTCGAGGGCGCCGGTCGGCTCGTCGGCGAAGACCACGCGCGGGCCGGTGGCGAGCGCGCGGGCGACGGCGACGCGCTGGCCCTGGCCGCCGGAGACCTCGCCGGGCCGCTTGGCGGCGACGTCGTCGACCTCCAGGCGCTCCATCCAGGTGCGGGCGGTCGCCTCGGCCTCCTTGCGCCTCGCGCCGTTCAGCCGCAGCGGCAGGGCGACGTTCTCGACGCAGGTCAGCTCCGGCACGAGCTGCCCGAACTGGAAGACGAAGCCGAACTCGCTCCGCCGCAGCGCGCTCAGCGCGGAGTCCGGCATGCCGGTCAGCTCACGGCCGTTGTATGTGATGGAGCCCTCGTCCGGGCGGACGATCCCGGCGAGGCAGTGCAGCAGGGTCGACTTGCCGGAGCCCGAGGGGCCCATGACGGCGACGACCTCGCCGGGGTGGATGGAGAACGCCGCGCCGTCGAGCGCGGTGGTCGGGCCATAGGCCTTGCGCAGTCCGTGGGCCGTGAGAAGGGAACCTGCGGGGGTCATGCGGAGCGCACCTCCTGGGCGAGCTTGCCGAGGCGCGCGGCGGCCAGTTCCAACCAGCGCAGATCGGCTTCGAGGTGGAAGAGCGCGTGGTCGCAGATGAGCTGGTCGGCGAGGTCGCCCTTGCGCTTGCGGTCGGTGAGGATGCGCATCAGGCGCAGGTGCTCGGCGCGCTGGACGTCGAGGAGTTCGGCGGCGTCACGGCCGGTGAGGAGCGCGAGGACGACCTTGGTGTAGAGGGTCGACTGGAGGTAGGGCTCCGGCTTCTCGGGGGTGGCGAGCCACCGCTGGACATCCGTGATGCCGGACTCGGTGATCGCGTACCGCTTGCGCTCGGGACCGCCGCCCGCCTCGATGCCGTCGACCTCGACGAGGCCGTTCTTCAGCAGGCGGGACATGGTCGAGTAGACCTGTCCGTAGTGCAGCGGCTTGTCGTGCCCGAACTTCTCGTCGAAGGCGCGCTTGAGGTCGTAGCCGTGCCGGGGGCCCGACTCCAGGAGTCCCAGAAGGGTGTGGCCAATGGACATGTGCGGCACTCTACACGGTGTGTATACGTGGGGTGTATACGCCCCGTACAGAGCTGCGTGGACGGGTCGCGATCGGCCCATGGTTGGTTCATGAGTTCGAGAACAGGGCAACCTTCCACCCGGTGAAACCGTCGGTTCCTAAGGGGCAGGTGCTCATTGTCACGTCCGGAAAAGACCGGATCGGATGACCTTTGTCCCCAGGTGCGGTGTTAGCTTCATGAGCTGACCTGAAGACCAGAAGCACGAATCGTTCGAGACCGAAGCGGAGCACTCTCAGTCATGGGCCGAGCCGAAGAACGACAAGCGCGGCAGCGCGGTGCCCGCCGGGCAGTGCGCGGGCGCCCGTCCGGCGGCAAGCGCACCGGCATACGCCGCTTCTTCACATGGAAGAAGCTCCTCGGGACGTTCTTCGGGTTCTGCCTTCTCGGCATGCTCGGCTTCGTGATCCTGTACATGGTCGTCGACGTACCCGAGGGCAATGCCGCGGCGAAGATGCAGAGCAACGTCTACAAGTACAGCAACGGCGAGGTCATCGCCCGGACCGGCGACGTGAACCGCGAGATCGTCGACCTGGACAAGGTTCCCGAGGACGTCCAGAAGACCTTCGTCGCCGCCGAGAACAAGTCCTTCTACAAGGACGAGGGCGTCGACTTCAAGGGCACGGCCCGCGGTGTGCTCAACACGGTGACCGGCAAGGGCAAGCAGGGTGGCTCCACGATCACCCAGCAGTACGTCAAGAACTACTACCTGAGCCAGGAACAGACCGTCAGCCGCAAGCTGAAGGAACTGGTCATCTCGCTGAAGGTGGACCGCGAGATGGGCAAGGACAAGATCCTCGCGGGCTACATCAACACCAGCTACTACGGCCGCGACGCCTACGGCATCCAGGCCGCCGCCCAGGCCTACTACGGCGTCGACGCCAAGAAGCTGAAGGTCGAGCAGGGCGCCTACCTCGCCGCGCTCCTCCAGGCCCCGAGCCAGTACGACTGGCAGGCCGCGACGCCGACCGGCAGGAAGCTCGTCAAGCAGCGCTGGAACTACGTACTCGACAACATGGTCGAGGAGGGCTGGCTGGACTCCGCCAAGCGGGACGGCATGAAGTTCGCCAAGCCGATGGACCCCAAGGCCCCGCCCGGCCGTGAGGGCCAGATCGGCTACCTCGTGGACGAGGCCAAGCGCGAGGTGCTGCGCAACAGCGGCCTCAGCGAGGCCGAGTTCGGGGCCGGTGGCTACACCATCACGCTCAACATCGACCCCAAGAAGCAGAAGCAGCTCGAAAAGGCCGTCGACAAGAAGCTGAACGACAAGCTGGACCGGAAGAAGAACAAGGCGGACGCCCGGGTCCAGGCGGGCGCGGCGTCCGTCGACCCGAAGACCGGCAAGGTCCTCGCCATGTACGGCGGCCAGGACTATGTGAAGCACTACACGAACAACGCCACCCGCCGCGACTACCAGTCGGCCTCCACCTTCAAGCCGCTGATCCTCGCGGCGGCCCTGGAGAACGGCGCGACGACCCAGGACGGCAAGCCGATCACGGCGGGCACCATCTACGACGGCACCAGCAGGCGCCCGGTCAGGGGCAGCGAGGTCGGCTTCGCGCCACCCAACGAGGACGAGAAGAGTTACGGCCCTGTCACTGTCCAGAAGGCGATGAACAAGTCCATCAACTCCGTCTTCGCACAGATGGGCGTGGACGTCGGGATGCCCAAGGTGATGGAGACGGCCGGCGCGCTGGGCATGGACGTCAAGGGCCTGCCCGCCGTGCCCGCCCAGACCCTGGGCTCCATGGGCGCGAGCCCGCTGGAGATGGCGGGCGTGTACGCCACGCTCGACAACCACGGCAAGAAGGTCACCCCGGCCCTGGTCGGCTCCGTCGAGCACAAGGACCGCACGGTCGACCTGCCGGACCCGATCGGCGACCAGGTCGTCAAGCGCGGCACCGCCGACTCGATCACCTCGGTCCTGACCGGCGTGGTCGACGACGGCACGGGCCACGCGGTGCGCAGCCCGGTGCAGGACGTGGCGGGCAAGACCGGTACCTCCGACGACAACAAGTCGGCCTGGTTCACCGGCTACACGCCGAAGCTGGTCACCTCCGTCGGCCTGTTCGGCGAGGGCGCCCCGGACACCCCGGAGAAGAACAAGCAGGTCTCCATGAGGGGCGCGGGCGGCCTGCCACGCGTCGACGGCGGCAGCTTCCCGGCCGAGATCTGGGCGGCGTACACCTTCGACGCGATGGGCTCGCCGAGCACCTTCGACCTCGAAACGGACATGGGCGCGGCCGTGGCACCGCCCCCGGAGCCGACGCCGAAGGCCCCCAAGGAGCCGTCGAGCACGCCGACGAAGCCGGAGAAGGACCCCACGTCCAAGCCGCCGACGTCGACCCCGTCCTCGGAGCCGCCGTCGTCGTCGTCGGCGCCGCCGACCACGCCGCCGGCGACCAGCCCGACGATGAAGCCCCCGACGGACGAGCCGGACCCGTCGTCCACGATCGAGATCCCCGAGGACCCCGACGGCCGCTTGTCCGGCAGGGACTGACAGCGCTTCGCGCGTACGGGAAAGGCGCCCGGAACCTTCGAGGTTCCGGGCGCCTTCCTCTGTACGGGGAGGCGGGCGTCAGCTCCGGTTCAGTTCGAACCAGACCACCTTGCCGGTGCTCAGCCGCGTGGCACCCCACCGCCGCGCCATCTTGTTGACCAGGTACAGACCGCGGCCGCCCTCGTCCGTGGCGCGCGCCTGCCGCAGCCGGGGCAGCTGCGGGACGTCGTCGCCGACCTCGCAGCGCAGGACGTCGGTGCGCAGCAGCCGCAGGGTGATCGGCCGGGACGCGTACCGCACGGCGTTCGTCACGACCTCGCTGACCAGGAGCTCCACCGAGTCGGTCATGTCCTCCAGGCCCCAGCGGACCAGCGCGCTGCGGGCCAGGCGGCGGGCGCGGGACGGCGTCGCGTTCTCCGGCTCCAGGAACCAGTACGCGACGTCGCTCGGCGCGATGCCGTCGAAGCGGGCGGCGAGCAGCGCGATGTCGTCGTCCCGGTCACCCGGACCGAGCATGTCGAGCACCTCGTCGCAGAGCGCCTCCAGGGGCGGCGGATGGTCGGGACCGGTCAACTGGGCGGTCGCCGCGAGACGTTCGCGCAGCTGCTCTATGCCGGTCCACACGTCGCGCAGCCGGGACTCGACGAGCCCGTCCGTGTACAGGAGCAGCGTCGCGCCCGCCGGGGCGTCCAGCTCCACGGCCTCGAAGTCGACGCCGCCCACGCCGATGGGGGCGCCCGGCGGCACCCGCAGCACCTCGGCGCGGCCGCCCAGGTGCAGGAGCACGGGCGGCGGGTGCCCGGCGTTGGCGATGGTGATGCGGTGCGAGACCGGGTCGTAGACCGCGTACAGGCAGGTCGCCATGCGGTCCGAGCCGAGCCGCTGCGCCTGCTCGTCCAGGTGGTGCAGGACCTCCTGGGGCGGCAGGTCGAGCCCGGCGAGGGTCTGCGCGGTCGTCCGCAGCTGGCCCATGATCGCCGCAGACGTCATGGAGTGCCCCATCACGTCGCCCACGACCAGGGCGACCCGGCTGCCCGGCAGCGGGATCGCGTCGTACCAGTCGCCGCCGACCCGGGCCGTCTCGGCGGCCGGCAGATAGCGGGAGGCGAGCCGCACCCCGGTCGGGCGCGGCAGCGTCTCGGGCAGCATCGTGCGCTGCAACTCGTCGGCGATGTACGCCTCGCGGCCGTACAGGACGGCCTTGTCGATGCCGAGCGCGCTGTGCGTGGCCAGCTGGGCGGCGACCAGCAGATCCTCCGCCTCGAACGCGTCACGGTCCGAGCGGCGCAGGAACACGGCGGCGCCGATCACCCTTCGGCGGCCCCGCAGCGGCGCGAGGATCGCCCGCTGCCCGGACGGCACGGTCCGCCCCTCGCCGAGCAGTTCGGGCAGCGCGGCCCGCGCCGCCGCCGAGTCCGCGAAGACCGGGCGCACCCCGCGCAGGACCTCGGCGAGCGCGCCGCCGTGCCGCACCTCGCACAGCTCCGCGGTCCCCATCACATCGGTGATGTCGGGCTGCACCACCTGGAGCGGGGGCGGCGTGCCGCCGTCGGTGTCCGGCTCGTCGGCGCCCTCCTCGATGGAGCGCAGCCGGTCGGTGCGGCGCAGGCGCAGCACCAGCGGGCCGGTCGGCCGCTCGTCGCCGACGGGCAGCGGGTCGCGCAGATAGACGAGTATCGCGTCGGAGAACGTCGGGACCGTGGCCCGGCACAGGCCCATCACGATCTCGTCGAGGTCGATGCCGCGCGCGATCCGCCGGGTCGCGGCGCCCACGAAGCGCAGCCGGTCGCCGTCGCGCCGCATCGCCACGGGCCCGGTGCCCGGGGGCCGCGGCCGGCCGGTGCGCCGCTCCTCGCCGTCCGGCGGGCCCACCGGTCCGGACTGCGCCGGTACGACCTCGGGTGCCGGACGCGGCCTGCCCGGGTCGGGCTCGGCGGCGGACGGCTGGGAATGCTCACTGGTCGGCGGCACGGATGCTCCCTGGGGCGCGTCGTCCGCACCCTGTGGCGTCTCGGGGGAACGCAGCAGCGCCCCGCGGGGATCCGCGGGGGCGGTCGGCCGGGCAGCTGGTGCCTTGCGACCCTCGTGGGGGGTGAGGTGCTCCGTCACGCGATTCGAATCCGTCCGTCCGGGGCTGCGCGCCGTGCGCGCCGTCCAGCGTTGCACGTCGCTCAGCCGCGTCGGCAGTGCAGAGAAACCTGGTGCTCGGGACCGGGGCCTCCCCTGCTCGAACGAAGCTGAGAGCTCGGGGAGATACCGCTGCCCGCGGGGGCGTACGAGTCCCGCAGGTAACCCGATACCCGGATTGTGTGCCCCGGGAACGGAATCACCGCGCCGTCCAGGCCGGCCTCGGCCATGGACAGCTGCATCAGGCCTCCCGGCCGCACGGCGGAGGAGCGGGCGATGCCGTCGAAGCGGCCGATTCCGGCCGGTCCCCCGGCCGTCAGGTCCGCGATGTCGATCTGCCGGAACTCGGCTGCCGGGACGTCCTTTTCGGCCAGGGCCGGCATGCCGTCGTCGCAGTGGTGCCCGATCGCGTCGAAGGCCACTGCCTGGCCCCTGCGGTCCTCGCTCACGTTCTTGCCGCCCCTCGATGACTTCCTGTCAGACACCGCGCAGGTCGACGGAGTTGCTGCCGCGCGCCCTTGCGGAGGACGATCCTACGTTTGAACCACTGGGGTGCATCAAGGGTCTCACGAGGACACACGCGCGGGGGTACGGTCCCAGTCATCCGGAAGGGGTGGTACGACCCAGGACGGATCGGGACGCCACCGCTCCCAGCCGTCCGAAAAAGGTGCTCCCCAGGCGTCGATGGCGTCAAGCGCGTCCCGCCCCGCGGCACGTACGTCAGCTGCCTTTCCCGCGTCCATCAGACCTACCCGCAGGGCCTCGGCGAACTCGTCCTCGTCCTCCCACTGCCAGCTGCCGTCGGGGCGCACGGAGATGTCCAGAAAGTGATCCTCGGAATCCACGCCGCCCGCCCAACGGGTGCGGGGTTCCTCCAGGTTCACGTACCAGTTCTTGAACTGCCAGCCCGGCTCCCAGAAGAGCCAGACCGACCAAGGATCGCCGGGCCGGGCCAGTTTGAGGATGCCGGTGCCGAACCAGCGGTCCCTGCGGACCGTGCGGGGCTTGGTGTAGCGGGTGGCGAGCGGCTCGTGGTGCAGGGGAGTGCCGTCGGCCAGCACCGGCTTGACGCATTCGGTGCCGGGCGCCATCCACACGGCGAGGAGTTCCTCGCTGTCCTGGACGACGGTGACGGGACGGCAGATGTGCACGCGGTCCCCGGCGTTCTCCCGGTACCGCCACAGGATGTGGTCACCGGGGGCCCACCGGGCCGCCGCACCGTCCGCCGTCTTCCCGTCGAGGTCTGTCATGGACAGATATTAGACGCCCCTCATGTGCCGGGCGGGGCCGTCCGCTAGGGACGGGTCATGCGCAACACGTCCAGGGCGGCGTCCAGTTGCTCCAGGGTGAGGTCGCCCCGGTCGACGTAGCCGGCCTCCAGGACGACCTCGCGGATCGTCTTCCGCTCGGCCAGGGACCTTTTCGCCACCTTCGCCGCCTCCTCGTAGCCGATGTACTTGTTCAGCGGCGTCACGACGGACGGCGACGACTCGGCGTACTCCCGGGCCCGTTCGCGGTTGGCGGTGATCCCGTCGACGGTCCGGTCGGCGAGCAGCCGCGATACGTTGGCGAGCAGCCGGATCGACTCCAGTACGTTCTTGGCGATCACCGGGAGCATGACGTTCAGCTCGAAGTTGCCGGCGGCGCCCGCCGCGGCGACCGTCGCGTCGTTGCCGGTCACCTGCGCGGCGACCATCAGCGCGGCCTCCGGGATGACCGGGTTCACCTTGCCCGGCATGATCGACGAACCGGGCTGGAGGTCCGGCAGGTTGATCTCGGCGAGGCCGGTGCGCGGGCCCGACGCCATCCACCGCAGATCGTTCGCGATCTTCGTCAGGCCCACGCCGATGGTCCGCAGCTGCCCGCTGGTCTCGACGATGCCGTCCCGCGCGCCCTGCGCCTCGAAGTGGTCGCGCGCCTCGGTCAGCGGCAGGCCCGTGGCCCGCGCGACCTCGGCGATGACGGCCGCGGAGAAGCCGGGCGGGGTGTTGATGCCGGTGCCCACGGCCGTGCCGCCGAGCGGCAGTTCGGCGAGGCGGGGGAGCGAGGCGCGGAGCCGCTCGACGCCGTACCGCACCTGCGCCGCGTACCCGCCGAACTCCTGGCCCAGCGTCACGGGCGTCGCGTCCATGAGGTGCGTACGCCCGGACTTCACGACGTCCGCGAACTCCTCGGCCTTGCGCTCCAGGGCGGCGGCGAGGTGTTCGAGGGCCGGGATCAGATCGCCGGTGACGGCGCCGGTGGCCGCGATGTGGATCGAGGACGGGAAGACGTCGTTCGAGGACTGTGAGGCGTTGACGTGGTCATTGGGGTGTACGTCCCGACCGAGCCGCTCCGTCGCGAGCGTGGCGAGCACCTCGTTGGTGTTCATGTTCGACGACGTGCCGGAGCCGGTCTGGAAGACGTCGACGGGGAAATGCGCGTCCCAGCGCCCGTCGGCGACCTCGGCCGCCGCGTCCGCGATGGCGTCGGCGATGTCCTTGTCGAGCACCCCGAGGCCCGCGTTGACCTTGGCGGCGGCCGCCTTGATCCGCGCGAGCGCGGCGATGTGCGCGCGCTCCAGACGCTGCCCGGACACGGGGAAGTTCTCCACCGCGCGCTGGGTCTGGGCACGCCACTTGGCGTCGGCGGGGACCCGCACCTCGCCCATGGAGTCGTGCTCGATCCGGTACTCGCCGGTGCGGTCGTGGCTGGAGTCGCTGGCGTCGCTCGTCATGCCCTGAACCTACCTCTCCGTTCAACCCCGCTGGAAAGTTGAGCACTTGTCTTGTTCCAGGTATTCCCAATACCTCTACCCACCAGTAAAAACCGTGGGTAACACCAATCCGGGGAGGCGCGATGAAGCGCATCAGACGCAGCGGACGGGCCCGTCTGCGATGTACGTTCGCGGCGGCCGTCGCGATGGCGGCCGTGCTGGGCACGGCGGCCGCGGTACCCGCCGGGGCGGCGGACGGGGGCGCCGCTCAGGTGTCCGCGGCGCCCCTGCCGCCCGAGCTGGAGAAGATCCGGGCGGCCGAGGCGACCAAGCTCTACGGCAGCCCCGCCGAGCGCCCGATGGCCGACCGCAAGACCGGCCTGATCTCGCTCGGCGACAGCGAGATATCCGGCGAGGGCGTCGGAACGTACGAACCCGGCACCGACGGCCCCGACAACTGGTGCCACCGCTCGCCGGACGCCGCGATCCACCGCACCGGCATCCCGGCCGACGTGACGTACAACGTCGCCTGCTCGGGAGCGCAGACCGTCAACATCAGGATCGGCGGCCAGAAGCAGTACGCCGACGAGCTGGTGCAGAGCGACAGCCTGGCCATCAAGGCGCGCAACACCAAAATCAAGACGATCCTGCTCGTCATCGGCGCCAACGACGACCTTCAGTTCGCGCCGGTGATGACGGACTGCGTGACCCGCTATCTGCTCAGCCAGGGCGCCTGCGCCGGCAAGTACCACGCCGGCTGGCAGGCGCGCGTGGACGCCCTCGTGCCCAAGGTCGAGCAGTCCATCCGCGACCTGAGGACCGTCATGAAGGACGCGGGCTACCAGGAGGGCGACTACCGGCTCGTCGCCATGGGCTACCCGAGCCCGATCGGCCCGGACTTCCGCGACAACCCGACGTTCCCCGGCAAGCTGGCCTGCGGCGGGCTCGGCTACGACTCCGACACCGAGTGGGGCCGCGACTACGCGGTGCCGACGTTCGAGACGGGCATGCGCAAGGCGGCCAGGAACGCGGGCGCGACCTACCTCGACAACTCCCGCCTCTTCCACGGCCACGAGGTCTGCATGGAGGACACCTGGGCGCGCGGCCTCTACGTAGACGTGTCCAACCCCTTCCCGCCTGACTCCAACTCCGTACGCCAGTCCTTCCACCCCAACGCACGCGGCCACGCCGCCTTCGCGTCCTGCCTGACGCAGCTGTACGAGTCGGGCTACCGCGAGGCCGGCTGCGCCGACCCGGCGAGCACGGGCAACCCGAAGCTGTACAAGGGGGCCTTCGCCGACGCGTACAAGCCACTGAAGAACGAGGCCACCGGTACGTGTGTGGACGTCGACGCGTCCAAGAGCCGTAACGGTACGAAGGTGCAGGGCTGGGAGTGCACGGGGAATCGCAATCAGACCTGGTGGTACGACGGCGGGCAGAAGTCCCTGCATACCGGGTTGACGCAGGACCGGTGCCTGGATGTGCCTGACGGTGCCTACAAGGAGGGTGCCGCTGTTGTTCTGTGGAACTGCCACGGGGGTGGCAACCAGAAGTTCGTCCGTGAGGCCGGGACGGTGCGGCCCGCTGCCGCGAGTGAGCTGTGTCTGACCCTTGCGGGGGCCAAGGAGCCGGTGCGGCTCCAGAAGTGCACGGGGGCGGCGAACCAGCGGTTCGCCTGAGGATCCGCCTTCTCCGCGGGTGCGCTGTGGCTGGGCGCGCGGTTCCCCGCGCCCCTTCTGGGGCGCACCCGCGGAGGCGTGTGTTACTTCAGGCCCGGTCCGCGTACCGGGATGTGCGTGAACGTCGGCTCGGGGGCCGGGTTCTGGAAGAAGTCGTTGCCCTTGTCGTCGACGACGATGAAGGCCGGGAAGTCCTCGACCTCGATCTTCCAGACCGCCTCCATGCCGAGCTCCTCGTACTCGACGACCTCGACCTTCTTGATGCAGTCCTGGGCGAGGCGTGCGGCGGGGCCGCCGATCGAGCCCAGGTAGAAGCCGCCGTGCGCGTCGCAGGCGTCGGTGACCTGCTTGCTGCGGTTGCCCTTGGCGAGCATCACCTTGGAGCCGCCGGCCGCCTGGAACTGCTCCACGTAGGAGTCCATGCGTCCGGCGGTGGTGGGCCCGAAGGAGCCGGACGCGTAGCCCTCGGGGGTCTTCGCCGGGCCCGCGTAGTACACCGGGTGGTCCTTCAGGTACTGAGGCATCTCCTCGCCCGCGTCGAGCCGCTCCTTGATCTTGGCGTGCGCGATGTCGCGGGCCACGACCAGCGGTCCGGTGAGGGAGAGGCGGGTCTTCACCGGGTACTTGGTCAGCTCGGCGAGGATGGCGTCCATGGGCTGGTTGAGGTCGATCTCGACGACGTCGGAGGCCTCGTCGAGATGATCGTCCGTGGTGTCCGGCAGGAAGCGCGCCGGGTCCGTCTCCAGCTGCTCCAGGAAGACGCCCTCCGCGGTGATCTTCGCGGTGGCCTGGCGGTCGGCCGAGCAGGAGACGGCGATGGCGACGGGCAGCGAGGCGCCGTGGCGGGGCAGCCGCACCACGCGCACGTCGTGGCAGAAGTACTTGCCGCCGAACTGCGCGCCGATGCCGATCTTCTGCGTCAGCTCGAAGACCTTCTCCTCCAGCTCCTTGTCCCGGAAGCCGTGCCCGGTCGCCGAACCCGCGGCGGGCAGCTCGTCCAGGTAGTGCGCGGAGGCGTACTTCGCGGTCTTCAGGGCGAACTCGGCGCTGGTGCCGCCGACGACGATCGCCAGGTGGTACGGCGGGCAGGCCGCCGTACCCAGGGAGCGGATCTTCTCCTCCAGGAACTTCATCATGGAGGCCTCGTTCAGGACGGCCTTCGTCTCCTGGTAGAGGAAGGACTTGTTGGCGGAGCCGCCGCCCTTGGCCATGAAGAGGAACTTGTACGCGCCGCCGTCGGTCGCGTACAGCTCGATCTGCGCGGGGAGGTTGGAGCCGGTGTTCTTCTCCTCCCACATGGTCAGCGGGGCCATCTGCGAGTACCGGAGATTGAGCTTCGTGTACGCGTCGTAGATGCCGTGGGAGAGCGCCTTCTCGTCCTCACCTTCGGTGAGGACGTGCTGTCCGCGCTTGCCCATGACGATCGCCGTGCCGGTGTCCTGGCACATGGGGAGCACACCCGCCGCCGCGATGTTCGCGTTCTTCAGCAGGTCCAGCGCCACGAACTTGTCGTTGGACGACGCCTCGGGGTCGTCGACGATGCGCCGCAGCTGGGCCAGGTGCGCGGGCCGCAGATAGTGCTGGATGTCGTGGATCGCCTCGGCGGCGAGCGTGCGCAGCGCCTCGGGCTCGACCTTGAGGAACGTCCGCCCGTCGGCCTCGAAAGTGGAGACACCCTCGGAGGTCACCAGCCGGTACGGGGTGGTGTCCTCTCCCAGCGGGAGCAGATCGGAGTACTCAAACTCTGGCATTACGGCCATTCCTCACTCGGCAGACAGCGGCGCGGCCTCCATTGGCGACGCGTCGACCAGCGTAGAACGCGCGCGGCGGGCCGGGCCTGTGAGGTAAGGCTCAGTAGGCCGCGGGCCGCCCCCGGCCGGTTGTCCACAGGGGGTAGTCGCGATCTATCGCGTTTGGGTACGCTGCTGGCGTGGACCTCGAAAAGCGCCTCCCGCAGCCCGCTCCCGCCACAGCCGAGGAGTCGGGGTCGCTGCGCGCCTCCGACGCCGACCGGGACCGCACGGCGGACATCCTCCGCGAGGCCCTGGCCGAGGGCCGCCTCACCGCGGAGGAGCACGCGGACCGCATCGACGGGGTCTACCGCGCCAAGACCATGGCCGAACTGCGGCCGCTCGTCAGGGACTTGCCCGCCTCCCACGACCAGGGCCGGTCCGGGCCCGCTCTCCGGCCCGCCCCCGCCCGGCCGTCCCCCGGAGCGGTCCCGCCCGTCGCCGACGAGAATCTGGTGGCGGTCCTCAGCGGCTCCGTCCGCAAGGGCCGCTGGCGGGTCGCCCGCCGTACCCATGCGTACGCCGTCTTCGGCAGCGTCGAGATAGACCTGAGCGAGGCGATCTTCGAGCAGCGCCAAGTGGTCATCAAGGCGTACGCGATCTTCGGCTCGGTCGAGATCCGCGTCCCGCAGAACGTGTCGCTGCGCGGCAGCGGCGCGGGCGTGCTCGGCAGCTTCGAGGTGGACACGCTCGACTCCCCGGAGCAGGACGCCCCGGTCGTCTTCGTGGACGGCACGGCGATCCTCGGCAGCATCGAGGCACGGCCCAAGCGCGGCAAACTGGTCCATGACCTGCACCGGCAGCTGCGCAAACACCTCGGTCACTGACGCCCGCGCCCCGCCGCGGGAAGGAGAACCACCGTGCATCGGAACTCAGTGCATAGGCGCGCACACAGCGGGTAGACCTTGCTGCATCGTCTCTCGCTCGCGAAGCCGTCGTCAGGAGTGGACCGTGCTGCAACCGTCGCGTCAGTCCCTGCAGGTCGCCGCCGTTCCGGTGCAGCGGGCGCCGGCACGGGATCGGACCGATGACGCTCCATGGCACACCGAAGCCGTGTGCCGCCGCGACGAGGCCGGACTGTTCTTCGCCCCGTCCAAGGAGCCGACCGCGGCCAGGCTCTCGCGCGAGGAGGCGGCCAAGCGTGTCTGCGCCCGCTGTCCCGTGATGGTCGAGTGCCGCGAGCACGCCCTGCTCCAGCCCGAGCCGTACGGCGTGTGGGGCGGCCTCACCGCCGCCGAGCGCCGCGTGGTCCTCGCCCGCCGCCGCAGGCGCGACCTCGAACTGCAGAAGGCGGCGCACGCGGCGGGAATCGCCGCCGCGGGATAGTCCCGCCCCGGACCTACGGCGAAGGGGGCGTCCCCCGCACGGGACGCCCCCTTCGCCGTACGCGGCTACTTCGTGCCGTAGGCGGCTACCCGCGCGGTACGCGGCTACTTCGCGCCGTAGGCAACTGCTTCGTGCCGTACGCGGCTACTCCGCGCCGTAGGCGACCCCCCCGCGCCGTAGGTGACCCCCCGCGCCGTACGAACTACTTCGCGCGGTCGAAGTCGATCGCGCTGTAGGCGCGCAGCTTCGAGAGCCGGTGGTCGGAGTCGATCTTGCGGATCGTGCCCGACTTGGAGCGCATGACCAGCGACGACGTCGAGGCGGTCGCCGCGCGGTAGCGCACGCCCTGGAGCAGCTCGCCGTCGGTGATGCCGGTCGCGACGAAGAAGACGTTGTCGCCCTTGACCAGGTCGTCCGTCGAGAGCGTGCGGTCCAGGTCGTGGCCGGCGTCGATGGCGCGCTGGCGCTCGGCGTCGTCCTTGGGCCACAGCTTGCCCTGGATCACACCGCCCAGGCACTTGATCGCGCAGGCCGAGATGATGCCCTCGGGGGTGCCGCCGATGCCCATCAGCAGGTCGACGCCGGTGCCCTCGCGCACGGCCATGACCGAGCCCGCGACGTCGCCGTCCGAGATGAACTTGATGCGGGCGCCGGTCTCGCGGATCTCCTTGACGATGCCCTCGTGGCGGGGGCGGTCCAGGATCATGACCGTGACGTCCTCGGGCGAGGAGTTCTTGGCCTTGGCGACGCGGCGGATGTTGACCGACGCGGGCGCGTTGATGTCCACGTAGTCCGCGGCCTCGGGGCCGGTGACCAGCTTGTCCATGTAGAAGACCGCGGACGGGTCGAACATGGCGCCGCGGTCGGCGGCGGCCAGCACGGCGATGGCGTTCGGCATGCCCTTCGCGGTCAGCGTCGTGCCGTCGATCGGGTCGACGGCGATGTCGACCTCGGCGCCCGTGCCGTCACCGATGCGCTCTCCGTTGAAGAGCATCGGGGCCTCGTCCTTCTCGCCCTCGCCGATGACGACGATGCCGTTCATCGAGACGGTGTGGACGAGGGTCCGCATGGCCCTGACAGCGGCGCCGTCCGCGCCGTTCTTGTCGCCGCGGCCGACCCAGCGGCCCGCGGCCATGGCGGCGGCCTCGGTGACCCGGACGAGCTCCAGGGCGAGGTTGCGGTCGGGAGCCTCGGGAGAAACCTCGAGCTCGGACGGAAGATGATGCTCGGTCATCGGGACGCACCTCTCTGCTGATACGACGACGGCCGGATGAGGGATTGTGAACGACTCTATCCGTAGGCCGACAAAATGAGCAGTGGGCCCCACGCATGAGCGGGCGGGGCGGGTGGGGGGAGGAACCGGTGAGGCGCCGGGGAGGCACCGGGGGAAGGTGCTCGTTCCGCGCCTGAGACCATGGGGGGCGTGGCAGGCAGACAAGGCAACCAGACCGTCAAGAACATGCTGTGGTCGTTGGTGGTGATCACCCTGGTCGCGGGCGTGAGCTACCTCTTCGTCCCGCATGACGAGTCCAAGACCCCCGTCAAGCGGGTCGACTACCGCGTGGAGCTCCTGACGGCCCGGCGGGCCGCGGCCTATCCGGTGGCGGCGCCCGAGGGCCTGTCCAAGGAGTGGAAGCCGACGTCCGTGCGGTTCAAGGGCGCCGCCCACGACGACTGGCACCTCGGCTTCCTCGACCCCGACGGCGAGTACGTGGCGGTCAAGCAGTCCACCGCCAAGCCGGTGAAGTTCATTGCGGACGCCACCCAGGAGGCCGCGAGGACCGACGTCACCGAGAAGATCGGCGGCCGGACGTGGCAGCGGTACAAGGGCTCGACGTACGACGCCCTGGTGAGCACCGAGAAGGGCGCGACGACGGTCGTCACGGGCACGGCGTCGTTCGCGCGGCTGACGAAGATGGTCGAGTCGCTGAAGACGACGTGAGCGTGTGGTTGTGGTGACCAGATGGCCAGGTGACCAGACGGCCAGGTCACGAGCGCGCGAAGGGCCCCCGGCAGTGTGCCGGGGGCCCTTCGCGTGACTGGCGCCTGCGGGCGTGCGCGCGGTCGCTTCGCTCAGACCGTGGTGACGACGTCGTCGTAGGCCAGGCGCGGGGAGCGCGGGAACCAGGCGTCGTCACCCGGCTTGCCGATGTTGACGACCATCAGCGGGGTGTGGTCGTCGTCCAGGAACTCCTTCTGGACGCCGGCGAAGTCGAAGCCGGTCATCGGGCCCGCGGCCAGACCGGCGGCACGGACGCCGACGATGAAGTAGCCGGCCTGAAGCGTGGCGTTCACCAGCGCGGCCTGCTCACGGGCCGGGCGCTCGGCGAAGAACACGTCCTTGGCCTGCGGGAAGTGCGGGAAGAGCGCCGGGAGCTCCTCGTGGAACTCGTTGTCCGCGGAGAGGATCGCGACCAGCGGCGCGGTCGAGGTCTTCGGACGGTTGCCCTCGGCCATGTGCTGCACCAGGCGCTCGCGGGCCTCGGGGGAGCGGACCAGGGTGACCCGCAGCGGCGACTGGTTGAAGGCGGTCGGGCCGTACTTGACCAGGTCGTAGATCGCCTGGACCTGCTCCTCGGTGACCGGCTCGTCGGTGAAGGTGTTCGCGGTGCGGGCCTCGCGGAAGAGCAGGTCCTGGGCGGCGGGGTCAAGGGCGAGAGACATGGATCTACCTTCTCGTTACGTGCTGTGGATCAGCTGGCACGACCGACAGTACGACAAGTGACGTTTAAGATTCAACCAAAATGGCGCCGCCGTGATCCGCCTCACAGGGCTCGGGTGCGCCCCTTCGGCCCTCGATGCGGCCCTGCCCGCCCCTAGCCGTCGCCCTTGCCGTCACCGACGCCCTCGGCGTCCTCGGCGTCCTCGCCCGCGAGCGCCGCGTCCAGGCGGGCGCGCGCGCCGTCCAGCCAGCGGCGGCAGATCTTCGCCAGCGCCTCGCCCCGCTCCCACAGGGCGAGTGACTCCTCCAGGGTCGTGCCGCCGGTCTCCAGGCGGCGTACGACGTCGATCAGCTCGTCCCGTGCCTGCTCGTACCCGAGGGCGTCCGCCGGGCCCGTGGCCTCGTCCGTCTTGCTGGTCATGCGCCCACCCTAATTGTCGATTTGGCGGTTCGTTCGGTTCGTGCGGTTCATGCGGTTCATGCGGTTCATACGGTTCGTACGGTGAATTCGCCCTCGGCGACGCGGGCCCTCAACTCCTCGTCGGCGCCCACCTCTTCGGGGGCCCGGACGACCGCGCCGTCCGCCTTCTGCAGCACCGCGTACCCCCGCTGGAGGGTCGCCGCGGGGGAGAGGGCCACCACGCGCGCGTGGGTGTGCGTCAGCTCCGAGGCCGCCCGGTCCAGCAGGTGGCCGAGCGTACGGCGGGTGCGGTCGACGAGCGCCGAGACCTGCTCCTCGCGCTCCTCGACCATGCGGTGCGGATGCTCCATGCAGGGGCGGCCGAGGGCGTGTGCGAGGCCGCGGCCCTCGCGGTCCAGGAAGGCGTCCATGCAGCGCCGGGCGCGCTCCCGCAGGGCCTGCACGCGCTCGTACTCCTCGCCGACGTCCGGCACGACTTTCTTGGCGGCGTCGGTCGGGGTGGAGGCGCGCAGGTCGGCGACGTGGTCGAGGAGGGGGTTGTCCGGCTCGTGGCCGATCGCGGAGACCACCGGCGTACGGCACGAGGCCACCGCCCTGATCAGCTGCTCGTCCGAGAACGGCAGCAGATCTTCCACGCTGCCGCCGCCCCGCGCCACGATGATCACGTCGACCTCGTCGAGCGCGTCGAGGTCCTTCACGGCCTGGACGACCTGTGGCACCGCGTGCACGCCCTGGACCGGGACGTTGCGCACCTCGAAGCGGACGGCCGGCCAGCGGTGCCGGGCGTTCTCCAGGACGTCCCGCTCGGCGGCCGAGGCGCGGCCCGTGACGAGGCCGACGAGCTGCGGCAGGAAAGGCAGCGCCTTCTTGCGCTCGGGCGCGAAGAGGCCCTCCGCGGCGAGGCTCTTCTTCAGCTGCTCGATCCGCGCGAGCAGCTCACCGACGCCGACCGGCCTTATCTCGGCGGCCCGCAGGGACAGCTGCCCTCGCGGCGCGTACCACTCCGGTTTGGCGTGGACGACGACGCGGGCGCCCTCGGAGACGACGTCCGCGACGGCGTCGAACACCTGGCGGTAGCAGGTGACGCTCACCGAGATGTCGTGCGACGGGTCGCGCAGCGTCATGAACACCACGCCGGCGCCGGGTCTGCGGGACAGCTGGGTGATCTGCCCCTCGACCCAGACGGCACCGAGCCGGTCGATCCAGCCGCCGATGAGCCGCGACACCTGCCCCACGGGCAGCGGCGCGTCAGCAGACGTATTGAGAGCCATACGGCGAGCGTAGCCGCAGGGTCTGACAGGCCGGCACCGTCTTTCCGGCGCGGTGTCCGGGCGGGGCGAACGGTTCGTTCGGCGCGGATTCGACGCGGGGCGAATGGTTCGTTCGGCGCGGACTGGACGCGGGGCAAACGGTTCCCTCGGTGCCGATTCGACGCGGGGCAAACGGGTGGGTGGGAGACACCCGCCGCGAAGCGGCGGTCTAGTCCACCCCCCAACGGCCCCGCTGTGCGAAAAGCACCACAAGCCCGACCCCCAGCCACACCGCCCCCACCACCTGCGCGGCCCCGGACGCCTCCCAGATGACGGCCACCACGATCGCCGCCCCCAGCACAGGGACCAGCACATGCCGCCACCAGCTGAAGCCCGCCTCACGGTGCCGCACCGCGAACCACCCCACCACGCTCGCGTGCAGCAGCAGGAACGCCGTCAGCGCCCCGATGTCCACCACCGACACCAGGTGGTCCATCCCGTCGTCCCGCCGAGCCGCCCACACCGCCGCCACCATCGTCACCACGGCCGCACACAGCAGCGCGACCCGCGGCGTACCGGAGTCCGTCCGGGACAGGCCCTTCGGCAGCCGCCGATCCCGCGCCATCGCGAAGAGCAGCCGCCCCGCCGCCGCCTGCCCCGCCAGCGCGGCGAACGCCGCGCCGATCGCCTTGCTGGCGGCCACCAGATCATGCAGCCACGTCCCGGCCGCCGAGTTCACAGCATCGTAGAAAGCAGTCCCCTGCTTGCCCGGATCCGCGGCCAGCTCGGCGGACGACAGGGGCTCCAGGAGCGCCACCAGATACGTCTGGGCGACGAAGAGGACACCCGCGAGCGCCAGACAGAACAGCACCGCCCGTGCGACCTTCGCCGAGCCCCCCGTCACCTCCTCCGCGAAGGAGGCGATCGCGTCGAAGCCCAGATAGGACAGGACGGCGATCGACACCGCGCCCACCACCGCCGAGAGCGCGAACGCGCCCTGTGAGCCGTCACCCGTCAGCGGTGAGAGCCAGTCCCGCCGCGCCCCGTCCTGGACGAGGACGATGACGGCCGCGACGACGAAGACGACGAGGACCACGATCTCCATGGCGAGCACCGCGAAGCCGACCCGCGCCGCCGCCCGCACCCCCCACAGGTTCAGCGCGGTCGTGATGAGCACGGCGAGCGCTGTCCATACCCACCGCGACACCGAGGGGACCAGCGAGTTCATGGCGATCCCGGAGAACAGATAGGCGACCGCAGGGATGAGCAGATAGTCGAGCATCGCCATCCACCCGGCGACGAACCCGGGCCCCTTGCCGAGCCCCACGCGCGCGTACGCGAAGACGGACCCCGCCTGGGGGACCACCCGCACCATCTGGGCGTAACTGAAAGCGGTGAACGCCATCGCGACCGTGGCCACCAGATAGACGAGGGCCACGGCGCCGTGCGACTTCGCGTCGAGCGTCCCGAAGACACCGACCGGCGCCATGGGGGCGATGAAGAGCAGGCCGTAGACGACGAGGTCCCGGAAGCCCAGCGTGCGCCGCAGCCCACCACCGTCGGCGGGCTCGGCGCCAGCGGCAGGAGCTCCCGTACTGGCGGACTGACCGGACATCGTGCCTCCGTAGATCAACGCAGGACCAGCGCAGGACCAGCGCAGGACCAGCGCAGGACCAGCGCAGGCCCCCAGTCTCCCCAACCGTCCGATCTTTGACGCGCTGGACGCGGCCTTACGATGGTGTGCATGACTGCAACGCCTGGCTCCCGCCGTGTCCTGCTCGCCGCTCCCCGTGGCTACTGCGCGGGCGTGGACCGTGCCGTGATCGCCGTCGAGAAGGCCCTGGAGCAGTACGGGGCCCCGATCTATGTCCGCCACGAGATCGTCCACAACAAGTACGTGGTGCAGACCCTGGAGAAGAAGGGCGCCATCTTCGTCGACGAGACGGCGGAGGTGCCCGAGGGCTCCATCGTCATGTTCTCCGCGCACGGCGTCGCCCCGACCGTCCACGCGGAGGCCGCCGAGCGCAAGCTCGCGACGATCGACGCGACCTGCCCGCTGGTCACCAAGGTGCACAAGGAAGCCGTCCGGTTCGCCAAGGACGACTTCGACATCCTCCTGATCGGCCACGAGGGCCACGAGGAAGTCATCGGTACGTCCGGTGAGGCGCCCGAGCACATCACGCTGGTCGACGGCCCCGAGGACGTAGCGAACGTCGAGGTCCGCGACCCGGACAAGGTCGTCTGGCTCTCCCAGACCACGCTCTCCGTCGACGAGACGATGGAGACGGTCGACGCCCTGAAGAGCAAGTTCCCGAACCTCCTCTCGCCGCCGAGCGACGACATCTGCTACGCCACGCAGAACCGCCAGATCGCGGTGAAGAAGCTCGCCGAGCAGGCCGAGCTGGTCATCGTCGTGGGCTCCAAGAACTCCTCGAACTCCATCCGCATGGTCGAGGTCGCCCTCGACGCCGGCGCCCCCGCCTCGCACCTGGTGGACGGCGCCGACGAGATCGACGAGGCCTGGCTGGAGGGCGTGACCACGGTCGGCCTGACGTCCGGCGCCTCCGTGCCGGACGTCCTGGTGGACGGCGTCATCGAATGGCTCGCCGAGCGGGGCTACGGCGACGTGGAGACGGTGAAGACGGCCGAGGAGTCGATCACCTTCTCGCTGCCCAAGGAGCTCCGCAGGGACCTGCGTGCCGAAGCGGCCGAACTGTCACAGCGCTGACCCCGGCCGTAACGTGGGGGCCATGCAGATCTTCGGTGTGGACATCGGCGGATCCGGGATCAAGGGCGCTCCCGTTGACCTGGACCGCGGAGAATTGACCCAGGAGCGGCACAAGGTCCTGACGCCACATCCGGCGACGCCGGACGCGGTGGTCGAGGGCGTGCGCGAGGTCGTGGAGCACTTCGGCTGGACGGGCCCCGTCGGGGCGACCTTCCCCGGCGTGATCACCGACGGCACGGCCCGCACGGCCGCCAACGTCGACAAGAGCTGGATCGGTACGGACATCCGCAAACTGGTCTCCGACCGGCTAGGCGGCGTCCCCGTCACCGTCCTGAACGACGCGGACGCGGCGGGCGTCGCGGAGATGCACTTCGGCGCGGGCCAAGGGCGTACGGGCACGGTCCTGATGCTCACGCTCGGCACGGGCATCGGCAGCGCCCTGTTCACGGGCGGCCGTCTGGTGCCGAACACCGAGCTCGGCCACCTCGAGCTGGACGGCCACGACGCGGAGAAGCGGGCCTCCTCCAAGGCGCGCGAGGACGAGGACCTGACCTGGGAGCACTGGGCGAGGCGCGTACAGAAGTACCTGGCCCATGTGGAGATGCTGTTCTCGCCGGAGCTGTTCATCATCGGCGGCGGTGTGAGCCGCAAGGCGCACAAGTTCCTGCCGCTGATCGAGGGCATCTCGGCGGAGATCGTCCCGGCGCGGCTGCAGAACAACGCGGGCATCGTGGGAGCGGCGATGGCGGCGGCGGGCGAGGTGTAGCGGCGGCGCCCCGCGGGGCCTCTCCCCGACGGCGGCGTCAGACGGTGGGGAGGCGCTTGCCGTCCGGCTGCCGCGGCGCGGGGTGGGGCTGCCCGGGAGGCTCGGACATCAGCCGGACCTTGCGTACGGTCACGATGAGTCCGGCGACGAGCGTGCCTCCGTAGAGCCATCCCGCGTACAGCGCCAGCGACGTCACGAGCCCCATGAACTGGCCGCCGAGCCCGCCGGTGCCCCCGGAGATCGGCAGGATCCCGGCGGCGAAGGCGATCGGCACGGTCACCGGCGCGGCGATCAGGTCGGCGGGGCGCACCCACAGCGCGGTGAGCGCCGCCACGGGCAGGAACAGCACGCCGTACGCGACGACGGAACCGCTGAACAGCAGCCTCAGCACGCAGGCGAACACGAACATCACGGCCGCGCAGAACAAGCCGCTGCCGAGCCCCGTCAGGCGGGGGTTGGGCATCCGCTGCGCCCAGCGGTACAGCGGGGTGCGGCGCAGCGCCCGGACGAACGGCGGGGCGGGCCGGCGCGGACGGGCGGCGGCCCGGTACACGGTGCCGGGCTCGGCGGCCCGGCCTTGCGGGGGCAGTGGCGCGGTGCGGCCGGGCGGCTCCGTGCCGGCGCCCTTCGGGCCGGACGGAGCCGTCGGCCCGGATGGCCCCGCCGGTCCGGATGGCCCCGTCGGTCCGGACGGACCCGCCGGCTGGGGCTGGGGCTGGGCCTGCGGCCGGGATTGAGCCTCCGGCTCGGACTGAACTCTCGCGTTCGGGCCGGGCTGAGCCCTCGGCGCGGGCTGAGCCTTCGGCCGGAACTGAGCCTCTGGCTCGGGCCGAACTCTCGCGTTCGGGCCGGGCTGAGCCCTCGGCGCGGGATGAGCCTTCGGCCGGAACTGAGCCTCTGGCTCGGGCCGAACTCTCGCCTTAGGGTCGGGCTGAGCCCTCGGCGCGGGCTGAGCCTCCGGCTCGGCCCGAACTCTCGCCTTCGGGCCGGACCGCACCCTCGGCGCGGACTGAACCTCCGGCGCGGGCCGAACCTCCGGGGCGGACCGAACCCTCGGCTCGGGCCGAACCCTCGGCGCGGACTGCACCTCCGGGTCGGGCCGAACCCCCGGCTCGGACCGAACTCTCACGTTCGGATCGGACCGAACCCTCGGGTCGGGCTGAACCCTCGGCTCGGGCTGGACCTCCGGGGCGGGCTGAGGCTGAGGGGGACGCGTCCTGTGTTGCTCCACTGGACCAACCTAGGTCGGCTTCCGCGCGGAATCAGGCGCGGGACACGCCCTTTGGGTGACCTTGGCCATGCGTTCGACAGGGCGGGGCCCGGGCGGACGGCCGTCCGGAGGGGCCGACGGCGGCACGCCGTAGACTGGTGGATCGGCCCATGTACGAAGCTCATGGAAGTTCATGGAAGCTCATGTACGAAGGGGCCGCCCCACCCAGCCCTGACGTACGGGAAGTCGCAACGTGTCGCTCACGATCGGAATCGTCGGTCTGCCCAATGTCGGCAAGTCGACCCTGTTCAACGCCCTGACCAAGAACGACGTGCTGGCGGCCAACTATCCGTTCGCCACGATTGAGCCGAACGTCGGCGTGGTCGGCGTCCCCGACCCCCGCCTGACGAAGCTGGCCGAGGTCTTCGGCTCGCAGAAGGTCCTCCCCGCGACCGTCGACTTCGTCGACATCGCGGGCATCGTGCGGGGCGCGAGCGAGGGCGAGGGCCTGGGCAACAAGTTCCTCGCGAACATCCGCGAGTCGGACGCGATCTGCCAGGTCATCCGTGCGTTCAAGGACGAGAACGTCGTACACGTCGACGGCAAGGTCTCGCCCAAGGACGACATCGAGACGATCAACACCGAGCTGATCCTCGCCGACCTCCAGACCATCGAGAAGGTCCTGCCGCGCCTCCAGAAGGAGTCGCGCATCAAGAAGGACATCGCTCCGAAGGTGGCGGCGGTCGAGGCGGCGAAGGAGATCCTGGAGAAGGGCGACACGCTCTTCTCCCAGGGCATCGTCCAGGGCTCGGGCAACGAGGAACTCCTCCACGACCTCCACCTCCTCACCACCAAGCCCTTCCTCTACGTCTTCAACGTCGATGAGGACGAGCTGACGGACGACGACTTCAAGGCCGAGCAGCGCGCGCTGGTCGCCCCCGCGGAGGCGATCTTCCTCAACGCCAAGCTGGAGTCGGACCTCGCCGAACTCGACGACGACGAGGCCCTTGAACTCCTCCAGTCGGTAGGCCAGGAAGAGCCCGGCCTCGCCACCCTGGCCCACGTCGGCTTCCGCACCCTCGGCCTCCAGACCTACCTCACGGCAGGTCCGAAGGAGTCCCGCGCCTGGACCATCAAGCAGGGCGCGACGGCCCCCGAGGCGGCCGGTGTCATCCACACGGACTTCCAGAAGGGCTTCATCAAGGCCGAGGTCATCTCCTTCGCGGACCTGGTCGAGACGGGCTCGGTGGCGGAGGCGCGCGCGGCGGGGAAGGCGCGTATGGAGGGCAAGGACTATGTGATGCAGGACGGGGATGTGGTGGAGTTCCGCTTCAACAACTGAACTCCACCACGTCGCTGACGTGGTGGAGTTCAGGGCCAAAATGCAAGTGACTGACGGGGTCGGGACGAGTTCGTCCCGGCCTCGTTAGCTATGCCCGCCATCGTTGCTGGTGGCATTGCGACAGAAGGAGCAAGTTGTCGCTTAGGGCGCTGTATACCCGGCGATGGCGGAAGCCTGCCGGTGAACATCGTTCACGAACAGCTGGTGACCTTCTCTGCGCGTCCACGTCGGTCAGTGTCGACTGGGATCATCGGACGAGTTCACCGCTCACCTGAGCGAGGTCCGTGCCGAACAGAAGCGCAACTCGAATCTGATGCGCCTCCTCCATCAGCATGGGTTGTGACGCAGACGCATCAGTTACGTCCCGCGGGCTCACGCTTCTCGTAGCATATGAAGAGTTCAAGCACGTGATCGTGACTGGGGGCAGGGATGAGCAGGAGCGGTCAGGCAATGCCGCTGGAAGTCCGGCATGTGCGCGATGCGTTGAAGCGCGAGTTCGATCCGCTGATCTCGCTCGCTGACTATGAGAAACGTCAACCTTCGGAACGTGAGAATGCCTTCAACTCGCGTGCGTTGTCCGCCAGGGCGGCTCGCATGCTCACGGACTGTACGCCCGAGGAAGCGGCCGAGTCGGTGATCGACGGCCGGGACGACTTCGGTATCGACGCCGTCGCCTTCTCCGCCTCCGCCCCCGAACTGTGGCTGATCCAGGCCAAATGGAGCGACAAGGGCAAGGCCGGCTTCGACACCAGCGCCGCACACAAGCTGGTGCACGGCCTGAAGAAGCTCGACAACCGGGACTTCGACCAGTTCAACGAACGGTTCCGGCGTCTCGCTGACCGGGTACGGTCGGTGCTCGACGTTCCTACGTGCAAGGTGGTCCTCGTCATCGCCGTTATGGGCGAGGGACACCTGTCCACGGAGACAGAGGCCATACTCGACGAAGCTGCCCAGGAGTTCGGCGGCTATACGCGCTCCATCGAGCACCGGGTGCTGAACCAGACCGACTTCCACCGCGCCGTCCGCGAGGACCTCACCCCGGAGCCGATCACCCTTACCGCCACCATGACGCAGGGCTGGCATTCCAGGGAAACCCCCTATCAGGCGTACTCGGGGCTGGTGGCGGCCGACGAACTCGCCCAGTGGTACGCCAGCAACGGCGAGCGGCTGTATGACCGCAACGTCCGCAGATCGCTGGGCCTGACCGGAGTCAACCAGACACTCGTCGAGAGTCTCATCCGGGATCCGCAGGGCTTCTGGTACCGCCACAACGGCATCACTGTGCAGTGCGACAAGATCGAGCCACATTTCTTCGCGAAGCATAAACCCAGTGAACCCGTCAAGCTGGTCCTCGAAAACGCGAGTGTCGTCAACGGTGCGCAGACCGTTACTTCTGCACACCGGGCGTTCCAGCAGAACGAGGAAGCGGTGGGCGAGGCGTACGTCACCGTCCGGATCATCTCGGTTTCCGGCGCCCCGGAAGGGTTCGCGGGCGAGATCACCGAGGCGACGAACACGCAGAACCACATGGAGCGCTCCGACTTCATCGCGATCAAGCCGGTACAGAGTCTGATCCGTGAGGACTTCCGGCTCTCTCTTGACAAGGATTACGTATTCAAGCGCGGTGAGATCGAGCCGTCGCCGGCGTTCGGATGCTCGGTCCGCGAGGCCGCCACCGCCCTCGCCTGCGCCCACCCGGACCCGGCCCTGGCGGTACGGGTGAAGGGCTCGGCCGACGCGCTCTGGGAGGACGGTCCCGGCGGTATCTACACCCGGCTGTTCGGCCGCAGGCCCAGTGCCTATCAGATCTGGCGCAGCGTCCTGCTGATGCGGCGGGTGCGGGAGTCCCTGCACGAGGTCCGCTCCACGCTGACCGGGCGGGCGGGTTCGATCGCTGACAGCGGCGCTTTGTTGGTGGCACACATGGTCGCCCAGCAGGTCGGCTCGGAGGGGATCGACGAACCGGACTCGGGTTGGGAATCTGCCCTGGAGGACGTACCGGCGCGGGTCGGTGCCACGCTTGCCCAGCTCATCCCGCTGGTGAACCACCTTTTCGGGGTCGGGAGTTACATCACCAGTACCTTCGCCAGCGAGGAGCGCTCCCGGAAACTGGTCGCAGCCGTCCTTCGGGCGCTCGCCGACGGTACGGACGCCGGAGACCTAGCGGCGTACCAGCAGCGGGACGAATCGAAGCCGCCCAGGCGTCCCAACACCGTGACCCTGCTCATCGACCACGACCGCATTCCGGCCGGCACCAGACTGATGTACCACCCCAGTGCGACGGAGGAGCAGGCCATCGGGGACTGGCTGAACGCCGACCCGCGCCGGGCCTACGCCACCTGGGTCAACGACCGGCGCAAGCCCCTGCTCTGGGAGGCCGACGGGAAGCGGTACTCGCCAAGCGGCCTGGTCACGCACATCTGGCAGCAGGCCGAGTGGCGGGAGGCGTGGAGCGCGGTCCAGGGACCGAAACAGTGGGGCGTGCTGGGCGAGGACGGAACGCTGGTCGACCTCGCCGAGCAGCTCTGGCAGCGGCTCCTGACGGATTCCCTGCCTGAGGAGGAAAAGTTCGACTTGCTCCAATGAGGGCGGGCCTCCGGCAGCACTGGGCATGGTCACGCGGGTCAGCGGTCCAGCTCCGTCCAAACCGTCTTTCCCGGCCCCTCACGCTCGTCGACGCCCTAGCGTGAGGTGAGCGCCGCGACGACCAGCAGCCCCCTGCCCGATTCGGCGTCGGGCGGGGGAGGGGCGAGCGAGGAGGACGGTCGGCGCTCGGAGTGAGCGTCGGCGACTTCGATACGCGGAGCCAACTTGATACGGAACTCGAAGTCACGTCCGGGGACGCGGCCGTGGGTCACGGCATTTGCCCCGAGTTCCGCGACGAGTGCGGCGCCGCTGGAGATTCCTGGGCTGTCGTGCGGGAACTCTCACTCGATGAGTTGGGCGACGGCCAGTGCGCGCGAGCCGCGCGCCGCGCGGAGTCGGGCTGAGCCGCTGGCTGAACATACATACGGTGACAGGCGAAGGTGTGAACAGGCGCGACACCCGTACAGGGCCGCTTGTACGAGCGTGTGTCATGGAGAGTCCCCGTAACCGGACGTGACCATAGGCAGGCTGGGTGGCTCAGCGGAATGCACGGAGGTGACCGGGCATGGCGGGTGGGACGAGCAGCGGCGGTGGTGAGCCCGAACCGTCGGAAGCGCTGAAAGGGTTCGGGGCGGTACTCAAGGCCCTGCGGGAGCGGGCAGGCCTGACGCATAGGAGGAGTTCGGGCCCCGGGTCCGGTACTCACCGCACTATGTGGCCTCGATCGAACAGGGCAGAAGGTTCCCGCCCAAGGACCTGATCGAGCGGGCGGAGGAAGTCCTCGACGCGGACAGGATCCTGCGGGTGACGCGGCGGGCGGGGCTGGCTTCGTGGTTCAGGCAGTGGGCGGGGATCGAGGAGGAGGCGTTCAGTCTTTATGCGTACGAGTGCTGGTTGATTCCTTGGCTGCTGCAGCCGGAGGCCTACATCCGACCCGTGTTCGGCAGCAGGCTTCCCCGCTGTCGGACGAACAGATTGTGCAGCAGGTCGGCGCCCGTCTGGCGCGGCAGGGCATGTTGGCCGAAAGGGCCAATGTCGCCTTCAGCTTCATCATCGAGCAGGCCGTATTGGAGAGGCGTACAGGTGGGGCGGCGGTGACTCAGGTGCCCATTGATCACCTGCTGGAACTGTTCTGCCTTCGCAACGTGGGGATTCAGATCATGCCGCTGCGAACGGAAGAACATGCCGGGCTGGACGGCTCGATGTACTTGGCCGAAACCCGGACAGCAGTTGGATCGGCTACTTCGAAGGCCATGACAGCAGTGGTCTGACTTCCAGCCCGAAACAGGTCAGCTCATGGCTCCAGCGCTATGGCAAGATGCGCTCGCAGGCCCTCGGACGCGAGGCCACAGTGGGTCTGCTGGAGCAGATGCCAGGAGCGCTATGAGTACCGACGAAGTGGTCTGGTTCAAGAGCAGCTACAGCGGCACAGGTGGCGGCAACTGCATCGAGGTCGCCACCCGCCCCGATGCCGTGCACGTCCGGGACCCCAAGGACGAGCAGGGCCCGAACCTGTGGCTCACCCCCCGCAGCTGGACCGCCTTCGCGACGTACGTGGCGAGCTGATCCGGACCACTGAACTTCCTTTGCCCCGAAACCGATACGGAGTCAGGGCGAGGAACGTTCAGGCTCCCTCGGCGAACCGGGGCCGAGCCGTGTGTCGTGAGACGCGCGGCATCGTCTCGCCCGGTGAACGACGGAGCAGCTTCATGTCGCGGCCCTCGACCCAGGCGTTCCATGACTTGAGGTAGTAGAGCAGGTGCTCCCGCGAGTCGTCGCGCCTGCGGTGGGTCTTGCCGGCCGCCAGATTCAGCAGCGTATTGCGCAAAGTCAGCCGTGGGTCACCGATGCGCAGTCCCGCACCGGTGACCAGGGCTTCGTGCCAGGGGAGTTGATTGAGCTCGGGACGGGCGGCGGTGGTCGCGTACCAGCCGACCGCGGCGGCCGTCACAGTGATGCGGAACGCCTTATTCATTGGGATCGCCGCCCGGACAGCGTCCCGCATACCGGGGTGCTGGTCGAGGACGGTGAGCAGCAGATCGTTGCTGACCGCGGCGCTCTGCCCGCTCCACGCGGAGTCCGGAGCGGTCAGGTAGAGATGCAGTCCGCGCAGGGCCGCCGCCAGGTGGGTGCTGTGCTCCTCGCCCGCGAGGGCCAGCGCGTCGCGCCCGCTCCGCTTGCGGCCGGTGTCCATCACGGTGAACGCGGACTGCGCCACCCCGCGTGTCACCACGCATTGCACGGGGACGCCCGCCTTCGCCACCGCCTCCAACCGGTGCTGGCCGTCGATGAGTGCGCCGTGCTCGTCGAAGGCGATGCCCTGGTGGGTGAGCTGCCACTCGCCGCGCTCGATCTGCTGGGTGAGCTGCTGGACGAACGCTTTGCTCAGCGGGCGGTTCCTGGTGTTGAGCAGCAGCCAGTCGCGGGCCAGCTCGGGCGTGATCACTTCTACGTTGCTCTGCATGACGTCCCCTCCATTGCCATCAGCGGCAGCACTCGTCGACTACGACGATGACAGCACTGCCTGAAAGCATTGTCAAACGGCATTATGTCGTGCTGTACTGTTCGTGCGTGTTCGTTGAAAACGAAGGGGGCTGCTGATGGCCGCACCGACCACGGTGAGTACCTCCGAGATCGCCCGTATCGCGGACGTCGGCCGCGCAACCGTGACCAACTGGCGGCGCCGCCACTCCGACTTCCCCGCTCCTACGGGTGGTACGGAATCGCGCCCCACGTTCACGCTGGAGGACGTGGAGGGGTGGTTGGCCGAGCATGGCCGCCTCCCGCAGTTCACCGAGCAGCAGCAGCTGTGGCGGGAGCTGCTGAGGGAGGCCGAGGGATCGGGGCTGACTGAAGCGATGACTCGGGCCGCGCTCTTCCTCACCTTCCTGGAACGCGAAGGTCACACCTCACGGGAGACGCGTTACGTTCACTACGCCGAAGGGCCGGACCTGGACGACGAGGGTCTCGGTGACGGCATGCTCGACGAGATCGGCAGAGCACTTCAGGACATGCCTGAGCCGCTCGCCCTGCTGCGTTCCGCGTCGCTGATGCGTGAGCTCGCGGCTGCCGCGACACGGCAGACGCCGGACGAGGTCCTGTCGGACCTGCTCGACCGCTACGCGAGCGAGTCGCGAAGGCGCGGGCCGGGGACCCCGGAGGCGGTGGCCCACTTCATGGCGACACTGGCCAAGGCCGCGTCGCCGGACGATGCGCTGAGCGCCGTACTCGATCCGGCATGCGGGACGGGGGACCTGCTGGAGGCGGCCCGGATCCGGGGGGCCACGCAGCTCGACGGTCAGGACCGGGACCTGCACCTGGCCCAGCTGGCCGCCGCCCGGCTCTCCCTCCGGCTGGGGGGGAAAGGGCACTGCTCTGTCGACGCCGAGGACGCTCTCGCCCGATCCCGGCATACGGGTGGGGAGTTCGACGCGGTCCTGTGCAACCCCCCGTACAACGAACGTGACTGGGGCGCGGACGAGTTGGCGTACGACTCCCGCTGGGAGTACGGCCTGCCGTCCCGGTCCGAGTCCGAGCTCGCCTGGGTGCAGCACTGCCTGTCGAGGGTGCGGCCGGGTGGTGTGGTGGTCATGCTACTGCCGCCGTCCGTCGCCTCCCGGAGCTCGGGGCGGCGGATCCGGGCGGCGCTCGTACGGCAAGGTGCGCTGCGCGCCGTGCTGACACTGCCTGCCGGCGCTGCTCCGCCGGCGCATATCGGACTGCATCTGTGGGTGCTGCGCAGGCCGGGCGGGGACAGTGACGCAGAGAGCGGCCATGTGCTGTTCATGAACTGCAAGTCGTTGCCGGACATGAACAGCCGTGGCGGGCGTCCCTCCGTCACCTACCGAGAGCTGCTTACAGCGCCTGAGAAGTGCCCTGCCATGCCAGGCGTGTACCGTGCTGTCCCGATCACGGATCTGCTCGACGACACAGTCGACCTCACGCCCGCGCCAAGGCTCGCGGGGGTGCGCGACCTGCCGCAGGTAGACGACCTCCGCCGTACCCTGAGCGGCCGTCGCGACGGCCTCGGCTCTGTGCTGTCGCAGGCATCGGCACTCGCCCCGAGCGACGAATGGGGCGTCTCCCGAACGGGCGGGCCATGGACGATGGTGCCGCTCGCCGATCTGATCCGTACGGGGGCGCTGGCTCTGCTCAGACCCAAGGCGACGAGCGGCAACGGGGAGTCGGGTGGCGACGATCCCGTCCTCACGGCTGCGGATGTGAACGAGGGGCGCTCCCCGTCCGGGCGCGGTTCGGCAGGGGACGAGGACGCGGTGCGGATCAGGGCCGGGGACGTGATTATACCCGGGACGCTGCTGTCTCCGGAGAGGACCGCCGCGCGGGTTGCGGACGACACTGATGCGGGGGCGCTGCTGGGCAGGAACTTGCACCTGCTGCGCCCGGACGAGGCGCGGCTCGACCCGTGGTTCCTGGCCGGCTTCCTCGCCGACCCTGCCAATGTGCAGCGGGCCAGCCAGGGGACGTCGATCGTTCGGGTGGACGCGCGCAGGCTCCAAGTGCCGTTGCTGCCGCTGGAGGAGCAGCAGACATACGGGGCGGCGTTCCGGCGGCTGCACACCTTCACGACGGCTCTGCGCCGTGCCGCGTTCCAGGGCGAGGAGACGGCCGGGCAGCTGCGGGCCGCGCTCACGGCCGGCGCTTTGCGGCCACCGCCACCGGCCTGAACCCATGCGGGCCTCCCCGCACACACGACACACTGACCGCGTACGTACCGCACTGAAGTAATCGCCGCCCTGGCGGCCCGGAAGGACAACGGTGGAGCAGGACCACAGCAGGCACTCGGAGATGATCAACTTCATCTGGAAAGTCGCCGACTTGCTGCGCGGCGACTTCCGGGCGCATGACTACGGGAAGATCATTCTTCCGTTCACGGTGCTGCGGCGGCTGGACTGTGTGCTGGAGCCGACGAAGGCCGAAGTGCTCGCGGAAGTTGCGGAGATGGAAGAGCGGGGGCGACCGCTGGCCTACCGGGAGATGAAGCTCCGTGAGGTCGCCGGGCACGGGTTCTACAACACCAGTGAGCTCACCTTCAAGCGCATCGGCCGGGACCATTCACAGGCGAAGACGCTGCTGAAGTCGTACTACAGCGCCTTCTCGGAGAACGCCCGGGAGATCCTCGACCGGTACAACTTCGAGCAGCACATCTCCGATCTTCAGGAGAAGGGGCTGCTGTATCAGGTCGTCGGCGAATTCGCCAAGATCGATCTGCGGCTGCCGAAGGGGCCGGACGACAAGGACGGCATCGACAACCACCAGATGGGCTACATCTTCGAGGAGCTCATCCGGAAGTTCTCCGAAGACAACCCCGCCGGTGAGCACTTCACGCCCCGCGAGGTGGTCCGGTTGATGGTGAACCTGCTGCTGGCCCCGGACGAGGGGACGCTGGGTGCGGGCAAGACGCGGACGGTTCTCGACCCGGCCTGCGGGACGGGCGGCATCCTCAGCGAGACCGAGGACCACATCAAGCGCAAGGCCCCGCATACGACCGTCGGGCTGTACGGGCAGGAACTGAATCCTGAGTCGCACGCCATCTGCCAGTCCGACCTGCTGATCAAAGAGCAGGAACCGGACAACATCAAGTACGGGAACTCCTTCACCCAGGATGGCCACAAGGGGCAGAAGTTCGACTACTTGGTCGCGAACCCACCCTTCGGAGTGGAGTGGAAGAAGGTCAAGCAGGAGGTGGAGCGGTTCGCCAGAAATGGGGATCGCTTCCACGCGGGACTGCCGAGGATCAGCGACGGTTCCTTCCTCTTCCTCCAGCACATGATCTCGAAGATGAAGCCGGTGACTCCTGACGGTAAGGGCGGCAGTCGTATCGCAATCGTCTTCAACGGGTCGCCGCTGTTCAGTGGCGGGGCGGGCTCCGGCGAGTCCGACATCCGGAGGTGGATCCTGGAGGAAGAGGACCTGCTGGAGGCCATCGTGGCGCTGCCAGATCAGCTCTTTTACAACACCGGGATCTCCACTTACTTCTGGATCCTGTCGAACAGGAAGCACCGGAGCCTCAAGGACAAGGTCATCCTGCTGGACGCGCGAGGCCAGTGGACGAAGATGCGGAAATCGCTGGGCGACAAGCGCAAGGTCATCTCTGATGCCCAGATCGCAGCGGTGACGGACATGTACATGGAGGCGGTGGCTGCCGCGGCCGACGAGGAGCAGTCGCTGCCGGAGAACGCGAAGATCTTTGAAACGAAGGAGTTCGGCTACCAACGTATTACCGTAGAGCGGCCGTTGAAGCTGCGCTTCGAGGTCACGGAGGAGACGCTGACCGCGCTCCGGGCTTCGGCCGCGATCGACAGGGCGGTTGATGCGGGGGTGTTCGCGGATGCGCTGAAGTCGCTGGTCGGTGAGCGATGGGCGACCAAGGAAGAGGCGTGGGACGCGATCCGTCAGGCGTTGGTGCCGGCGGGCCTGATGATGCCGACGGGCAAGCCCTTCCAGAAGGTGCTACGGGATGTGGTGGGGGTGCGCGATCCCGAGGGCGAGGAGCAGTACCTCAAGAAGGGCGACCCGCACCCGGAACCGGACCCTGACCTTCGTGACAACGAGAACGTGCCGCTGGAGGAGGACATCGACGCGTACATGAAGCGCGAGGTGCTGCCGCACGTGCCGGACGCGTGGGTGGACCACACGAAGACGAAGATCGGATACGAGATTCCGTTTACGCGGCAGTTCTATGTGTATGAGCCGCCGAGGCCGTTGGAAGAGATCGATACGGAGCTGACGTCGCTGGAGGCCGAGATTCAGCGGCTGCTCGGGGAGGTGACGAAGTGACCCAAGTGCTTGGAACTGCGCTGCCGGAGAACTGGACCGCTTCCCGTCTGAAGCGCGTCACGTCCCTGCTGAACCGGGGATCTGCACCAGACTACGTTGACGATGGCCCCGTGCGCGCCATCAGTCAGGCGGCTAATCAACCTGGGGGATTGGACTGGGCGCGGACTCGGTTTCATGATGCGACTGGGGATCCCCGCAGGCTTAAAGGCTACTTGTTGCCGGATGACATCCTCATCAATTCGACTGGGACCGGAACCTTGGGGCGAATCGGCTACTTCCAAGGGGGGCCGGATGAGATTCCCTGCATGGCGGACACCCATGTGACCGTGGCGCGTGCGATCCCGCCCGAAGTGGACTCCCGGTTTCTCTACTATTGGCTGTCATCGATTCCCTTTCAGGAATACATCTATGCGGCGTTGGTAGTAGGGGCGACGAACCAGATCGAGTTGAATCGTGATCGACTCGGCGATGCGCCAGTGCCCCTCCCGCCTGCTGAGGAACAGCGTAGGATCTCCGGCTTCCTGGATGCAGAGGTCGCTCTTATTGATGACGTTGTGAGCGCCAGGGTCACGCAGCTCGCCATCCTCGATAGGCGTCTCTCAGCGATCCGTGATGCCCTCGTTGAAGAGTACGCCGAGCGTTTTCCGCTCGTTCCCCTGCGTCGCTTCACCGCAAGGATTGAGCAAGGTGCGAGTCCGCAGTGTGACAACAGTCCAGCCGGAGCCGACGAGTGGGCGGTGTTGAAGCTCAGCAGTGTGAAACGGGGAATGTTCGCTGCTGGAGAGAATAAACGGCTTCCCGAATTGGGCAACGTTGTCCGTCAGAATGAGGTGAAGCTGGGAGACTTTCTTGTGACCCGAGCCAATACGCCGGATCTCGTGGGAGATGTAGCGGTAGTGCGAGAGACGCCTTCGCGGCGGCTACTGCCTGACCTTATCTACCGCGTATTGCTTGATCCGGCTCTCGACGCTGACTATGTCGCAGAAGTCGCACTCAGTGGCCGAATTCGGGCGTTGGTTAAGGCTGATGCGCGTGGGTCTTCGCAATCAATGGTTAAGCTTCGTGGCGAGGATATCAAGAACTGGCCCATTCCGGTGGCGTGTATGGCTGCCCAGAAGCAACTCGTTGCCACTATGGGTGATGCTGCCCGGGCCACTGGGCAGCTCAAGTCGGCCATTCGACGCCAAATCGATCTACTGACTGAGCGCCGCCGCGCCCTGATCACCGCCGCAGTAACCGGCCAAATCGACGTAACCACCGCACGGGGGGTGCGAGTTCCGTGATTCACAGCAATCCGTTCAGCAATAAAGGCCCGAAAGGACCCCAGCACAAGGTCCACCACGAAGAGGCCTTCCGTGTCGCGATCATCGAGAGGCTCCTCGCCCACGGCTGGCAGATGGGCCTCAGCTCCGACTACCGCAGCGACCTCGCCCTCGACACCGCACAGGTCTTCGCCTTCATCGGGGCCACCCAGAACAAGGCTTGGCTGGACTATGCCGGCTATTACGACGACGACACCGACACCGCCCAGCGCGCGTTCGCCGAGCACCTCGCCAAGTGGATCGACAAGCGGGGCACCCTCCAGACCCTCCGCCAGGGGGTCAAGGCGCACGGCATCCACTTCGACCTCGCCTACTTCAAGCCATCGCAGACGATCGATACCAGCGCCCTAGTCTCGTACGGCAAGAACCGGCTCACCGTCGTCCGTGATCTCGTCTACGCCACCCGCCGCGCGCCGGATGGCGCCATCAGTACCGACGAAGGCAACAAGCCCGACCTCACTCTCTTCGTCAACGGCATCCCTGTCGCCACGGCCGAGTTGAAGAATCCGCTCACCGGCACCGGTACCGCCGAGGCCATGCACCAGTACCGGACCACCCGGGACCACCGGGAGCCGCTCTTCGCCAAGCGCGCCCTCGCGCACTTCGCGGTCGATCCGGACGCTGTGTTCCTCACCACCCAGTTGAAGGGCAGGGACACCGTCTTTCTGCCTTTCAACACCGGTTCCGACGGCCCCGGAAACCGCGGCGGTGCCGGAAATCCGGCGGTCCCCGACGCGGCTCCCGCCGGCACGTACCGGACCTCGTACCTCTGGGAACAGATCTGGCACCCGGACACCTGGCTGGACTTGCTGGAGCGGTATGTTCACCAGAGCACGGAGAAAAAGGACGACGGCAGCACCGTCAAGAAGCTGATCTTTCCGCGCTTCCACCAGTGGCACGCGGTAAGGGAGTTGACCGCACACGCCGCGCGGAACGGGGCGGGGTACAACTACCTGGTCATGCACTCCGCCGGGTCCGGGAAGTCGAACACCATCGCCTGGCTCGCGCACCGGCTCTCCGACCTGCACGACGCACGCCACGAGTCGGTCTTCGACAAGGTGCTGGTGATCACGGACCGCACGGTCCTGGACGACCAGCTGCAGGAAACCATAGGTGACTTCCAGCAGACCAATGGCCTGGTCCTCGGCATCGGCGGCAAGGGCGGCTCGAAGTCGTCCCAGCTGGCGGATGCGCTCGCACAGGAGACGGCGAAGATCCTCATCGTCACCCTCCAGACCTTCCCCGCGCTGCTCGCCTACCTACGCAAGTCGCCCGTCGAGATACGCGGCAGTCGCTTCGCGATCATCGTCGATGAAGCGCACTCCTCCCAGTCGGGCGAAGCCGCCACCGACGTGAAGAAGGCCCTGCGCGATCTCGGCCTCGACGCCGACGACGAAGAGACCGGAGCCACGGAGGCGGAGGCCGAGGCGGAAGCGGAAGAGTCACAGCCCACAACCGACGAACGTCTCGCCGAGTCCGCCCGCGCTCGCGGGCAGAGTGCGAACCTCTCCTACTTCGCCTTCACCGCCACCCCCAAGCACAAGACGCTGAAGCTCTTCGGTACCAAGAACCCGCTCACCGGCCTCTACGAGCCCTTCCACACCTATTCCATGCGGCAGGCGATCGAAGAGAAGTTCATCCTCGACCCGCTCTGCCAGTACGTGAGGTACGAGACGTACTGGCAGATGGTCAACGAGGACCCGCACGAGGCGGACCGCGAGGTCGACAAGAAGAAGGCCAACGCGATGCTCGCCCTGACCGCGCACAGCCACACCACGACCGCCGTGCAGCGGGCCAGGGTGATCGCGGAGCATTTCATGGCCCACACCCGCAGGCGGCTGGGAGGGCGGGCCAAGGCCATGGTGGTGTGCCGTTCGCGGTACGGCGCGCTCCAGCTGTACCGGCAGATCGTCAAGTACTTCGACGACAGCGACTATCCAAACCCCGGCGTGCTGGTCGCCTTCTCCGGTTCTCTCAAGGAGGGAGAGGAGGAGGTCACCGAGGCGCAGCTCAACGGCTTCTCGGAGGGCGAGCTGCGCAAGAGGTTCGCGTACACCGCGGCCGACGACAAGAAGAGCACATCAGCCGGGCGGCAACGCGAGTACCGGATCCTGGTGGTCGCGGACAAGTACCAGACGGGTTTCGACCAGCCGCTGCTGACCACGATGTACGTCGACAAGAAGCTGAAGGGCGTCGCCGCTGTGCAAACGCTCTCCCGCCTCAACCGCACGCACCCTCTCAAGGACCAGCAGGATCTGTGTGTCCTGGACTTCGCGAACGACCCGCATGTCATCCAGAGCGAGTTCCGGCCGTTCTTCGAAGAAGCCCAGACCATGCCCACCGACCCCAACCTGGTCTACGACGCGCAGCACCAAGTCATGGATCCGCCGATCCTGCTCGTCGACGAGATGCAGGCGTTCGTGGCCGACTACCTCAGGGCTCAGGACGCGGCGGCCGGTGACGACACCCGCTGGGAGAAGCTGCACGCGGAGCTCTACCGGCACACCGACCCCGCCCGCGACAGATTTATCGCGCTCAGGGACAGCGAAGTGCGTGCCGAGCACGAAAGCGCCGAGCAGTTCCGGGCCGACCTCGCCGACTATGTGCGCAAGTACAGCTTCCTCGCACAGATCGTGCCGTACATCGACATCGATCTGGAGCGCCTGCACCTCTTCGGGCAGCATCTGCTGCGTAGGCTGCCCCCGCGCGAGGGGGGCGGGGTGGACATCGGAGAAACCCGGCTTGAGGCCGTGCGTCTGGAGAGGGTCGGGGAGGTCAATGTGAGCCTGACTCCCGAGGGCGCGGTCGAACTGAAGGGCTTCGGTAGTGGTGCCGGTGGTGCCGCGGAGCCCGACAAGTCGCCGCTGGCCGAGGTGATCGACCGGTTCAACGAGCGGTTCGGTACTGACTTCACGGAGGAGGACTTCATCGTGCCGCTGCGGGCGGTGATGGCTGACGAGAAGGTGCGGCGATCTGCCTCGCAGGACGACGAGGACGGATTCAAGCACGTCATCGACCCGGTACTGGACGCCGAGATGATGAAGCACATCGACTCCGTACGCGAGTTGGGGGACCACTACTTCCACGACGACCGGGACCACCGGGAGTCGATCAAGCGCGACCTGCGGCGGCACGCCTTCCGCATGCTGCGCCGCGAGCTGGGGATGGACGACGCGGCCTGAACCCGCCGCGGGCAGCGCTGACCGTCTACGGCAACTCCCCGTAGCCGTGGACGGTTCACGGCGACACGCGCCACACTGGGCACACACGATCACGGGGCACGGGGGAGGACAGCGCAGGTGGCGCCAGGAGTACGAGTCATCGCCGAACGCTATGAACTGCGGACCAGGATCAGTACCGGGGGTATGGGACAGGTCTGGCTCGGCTACGACCCGATCCTGAGCCGGGACGTGGCGGTCAAACTCATCCGCCGGGACCTGACCACGCCGGGCCCGGACGCGGAAGAGCTGGCCGAGCGCTTCAAGCGGGAAGCCCGGGTCACAGCCAAGTTCGACCACCCAGGGGTGCCCGCGGTCCATGACGCGGTGCTCGACCGAGCGGCGGACGGCGTCTACATGGTGATGCAGCTGGTGCGTGGCGCGCTGCTCACCGACATCCTCGCCAGGCCCGGTGTGCTGCCGGTCCCCTGGGCGGTCTCCGTCGCCGCGCAGGTTTGCTCGGTGCTCTCGTACGCGCACGCCGTGCCCGTCGTCCACCGCGACCTGAAGCCGGACAACATCATGGTCGCCGGGGACGGCACCGTGAAGGTACTCGACTTCGGAGTCGCCGCGGTGCTCGGAACCGATGTCACCAAGCTGACGTCGACAGGGCACATCATCGGCACCCGTCGCTACATGTCGCCCGAGCAGATCCAGGCGGCCGCGGTCAGCCCGCGCAGTGATCTCTACGCGCTGGGCTGCATCCTTCATGAACTGCTCGCCGGGAAGCCGCCATTCACGGCCGAGGCGGAGTTCCAGCTGATGGAGGACCACATGTACCGGGCGCCGGCCCCGCTATGCGGGCTGCGCGCCGAGGTGGACCCGGCACTGGAGCGGCTGGTCCTGGATCTGTTGGCCAAGGTGCCCCATCAGCGGCCTGACTCAGCCCAGGATGTCTACGACCGTCTGGTGCCTTTTCTCCCCGCACCCGATCCCGAACGGACCACCGAGCAGCGGGTGCAGGGAATCAATGACCCCACGGGCCCGTACCGCCGTCCGCTCGCGCCCCGTCCCCGCTCGGCGGAGAAGGCTGTGTACACGCCGACCGCTGTGGACTCGCCATTGCGGCCGGGCGCCCCTGCCGTACCGGATGAGGAACTACAGCAGGCCCGCGGTCACGCAGCGGCGCTCGTGGAGGAGGAGCGGTTCTCCCAGGCATCCGGAATGCTGGAGGACGTCCTGGCCCGTGCTGCCGCGGTCCGTAGCGCTTCCGAACCGCTGATGGTCGGCCTCCGTCTTGTCCACGCGCTCGCGCTCTTCTGTGACGATGACTACGGGCGAGCACTGCCGGAGTACGAGGCGCTCGTTGAGGTTCTGAAGGCCGCAGGTCCCGCCCGCGGCGAGGATGCCCTTTACTGCCGCAGGCAGGCCGCCTTCTGTCGGATGGAGCTCGGCGACAGCGAAGGTGCGCTGGCCGAGTTCGAGGCCGTACTGGGGCAGATGAGACAGGGGCTGCCGGACAGCGATATGGACGTCCTTGAGGTACGCAGGCATGTCGGCCTGCTGCTTCAGGCGGTCGACCGGCTGCGCGAGGCGGTCGAGGTGCTGATGCCGCTGTACCGGGACCTGGTGGCCGAGTACGGACCGGATGCCCCGGAGACCGCCCAGGTGCGGGACGCGCTCGTACGTATCCGGCTGCGCACCTCGCGTACTACCGGCACTGGCCGGGCCGCCACGCGCGGAAACTGACCGAAGGAGCTTCCCTCATGGCACAGCTGGCTCTGTCGGTCCGGTTCCTCGACGAGTTCGCGAAGCTCGACTCCAAGGCGCGGTCCGGGGCCGTGAAGACGGCTCTGAAGTTCCAGCAGCTTACGCTCAAACAGCTCTGGTCGGACGCCGGACTGGACTTCAAGCAGCCCAAGGGGGCCAGGGACAAGCACATTTATACCTGCCGTATCGACAGGTTCTACCGGGGAGTCGTACTCGCGCCCGGCGCTGGCGAGGACTTTCTGCTGCTGCGTGTGATGGCCCACGACGACGCCTACGCCTGGGCTGCCAAGCAGGTGCCGAGCGTAAACGCGGTGACCCACGGACTGGAGATCCGTGACGTCGTCACGGTGGAGCAACTGGTGCCGGCATGGGAGGCGGAGGCGGCCACCGCCGCGGTGGAACCTCTCTTCGCCCATCACCCGGACGGGGATCTTCGTGGTCTGGGTATCGAGGATGATGTGGTGCGCGCGGCCCGTTCTCTGACCTCCAAGGAGCAGCTCGACGCGTTCGCTCCGTTGATGCCGGAGGATCAGTGGCAGGTGCTGCAGTTCCTCGCCGAGGGACTGAGCGTGCAGACGGTATGGGGTGAGCTGGTCGCCTTCCGCGCCCGGAACGGCGCGCTGACGGTGGACCGTACGGACCTGGCCGGTGCGATGCGTAACACTCCGTCGCGCATTGCCCTGGTGACCGGCCCGGAAGAACTGTCCGAGATCCTCGACAAGCCGTTCGCCGCATGGAGGATCTTCCTGCACCCGTCTCAGCGGTATATGGCGTACCGGCCCAGCTACTCGGGACCTGCCCAAGTGACCGGCGGACCGGGCACGGGAAAAACCGTGGTGGCGCTCCATCGAGTCAAGCACCTCTTGGGGCATCTACGGGCCGGCGAACGCATCCTGCTCACCACATACACCGGGGCGCTCACTTCGGCTCTTCGTGAGGGGCTGGCCCTGCTGATCGAGGAGGAGGAGCTACGTGGCCGGGTGGACGTGTCGACAGTCAACGCCCTGGCACGAGAGATCGTTGAACCACATGACGCCGCCCGGCGTGTGTACCTGGACGGGGCGCAGGAGCTGGCTCTCTGGGGAGAGATCGGTGAGCAGCTGGGCCCGCCGTGGAGCGGCCAGTTCCTGGCCCAGGAGTACAAGCACGTCATCTTGGCGCAGGGCCTGCGCTCGCTCGACGCCTACCGAGAGGCGTCCAGAAGCGGTCGGGGTTCCCGGCTCCCCTCCGCTCGACGGCACGAGGTCTGGCAGGCGGTGGAGGCGTTCCAGGCCGCGCTCGACAAGCGCTCCGCGCGTACGCATCTGGGAGTGTGTGATGAAGCGGCGTTGCGTGTCACCGCATCCGGAGTGCCGCTCTATCGGCATGTTGTCGTTGACGAGGCACAGGACCTTCACCCCGCTCAGTGGAGGCTGCTGCGCGCCGTAGTGCCCGCTCGCCCAGACGACTTGTTCATTGCCGGCGACCCGCATCAGCGCATCTACGACACGAAGGTGTCTCTGAGATCACTGGGGATCCCTGTGACCGGCCGTTCCGCCCGAATGCGCAAGAACTACCGCAGCACGCAGGAAATCCTCACCTGGGCGGTGGCTTTGCTGGACGGCCGGTCCGTGGAGCAACTGGAGAACGGCAGCGCGGACACGCTGGCAGGATTCCGGTCCTCGCTCCGTGGCGCCCGCCCGACCGTGTGTGCCACGGATGACCCGGATGCCGAACTGGCTGAGCTGGTGGTGCGCATCCGGGAGTGGGCTGACAGTGGCGTCGAGCTGGCCGACATCGCGGTGGCTGCCCGGTTCAACAAGATCGTGTACAGCGTGGCGCAGCGGTTGCGGGACGAAGGAATCCCCGCGGCCCGGCTACGGCAAGACGGAACCGCCAACGCTGAGGGCGTCAGGGTCGGAACGATGCATTCCCTCAAAGGGCTGGAGTTCAGGTGTGTGGCGGTTGTCGGGGTTCGCGAAGGGACGCTTCCGTACCCAGGGGCCATCACGCCAATGAAACTCGACCCCATTCAGCACCACACGGATCTGACGGCCGAGCGTTGTCTGCTCTTCGTCGCCTGCACGCGCGCACGCGACCGACTGCACGTGTCGTGGAGTGGTCCAGCGAGTCGCTTTCTTTGTGAGGCAGAAGTGGGCACAGGAGCCCCCTATGCGTCGCACTGACGGACCGGCGCGAGGCTGGAGTAAGTGCCTGATCTTGGGGCTGTCTTCTCCGGTATCGGCAACGCTCGGTACGACGAGACCTGGGTTCCTGACCCGATCACTCCGTACGGGGCCGCGAAGGCCGCCGGTGAAACTGCCGTACGGCTTCTGTGCCCGGACGCAGCTGTCGTCCGCACCTCCTTGATCATCGGCGACGGAGGATCCGCGGCCAGCTCGTGCACCACCCGTTCGTGTTCATCCATGTCGTCGATCTCGCGGCCGGCTTGTGGAAGCTCGCGGCCTCGGACGAGGCCGGTGTCTTCCACCTCGCCGGCGCCGATGCCCTCAGCCGCTACTCGCTGGGCGTTCTCATCGCCCGTCGCGACGGCATCGCGCCCTCCTTGCCGGGTCATGTCCCTTGTTGTGGTGTAGCCGGGTCGAGTTGGTCTTTGTCGTGGGGGTAGATCTGTCCATGCTGCCTTCGGGGAGGTAGTGGTGGGGAAAGGCGGTCCATTCGTCGTGCATCTCGACGAGGACGGCGGTGGTGAGTCGTTCGAGGGCGTCTGGGTTGGGGAAGATCTGGACGACGTCGGTGCGGCGCTTGGTCTCGCGGTTGAGTCGTTCCAGCGGGTTGGTCGATTGAATCTTTTTCCAGTGTTGTTCCGGGAAGTCCGCGAACGAGGTCAAGTCCTCCTTGGCTTCCTGGAGCATGTCTTTGACCTTGGGGAACTGCCGGGCAAGCATGTCGGCGACGGTGTCCAGCTGAGTGCGGACCAATTCCGCGGTGGGCTGGGCGAAGATGGTGCGGATGGTCGCGGCGACCAGCTCGCCGGAGTCCTTGGGGATCACTGCGAACGTGTTGCGCAGGAAATGAACGCGACATCGCTGGTAGCCGGCGCCGAGCATGACCTTGCGGACAGCTTTGACCAGGCCCGAGTGGTGGCCGGCGATGACCAGGCGGACTCCGTTCGGGCCGCGTTCGCGCAGCGAGCGGAGGGATCCGGTCCAGAACACCTCGGTCTCGCTGTCGCCGGACATCAGCCCGAGGATTTCACGGCCGCCGTCCTCGGTGATGCCGGTGGCGATGACCACGGCCTGGGACACGATCTGATGCTGGACGCGGGCCTTGCAGTAGGTCGCGTCCAGATAGACGTAGGGGAAGCGGGTGTGGTCCAGGGGCCGGGTGCGGAACACACTCAGCTCGGTGTCGAGGTCCTGGCAGATCCGCGAGACCTCGGACTTGGAGATTCCGGTGTCGCCGCCCAGGGCCTTGACCAGGGCGTCCACGCTGCGGGTGGACACGCCGTGGACGTATGCCTCCATGATCACGGCGTAGAGGGCCTGGTCGATGCGGCGCCGGCTTTCCAGCAGGCTCGGGAAGAAGCTGCCGGTACGGACCTTGGGGATCACCAGGTCCCGGTCCCCGGCCTGTGTCGTGAGGACCTTCTCCCGGTGCCCGTTGCGCCAGGTCGTGCGGGTCTCGGTGTGCTCGCCGGACTCCGCACCGATCTGCGAGGTGGCCTCGGCCTCGATGAGTTCCTGCAAGATCCGCTGAGCCAGAATCCGAACCAACTCGATTCCGTCCTCCGTACGCAGTGACTCCATCAACCGGAGTAAGTCATGCTGGGACAAGGCCATCGCGCCACCTCTCAACGAGCGTCACTACTCGCAGAGTCGCGCGATGGCCGCCCCATGACCAGGGGCTACGTGCAGATCGCCGCTACACCACCCGACGGGACGCCATCGAGACGGGGACTTGGCCACCGGAACGGGGACGGAGCGACAACGGATACTTCGACAACTGCATCGGCCTGCGAAACAGACCCGAGCATGCCCGCTGATCATGCAGGTGCCCCGGCAAACTCCAAGATCCCCGACAGAGTCAAGTTAGACAGTGCGAATGACAGGGGCGGGTTTTATGTCCTGGGCGTCGATGAGGGTGCGGATGTCGTTCGGGTCCGAGGTCCAGATGATGGCGCCGAGGCTGGCTGCCATGGTCACGACGGTGGCGTCGACGATGTCGGAGGTGCCCGCCTTGCCGCAGAGGATGCCTGCCGTTTTGGCGGTTTCGAGGCCGACGGGTACGACGTGGCACCCGGCGAGGAACTTGCCGAGTCTGACCTGGCGACGGGAATCCCGCCATGCCTGGCTGACGACGACGGATGGGACGTGGATATCCCGTCCGTCCTCCAGGGCCAGGCTGTGGCGGGCCCACATGTGCCGGTCGTCGTTGTCGATGGCGATGAGCACCCCGGCGTCGTACAGGTAGGGGATGTTCACGCGGCCGAGGCTCCCGAGCTGCTGAGGTACTCGGCGTCGGCGGCGGCCAGGTCCGCGCGGGCGGCAGCAAGCTCTTCCGGGGTGAAGGCACCGTGTTCGGCCTGCCACTCCTGGATGACTGCCCGGCCGGCCCGCAGGCGCAGTTCCCGTTCTGCTGCTCCGGCGACGAGGCGGGAGAGGGGGATGCCTTCTTCCTCGGCGGCTCCGGCCAGGGCTTCGACCAGGGCTTCGTCGAGAGTGATAGTCACCTTCTTGGTAGCCATACAACAACCATAGCGAGGTATGGCCTTCCGTGTGGACCTGTGGATCACGTGGCGGCGAGCGCGGAGGGTGCGAGCGCATACAGCAAGGAGGCACCTCGCTGACTCAAGGGCCCGCGGGACTGCGGGCGAGGCTGGGTCCACATTCCCCGGAAAGTGCGCGTGGGCTTGTTCCGGTGCAGGTCTGGGGCTCAGGAGTGGCTGGAGCGGCGGGTCATCGGCGAGTCGACGCGCCGCAACTACGAAGGGTTCATCCAGAACCATCTCGTGCCGCACCTGGGTCGGAAGATGCTGGCCGCACTGGCGCGGCGCGACTTCGAGGAGTTCGCCAGGGACGTGCATGCCTCCGGTGCGGGTCTGGCGGTCTCCACGGTCAATGACCGGATGGTGACGGTGGCCGCCATGCTGGAGGCGGCCGACGTTGACAAACGCATCCCGGACCCCTGCGCGCGGCGTCCGGATATCCCGGGCGGACCCGTGCGGTGGACGAGGACGAGATTCCCACGCTGGGCGATGTGGATCTGATCGCGGAACACATCATCCCGCCGTACTAGCTCGCCGTCTACCTACAGTCGGGTACCGGCCAGCGCCCCAGCGAGGCCCTGGCCTTCTCTATCGAGTGCTGGCGGTCTGGCTTCGTCAGGGTCCGCTGGCAGGTCAGTTCCAAGGCTCGCCGCGATGACTACCGCACGGTCTTCGTGCCGCTCAAGCTCCGTGCGTAGTGTGAGTACCGCGACGTCCCGACCGCTCCTTTCGTCGAGCAGGAGATCAACAACCACCTGTCGCGGTGGGAGCCGGTGCCCGTGACCTTCACCGGTCAGCGAGGGCAGGCGATGACGGCTTGAGGTCTTCTTCGCCCCACGCCAGCGCGGCAAGGGAGCGATGCCCACCGCCTCCACCTACGACTACCACTTCAAGAAGGCGTGCGTGTCGGCTGGCCTGGTCGATGTGGACGGCAAGACCAAGTACACGTCCGGCAGTCTGCATCACTTCTTCGCCTCGACCGCGTTGGCGAACGGCGTGCCGGTCCGTGAGGTCTCGCGCTGGCTCGGCCACAAGTCGATCAAGACCACCGTGGACATCTACGGTCACCTTGTTCCAGAGGCGTGGGATCGTTGCCGGGACATGATGCAGAACGCCATGCGCCCGGCGGTCGAGGAATCGGAGGACTCTGTTTCCGCGGCTTGACGTGCTGGATGTGCTGGATGTGCTGGATGTGCTGGATGAGTTCCGACGGTGCTGGATGGGTGCTGGTTACGATCACTCGAAGGAACATTTCCGCAGGCGGGAGCACTGTATTGAATGTTCCGCTTCAACGTGTGATCGGTGGTGAGAAGGGGCCGACTCCTCAAGGAGTCGGCCCCTTGTTGGTCTCAGACCTGAGGAGTGGCTACTTTCGCCAGAAGAGGTGGTGCGTCACGCCGCTCGGGCTGGGGACGACGTCCAAGTGGAACCGGTCCCGCAGGTCGTCGGGGGAGTTCCAGAGTCGTACTCCGGATCCGAACTTCACCGGCGAGACCGCCACATGCAGGGTGTCGACGAGGTCGGCGTCGAGGAACTGTCGGATGGTGGTGGCTCCGCCGCCGAGTCGGATGTCCTTGCCCTGCGCTGCTTCCCGCGCCTGGGCGAGGACCGTGGCCGGGTCGCCGTCGACGAAGTGGAATGTCGTGTCGGAGAGCGTGAACGACGGGCGCTTGTGGTGCGTCATGACGAACACCGGGGTGCGGAACGGGGGCTCGTCACCCCACCAGCCCTGCCACTCGTGGTCGTGCCAGGGCCCGCGCTGGGGCCCGAACTTGTTGCGGCCCATGATCTCGGCGCCGATGTTGCGGGCGTAGTCCCGCGTGAGGTAGTCGTCCAGGCCCCGGGTCCCTCCGGGATCCGTGCGCATCGGCCAGCTCGCCGTGGCGCCGGCCCAGGCGAACAGCCTCTCGGGCTCGACATGACCGAATGGCCTCTCGAGGGTCTGGTCCTCCCCGGCGCCTATTCCGTCGCTTGAGACGTTGAAGTTCTGGACTCTCAGTAGCTGAACCACACGTTCCTCCTGTGATGGTGACAACGGTGATGAGACTTGCCGGGTCGGGGAAACTCATCGGTGAGTTGCGTTGGCTTTGTGTTGGCTTTGCTTTGCGTTGCGTTGCGTTGCGTTGTCTTCGTGCCGCTTGGTGTGTGCCGTGCGCAGCGGCTCGTGCGGCAGTACGTTGTCGTGCAGGAGGAAAGTCCGGTTCCGGAGCGCGAGAGAGGATCGCGGTGGCGGCAGAGAATCTGGGACCGGTGCTGGTGGCCGACGCGGGATCGTCGAGTCTGCGCCTGGCCGTGTTCGGTGACGACGGCACGGTCCTCGCCGAGCACCACAGCTCCTCCGCCCCGGGCGAAGACGTGTCCGGCTCGCTGCGGAAACTGCTGGACGGAGCGCCCGCGCCCGTGGCCGTCGGCCACCGCATCGTCCACAGCGGACCCGATCTGCGGAGCCACACCCTCGTCGACGACGATGTCCATGCTCTGCTCCGGCACGCGGCGGACCTGGCACCGCTGCACGTTCCCCCGGCGCTCACCGTCCTCGACGCCGCCCGCGAACTGCTGCCCGGCATTCCGCACGCCGCTTGCTTCGACACCGTCTTCCACGCGGGCCTGCCCGCGGCCGCACGGGAGTACGCGGTGCCGGCCGTGTGGCGTGAGGAGTACGGGCTGCGCCGTTACGGCTTTCACGGTCTGTCCTACGCCTGGGCACTCGAACGGGCCGCTGAGCTGCTCGGCCGCGGTCCCGAGCGGCTTCAGGTGGTGATCGCCCACCTCGGTGGCGGCTGCTCGGCGTGCGCGGTGCGCGACGGGCGGAGTGTCGATACGACGATGGGGTTCACTCCGCTGGAGGGGCTGGTGATGAGCCACCGCAGCGGTAGCGTGGATCCGGGTGCCCTGACCTGGTTGCAGACCCGGCACCGGCTGTCCGCCGACGACATCGAGGGCGCGCTGAACCACGAGTCCGGTCTGCTCGGCCTGTCCGGCACGTCGGACGACACGCGTGATCTCGTACGCGGCCGAGAGGCGGGGGACGAGCGTGCCGCTCTCGCCCTGGACGTCTTCACGCACCATTGCCGCCGGGGGATCGCCGCCATGGCCGCCTCCCTCGACCGGCTCGACGCCCTCGTCTTCACCGGGGAGATCGGCGAGGACCAGCCCGAGGTACGCGAGGAGGTGTGCGCCCGGCTCACCGCCCTCGGCCTGGCCGGCGGACTGCGTATGCCCGCCGCCGGCCGTCCCGACATCGTGAGTGAGCCGGGGGCGCCCATCCCCGTCATCGTCGTGCCCACCGGGGAGGCCCAGCAGGTCGACCGCGAGACTCGGGCCCTCCTGCGGGGGCCGAGTTCCAGCCGGGGCCTCGGTGCAATGTGACAGCACGCCCCCTGAAATCCACCATGTGGACAGGGGGCGCGCTGGGAGGTGGGCGGGCGGGTTGGTTCGGGGTCAGCCTTGCCAGCTGTGGGGGGCCTGGTAGTTGTCGTGGCGCCAGGGCGTTGTGGGTTTGGGGCGGTTCGTCGAGGGGCTGGGTGGGGGTGTGCTGCGGGCGAGGAGGAGGAGCGTTACGGCTGCCAGTTCGGCGGCCGTGACCTCGCCTTTTTCGATGCGGATGTCGGCTGTGCGCATGGGGCCTCCGGGTGGGGAGAGCGTCATTGCGGGGGGTTGCCGTGTTTGCGGGCGGGGCGGTCGGCGTGTTTGTTGGCGAGCATCGCGAGGGAGTTGATGAGGACCTCGCGGGTCTCGGCGGGGTCGATGACGTCGTCGACCAGGCCGCGTTCTGCGGCGTAGTACGGGTGCATCAGCTCGGCCTTGTACTCCTTGACCATGCGGGCGCGCATGGCTTCGGGGTCCTCGGCGGCGGCGATCTGGCGGCGGAAGATGACGTTGGCAGCGCCTTCGGC
>NZ_JBSFTT010000032.1:78901-98173 GCF_053591415.1 Streptomyces sp. NPDC003032 | reverse complement strand
GAGCCCGCACCCGCACCAGCCACTTCGCAGCACTTCGCCCCGCCGAACAACTCGACGGGGCGAAGCAGCACGGCCCGGATTAACCAACAGCGTCCCCCGGGGGGAGAGCGGGCCGGTGGCGCGTGGGGATGCGAGGCGGGGTTAGAACGCCGCCTCGTCCAGCTCCATCAGGCCCAGGTCAACGCCCTCGGCGAGCCTCCGCTCGGCGGCGACGCCGGGAAGGATGTTCGTCGCGTAGAACTTGGCCGCGGCGATCTTGCCCTCGTAGAAGGCCTTGTCCTTGGCCGAGGCCGTCTCCAGCTTCTCTGCGGCGACCGCCGCGCCCCGCAGCAGGAGGTAGCCGACGACGACGTCGCCCGAGGCCATCAGGAGGCGGGTCGTGTTGAGGCCCACCTTGTAGATGGCCTTCACGTCCTGCTCCGTCGCCGCGAGGTCCGTCAGCATGACGCCGACGATGGCCTCCAGCTCGACCGCGGCCTTGGCCAGCTCCTCGCGGGCGGCAGCCAGCGTCTCGCCGCCCGTGCCGACCGCCAGGAACTTCTTGATCTCCTCGGCGAGGCCGTTCAGCGCCGCGCCCTGGTTGCGGACGATCTTCCGGAAGAAGAAGTCCTGGCCCTGGATCGCGGTCGTGCCCTCGTAGAGGGTGTCGATCTTCGCGTCACGGATGTACTGCTCGATCGGGTACTCCTGGAGGTACCCGGAGCCGCCGAACGTCTGGAGCGACTGCGCAAGCAGCTCGTACGACTTCTCCGAGCCGTAGCCCTTGACGATGGGAAGGAGGAGGTCGTTCAGGGCGTTCAGCGCCGACGCGTCCTCGCCCGCCGCCTCCTTGACCTGGATCTCGTCCTGGACGGCCGCGGTGTGCAGCACGAGCGCGCGCATGCCCTCCGCGTACGCCTTCTGCGTCATCAGCGAGCGGCGTACGTCCGGGTGGTGGGTGATCGTCACCTTCGGCGCGGTCTTGTCCATGAACTGGGCCAGATCGGGGCCCTGGACGCGCTCCTTGGCGTACTCAAGGGCGTTGAGGTAGCCGGTGGAGAGCGTGGCGATCGCCTTCGTGCCGACCATCATCCGCGCGAACTCGATGATGCGGAACATCTGGCGGATGCCGTCGTGCTTGTCGCCGATCAGCCAGCCCTTGGCGGGGTGGCGGTCGCCGAACGTCATCTCGCAGGTGTTGGAGGCCTTCAGGCCCATCTTGTGCTCGACGTTCGTGGCGTAGACGCCGTTGCGCTCGCCCAGCTCGCCGGTCTCCCAGTCGAACTCGTACTTCGGGACCAGGAAGAGGGAGAGGCCCTTGGTGCCGGGGCCGTGGCCCTCGGGGCGCGCGAGGACGTAGTGGAGGATGTTCTCCGACATGTCGTGCTCGCCGGACGTGATGAAGCGCTTCACGCCCTCGATGTGCCAGGAGCCGTCCTCCTGCTGGACCGCCTTGGTGCGGCCGGCGCCGACGTCCGAGCCCGCGTCGGGCTCGGTCAGGACCATCGTGGAGCCCCACTGCTTCTCGACGGCGATCGAGGCGACCTTCTTCTGCGCCTCGTTGCCCTCTTCGAAGAGGATGCCGGCGAAGGCGGGGCCGGACGAGTACATCCACACCGCCGGGTTCGCACCGAGCAGCAGCTCCGCGTAGCCCCAGATCAGGGAGCGCGGCGAGGTCGTGCCGCCGATCTCCTCGGGCAGGCCAAGGCGCCAGTACTCGGAGTCCATGAAGGCCTGGTAGCTCTTCTTGAAGGACGCCGGGACGGGCGCGGTGTTGGTCTCCGGGTCGAAGACCGGGGGGTTGCGGTCGGCGTCCGTGAAGGACTCGGCCAGCTCGTTCTCGGCGAGGCGGCGCAGCTCGTCGAGGATGCTCCTGGCGGTGTCGACGTCCATCTCCGCGAACGGGCCGGTGCCGTACAGCTTGTCGCGGCCGAGCACCTCGAAGAGGTTGAACTCGATGTCGCGGAGATTCGACTTGTAGTGGCCCATGGCGAAGGCTCCGTAAGCAGGAAAGGGATGGAATACCAGCAAGTAGCAAGTGCCTACGATGATGCTACCCGTCGGTAATAAGATGCAACCCCCAACCGCCCATCTGTGACTCAGTAGGCTTCCACTCATGTACGGCTACGACCAGAACCCGGGCGCCCAGCAGCAGTACGCCCCGCCGGGCGCGCAGCCGCCGCCCCAGCAGCAGGGCATGCCCGGCGGTGGGTACGGCCAGCAGCCTCCCCTCTATCCCGAGCCCTCGCCACCGTCCCTCGCGGACGCGGTGCGCGCCTTCACGACCGGGTCGATGTCCGCCGAGGACTTCCAGCAGATCTTCGCGGCCTCGAAGGTCTACTGCCCGCGCGGCGACAACCCCGGCTTCCTCGCGCTGCACAACACCCAGCAGCCCGTGATCCCGATGTTCACCTCCCTCAAGGAGCTGCGCCGGTACGCGGGAAAGGACTCCAAGTACTTCGTGATCACCGGCGCGGAGGTCATCGACCTGCTCCCCACCGGATACGGCTTCGTCCTGGACATGGAGGGTGAGCACCGCATGGTCTTCGACGCGAAGGCCGTGGAGCAGATGGTCGACTTCGCGATGCGGCGGATGTACGGCTGATCGCACCGCGGGTACGACTGCACGCGCCGCGTGTACGGCTGACGCCCGGCAGCAGGGCGGCCGGACGGGGTATCGCCGGGGCCGTCGCATGAGGTGAACGGGTGACAGGCCGCGTCAACGGGTGACAGGCCGCGTCCCGGTCGTCGAGGACGCGGGGTCGGCACGGATGCTCTCGGCTATGCCCTCGTCCGTTATGTCCTCGTCCGTGATCCCGCGCCGCGCCGTCACCGCCCCGAGCGGCCGTCCCGCCGTTCTCGTGACCGTCGCCGTGTGCGCGACGGTGTTCGGCGCCGCGCCGCCGGCCACGGGGGCGGCGGAGCCCGCGCCCTTCGCGGAGACCCCGGCCGAGCGCGCCCACCGGGACTTCCTCGACCATGGACCCGAGGCCGGCGTCATGACCGTCGCCCACCGAGGCCAGTGGCGCAAGGCGCCCGAGAACAGCCTCGCCGCGATCCGGGCGGGCTTCGCGGACGGCGCCGAGATCGTCGAGGTCGACATCCGGCTGACCAAGGACGAGGTCCCCGTCCTGATGCACGACGCGACCGTGGACCGCACCACGAACGGCACCGGCCGCGTCGCCGACCTCACCCACGCCCAGCTGCGCGCCCTGCGTCTGCGCACGGGCCTGGGCGGCCGCTGGGCGGCGCTCACCGGTGAACGGATCCCCACGCTCGCCGAGGCCATGGGAGCTGCCCGCACGCTCGGCCTCGTCAACCTCGACCAGGCATGGAAGGACCGCGAGGCCGTCTGGCGGGTGCTGGAGGAGACCGGCACCGTGCGCAACGGCCTCTTCAAGTCCAGGGCGCCCGTGCCCGAGGTGCGGGCGTTCCTCGACCGTCATCGGGGCGCGCTGTACACGCACCTGGTGGACGACGCCAACGCGCCATCCGTGGAGGAGTTCGGGGAGAACCGGCCGCCCGCGTTCGAGGTCGTCTTCGACGACGTCCGCGACAAGGTGGCCGCCCCCGCCTTCCTCCAAGGGCTGCGGTCGACCGGCCGCGTGTGGTTCAACACCATGCGGAACGGCTACGCGGCCCGGTTCACGGACGAGGCCTCGCTGATCGACCCCGCGCGCGGCTGGGCGGCGCTCATCGCCGACTACAGGGCGACGGCCCTCCAGACCGACAACGTCGAGGCGCTCAGGTCCTACCTGACCAAGGGTGCCGCGGACCCCGTGCCGCCCGGCGCGGTACGCGTCCAGGCGGAGGACTACGCCCCCGGCGGCGAGGGCGTGGCGTACCACGACACCGACGCCGGGAACCGGGGGGACGGGCCGGGGCGGCGCGGCGAGAACGTCGACGTGTGCGACCACGACGGAGCGGTGGCGGTGTGCTGGATGCGGGGCTCGGAGTGGCTCGCCTACGGAGTGGCCGTACCGAAGGATGGGCGCTACACGCTCAAGGTCCGGGCGTCGTCCCCGTACGCGCCCGCCGGGACCTATCGGATCGCCTACGACGACGGCAGGCCCGGCAAGGCCGTGCGGGTCGCCAACACGACGGCCCACCACGCCTTCGCGCTCCAGGACAGCCGTGACCCGCGGCGGCTGACCCGCGGCCGCCACACCGTGCGCCTCTCCCTGGACGCGGGCGCGTTCCAGAACTGGAACCTGGACTGGCTCCAGCTGGAGCCAGTCGGTCCGTGAGCTGTGTTCCTGACCGGAACAGATCAAGCCACCCGTGACGCCCGGAGAAGCCCGGAGGGAATGCCCTCCGGGTTTCATTCGTTCAGGTGGCAGAAAGTTCTACGTTCAACTAAAGTGAGATCACGAGGAGGTCCGACCCATGCCTGCAGTAACCGTCGAGAACCCGCTGACCCTGCCCCGAGTGGTGGCGCCGGCCGACGCCGTGGCGCGCCCCGTGCTCGCCGTGACCACCGCGCCCAGCGGCTTCGAGGGCGAGGGGTTCCCGGTGCGCCGCGCCTTCGCGGGAATCAACTACAAGCACCTCGACCCGTTCATCATGATGGACCAGATGGGCGAGGTGGAGTACGAGGCGGGCGAGCCGAAGGGCACCCCCTGGCACCCGCACCGCGGCTTCGAGACCGTCACGTACCTGATCGACGGCACCTTCATCCACCAGGACTCCAACGGCGGTGGCGGCACCATCCGCAACGGCGACACCCAGTGGATGACGGCGGGCAGCGGCCTGCTGCACATCGAGGCGCCGCCGGAGTCCCTCGTCATGTCCGGCGGCCTCTTCCACGGCCTCCAGCTGTGGGTGAACCTGCCCGCCAAGGACAAGATGATGGACCCCCGCTACCAGGACATCCGCGGCGGCCAGGTCCAGCTGCTCACCTCCCCCGACGGCGGCGCGCTGCTCCGCGTCATCGCCGGTGAGCTGGACGGGCACGAGGGCCCCGGCATCACGCACACGCCGATCACGATGATCCACGCGACCGTGCGGCCCGGCGCCGAGGTGACGCTGCCCTGGCGCGCGGACTTCAACGGACTCGCGTACGTACTCGCCGGACGCGGCACCGCCGGTGCCGAGCGGCGCCCCGTGCACAGCGGGCAGACCGCGGTCTTCGGCGCCGGGTCCTCGCTGACCGTCCGGGCGGACGAGCGGCAGGACGCGCACGCCCCCGACCTGGAGGTCGTACTGCTCGGCGGGCAGCCGATCCGGGAGCCGATGGCGCACTACGGCCCGTTCGTGATGAACAGTCAGGCGGAGCTGCGGCAGGCCTTCGAGGACTTCCAGAAGGGGCTGCTCGGGACGGTCCCGGCCGTGCACGGCATGTAGCCGTACCGGACAGCCGCGGTACGGAGCCGAACATCGCGACACGTAGCCGTACATAACGTGCGGGGCGCCGGGTGGCGTGCTCGGGTGGGAGGGTGCAGACCCTTCTCCCCGAGCCCGCCCGGCGTCTGGCCGCCTGGTGCGTGGTCCTCCTGCTCGTCGTCGGTGTGGCCGCCGTCGGTGTCTGGCTGTGCGTCACCTTCAAGACGGCCGTGACCCCGGTCCTGCTCGCGCTGCTCGGCACCGCGCTCCTCGGACCGCTCTACCGGCGGCTGCTCAAGATGAGGGTGCAGCGGTCGCTGGCCGCCGGGCTGACCTGCGCGGCCGTCGTCGCCGTGGTCGGCGGCGTCACCTACATCGTGGCCAACGCCCTGATCGACACGGGCGACCAGATCATCGCCTCCCTGAAGACCGCCTCGACCGACCTCGCCAAGTACTTCGGCGCCGCCGGGACCTCGCTCGACGACATGGCGTCCAACGCCAAGGAACTCCTCGGCAAGTTCGGCGGGACCGCCGCGTCGGGGGTGCTCAGCGGGCTCAGCGTCGTCGGCGAGGTCATCGCCATGGCCGTGCTCGCGCTCCTGCTGGTCTTCTTCTTCCTGCGGGACTCGGGCCGGGCCATGGCCTCGCTGCGCTCGCTCGCGCCGGGCGACTCCGCCGACGTCGTGGAGGCCATGGCGCGCCGCGCCTTCGTGGCGATCGAGGGGTTCATGCGGGGCACGACCATCATCGCGTTCATCGACGCCCTCTGCATCACCGTCGGACTGCTGGTCCTGCGTGTGCCCGGCGCCGTGGGCCTGGGCGCGCTCGTGTTCGTGGGCGCGTACATCCCCTACCTGGGGGCGTTCCTGTCCGGCGCGGTCGCCGTCCTGGTCGCCCTCGCCGACCGTGGCTTCGCCATCGCGCTGTGGGCACTCGGCGTGGTCCTCGCCGTGCAGGTGCTGGAGGGGCACATCCTCCAGCCGGTGATCCAGAGCCGGACGGTGCAGATGCATCCGGCCGTGGTCATGCTGGCGATCACGGCGGGCGCGTCCGTCGCCGGGATCATCGGCATGCTCCTCGCGGTACCGCTGACGGCGGCGGCGTTCGGCATCCTGGCCGAGCTGCGCTCCCGTTACTCACCGATCCCCACCACGGGGTCCACGGCCGACTCCCCGGAGCCCGCGTCCTCGTAGAGCTCGAACCAGATGCTCTTGCCGTCGCCGCGCGGATCCACGCCCCACGCCCCGGCGAGCAGCTCCATCAGGACGAGGCCCCGCCCGGACGACGCCATTTCGCCCGGCCGCCGCTTGTGCGGCAGGTCGTCGCTGCTGTCGGCGACCTCGGCCCGCAGCCGGCGCGCGCCCGGCTCGCCGGTGACCTCGGCGACCAGCAGGGCGTCCCCGTCGGTGTGCACCAGGACGTTCGTGAGCATCTCGGAGACCATCAGGACCGCCGAGTCGACCTGGTCGTCGTCCGCCCAGTCGTGCAGCAGGTCCCGCAGATGGCGGCGGGCGCCCGCGACGCGCTCCGGCTCGGCCTGCGCGACCGTCAGGACGGTGCGGCGGGCGTCCGTGCGCTGTTCGGGGCGGCCGGTGCGGCTCAGCAGCAGGACCGCTATGTCGTCCTCGCGGCGGTCGGCGAGCGGGCCGGTGGTGTAGTGCGAGGTGGGCCCGTGCACGGCCTGCACGAGCGAGTCGGCGAGCCGCTCCAGGCCGTCCGGCCCCCCGTCGCCGTCGCCCGGGTGCTCCTCCAGGATCGTCCGGATACGCGACCACCCGCTGTCGAGGTCGTGGCCGCCCGTCTCGATCAGGCCGTCGGTGCAGATCAGCATGGTCTCGCCGGGCTCCAGGACGAGGCGGGTCGTCGGATAGTCCGCGTCCGGGTCGATGCCCAGCGGGAGACCGCCCGCCGTGGGCCTCAGCAGAACCGTTCCGTCACTCATGCGTATCGCGGGTTCGGGATGACCGGCGCGGGCGATCTCCAGGACGCCGGTCGCCGGGTCGGCCTCGACGTACAGGCAGGTCGCGAAGCGCGGGTCGTACACCGTGGACTCGTCGGCGCCGCTGCCGCTCGACCCGTAGGTGATGGACTCCGTCATCCCCGACAGGAAGCGGGTGGCCCGCGACAGCACCGCGTCCGGGCGGTGCCCCTCGGAGGCGTACGCGCGCAGGGCGATCCGCAGCTGCCCCATCAGGCCCGCCGCGCGCACGTCGTGCCCCTGTACGTCGCCGATGACGAAGGCGATACGGCCGCTGGGCAGCGGAATCATGTCGTACCAGTCGCCGCCGACCTGGAGGCCCCCGCCGGTCGGCACATAGCGGGCCGCCACGCTCATCCCCGGGATCTGCGGCCCCAGCATCGGCAGCATCGAACGCTGGAGGCCCTCCGTCAGCTCCCGCTCGGACTCGGCGACCCCGGCCCGGGAGAGGGCCTGCGCCAGCATCCGCGCGACCGTCGTCAGGACGGAACGCTCGTCGGGCGTGAAGGAGACGGGATAGGCGAAGGCCGCCATCCAGGCGCCCATCGTGCGGCCCGCGACGGTCAGCGGCAGGAACGCCCACGACTGCCGCTCGAAGCGCCGGGCCAGCGGCCAGGCCGCCGGATAGCGGCGGCGGTAGTCCTCCGGGGAGGAGAGGTAGACGGCACGGCCGGTGCGCACCACCTCGGCCGCCGGATAGTCGGTGTCCAGCGGCATCGCGGAGAAGGGCCCCTCGTCGCCCGGCTGGTGGCCGTGGTGTCCGATGATCGTCAGCCGGTCGCCGGCCGCCCCGAAGACCGCGAGCCCGTCCGGTGAGAACCCCGGCATGGAGAGCCCCGCGGCGACCCGCAGCACCTCTTCCGTCGACCGCGCCTCGGCGAGCGCGCGTCCGGCGTCCAGCAGGAACGCCTCGCGCGAGCGGCGCCAGTCGCCCGTGACGGGCGTGCGGGCGGCGGTCCCGGGCGCGGGCTCGGTGACCTCTTGCAGGGTGCCGATCAGCTCGTACGCCTCGGTCGCGTCGTGCAGGACGGGCTTGGAGCGGCTGCGTACGGTGCGCAGTACGCGCCGTCCCGTGTCGTCCATGATCCGCAGCCGGGCCTCGGCGAGGGTGCCCTCGGCGACGGCGAGCTGGACGGTTCCGTAGATCTCGTTCCAGTCGACCGGGTGGAAGCGGGAGCGCACGGCCGACTCGGTCAGCGTCCGGGCGCGCGCGGGCAGGCCGAGCAGCCTGGCCGCCTCGGCGTCGAGCGTGACGGTCCCGGACGCGTTGTCCCAGCGCCACAGTCCGGTCGCGATGGCCGCCAGGACGTCCCGTACGGGAGGCAGGGAGTCGTCCCCCCACTGCGAGAGGGGGTCGTCCCCCACCTGCGAGGGGGGATCGTCGGTGCGCATTGACCCACTTTAGGAAGATGAGGGGCCGGGCCGCCACCGAGCCCGGTGACCTCTGGCCCGGCGGCCGGCCGGCGACGGAGCCACCCGCCGCCGCGACCACGGCGGATATCCGGAAAGCGATCTTCGCCCGGACGGTAGCCTTGGGAGAGTCTGCAGCCTGGGAGCGTCTGCTCTCTCCCCTATTCGCGAAGACTGGATGAACGACGATGCATCGGTACAGGTCCCACACCTGCGGCGAGCTCCGCGCCTCTGACGTCGGCACCGACGTCCGGCTGAGCGGCTGGCTGCACAATCGCCGAGACCTGGGCGGCATTCTCTTCATCGATCTGCGCGATCACTACGGCATCACGCAGCTGGTGGCCCGCCCGGGCACCAAGGCCGCCGAGGTCCTGGACAAGCTGTCCAAGGAGACGGTCGTCCGCGTCGACGGCAAGGTCGTCTCGCGCGGCGCGGAGAACGTGAACCCGGAGCTGCCCACCGGCGAGATCGAGATCGAGGCCGACGAGGTCGAGGTGCTCGGCGCGGCGGGACCGCTGCCGTTCACGATCAACGCCGAGGATGGTGTGAACGAGGAGCGCCGCCTGGAGTACCGCTTCCTGGACCTGCGCCGCGAGCGCATGCACCGCAACATCATGCTGCGGTCGGCCGTCATCGCGTCGATCCGCTCCAAGATGGTGGCCCTCGGCTTCAACGAGATGGCGACGCCGATCCTCACCGCGACCTCCCCCGAGGGCGCGCGTGACTTCGTGGTCCCCTCCCGTCTGAACCCCGGCAAGTTCTACGCCCTGCCGCAGGCCCCGCAGCAGTTCAAGCAGCTGCTGATGATCTCGGGCTTCGACCGCTACTTCCAGATCGCGCCCTGCTTCCGCGACGAGGACGCGCGCGCGGACCGCTCGCCCGGCGAGTTCTACCAGCTCGACGTCGAGATGAGCTTCGTCGAGCAGGAAGACGTCTTCCGCCCCATCGAGAAGCTGATGACCGAACTGTTCACGGAGTTCGGCGGCGGCCGCGAGGTGACGTCTCCCTTCCCGCGCATCCCGTTCCGCGAGTCGATGCTGAAGTACGGCAACGACAAGCCCGACCTGCGCGCCAAGCTCGAACTGCACGACATCACGGACATCTTCGAGGGCTCGGAGTTCAAGGCCTTCGCGGGCAAGCACGTGCGCGCGCTGCCGGTGCCGGACACGGCCTCGCAGTCCCGCAAGTTCTTCGACGGCCTCGGTGACTACGCCGTCGAGCACGGCGCCAAGGGCCTCGCCTGGGTGCGCGTCGCCGAGGACGGCTCGCTGACGGGCCCGATCGCCAAGTTCCTGACGGAGGCGAACGTCGCGGAGCTGACCGAGCGGCTCTCGCTGGCCGCCGGTCACGCGGTCTTCTTCGGCGCGGGCGAGTTCGACGAGGTCTCGAAGATCATGTCGGCGGTGCGCGTCGAGGCCGCCAAGCGCGCCGGGCACTTCGAAGAGGGCGTCTTCCGCTTCTGCTGGATCGTCGACTTCCCGATGTACGAGAAGGACGAGGAGACGGGGAAGATCGACTTCTCCCACAACCCCTTCTCGATGCCGCAGGGCGGCATGAAGGACCTTCAGGAGAAGGACCCGCTCGACATCCTCGCCTGGCAGTACGACATCGTCTGCAACGGCATCGAGCTGTCCTCCGGCGCCATCCGCAACCACGAGCCCGAGGTCATGCTGAAGGCGTTCGAGATCGCGGGCTACGACGCGGAGACCGTCGAGCAGGAGTTCGCGGGCATGCTGCGCGCCTTCCGCCTCGGCGCCCCGCCGCACGGTGGCATCGCCCCGGGCGTCGACCGCATCGTGATGCTCCTGGCCGACGAGCCGAACATCCGCGAGACGATCGCCTTCCCGCTCAACGGCAACGCGCAGGACCTGATGATGGGCGCGCCGACGGAGCTGGATGAGTCGCGGCTGCGGGAGTTGAACATTTCGCTGCGGAAGCCTGTGCAGTAGCCCTGTGGTCGAGGAAGGGGCCCGGGACCTTTCGGTCCCGGGCCCCTTCTCGCTTTTCCGCTGCTCGTTTTCCGCTAGGGATCCTCAGGCGGCGTGTGTGCGCGAGGAGTTGGCCTCGGCCTCGGCCCATTCGGTGACGAGCCGCTCGTACAGCCGCCGCTCGTCGGGCCGCAGCCGTCCGCCGGCGCCCAGCCACAGCGCCCGGATCTCCTCGTTGACCTCGTCGGCGGTGCGTCGCCGGTCGGAAGAGGGAGTCGTGGCCATGTGGTGAAGCTTACGTAGGGGAGTGTGAAGGCGGCGTCAAATTAAGCCATCACTCCGCATGACTTAGCTCACCGTGAGGCGAGGTCAGCGCGCTGTCAACCCTCCGTCAACCCTCCGTCAGCCCTGCGTCAGTCCCTCCGTCAGTCCTCCGTCACTCCCGCCCCCTCAGCGGGCTGCGAGCCGCGCTTGGAGTCCGTCGAGCACGCGCTGGAGGCCGTAGTCGAAGGTCTCCTCGCGGACCTTGGCCGGATCGTCGCCGCGAGGGCCGGCCTGTTCCGACGAACCGCGCCCCGGGCCACCCGGGAGGCTCGCCGCGAACTCCCGCTCCGTCTTGCCGCTGCGGGCGATCAGCGACAGATACGCGGCCTCGCTCGTGGCCATGCCGATGACGTACGAGATGACGGTGCTCAGCGCCTGCTCGGTCTCCTCGGCGGGGAAGCCGGCGGTGTCGTAGACGGCCGCCATCCACTCCGACATCTTCGTCACGTTCGGGCCGAGGTGGATGAGGCCGACCTGGCCGAGAACCGACGTTCTGCGCGGAGGGCGTCTGGTCGGCGGGCATGGCGGCGGCCTCCTCGTACATGTGCGGACTTGACCGCCGCCACCGTAGCGCACACCGTACGCAGGAGGCGTACGGTGTGCGGCCCGAGGGGTGCTTACGTTTCTGGGGGCGGGTCCTCGGCGAAGAGTTCCTCGACGGTGTTGGCCGTGAAGGCCCGGTCCAGCCAGCGGGTGAGGACTTCGAGGTCGGTGCAGGTGGTGATGTGCTCGCGGACGTCGTGGGGGAGGGGGACGAGGCGTTGGTCGAGGAGGCGGACGACAGTGCCGGCGGTGACTGCTGCGCCTTCGGCCTTGCCCTCGGCCTTGCCTTCGGCCTTACCTTCTTCCTTGCCTTCGAGGTACGCCTGCTCGCGGAGCGTGCCCCGGCCCGGGAAGTAACTGACGAACGTCATGAGTTCTCTCCATTCCGCTCCGGCCGGGGTGTTCCCCAGGCCGATGTCCAGCAGGTCGCTGTAGTAGTCGGCGGACTGCTTGTCGGTTGCGCGCAGGGCACGAGCCAGCGCTTCCAGTATGGCGTTGGCGTCCTTGCTCCGGCCATGTGTCAGGGCCGAGAACGCCGCCATCGCCAAGTCCCGTGCCGCCACGGACGGATCGGTGATGACGGGTACGTTCTCGGGCCCCAGGACGAGCGGGTGCGTGCTGAGCGCCGTCCATCCCAGTGCGCCACATGCGAACGGCCCCGCCGCCCAGTTCGCGGTCGCCTTGTCCTGGCAGACCACGAGCAGCAGCACCGGCAGGTGGTACTTCGCCTGCAGATACGCGACGTAGTACGCCCAGCTCGCTTCCTTGTCGGCGTCGCGCCGCCCCTGGGCCTCGATGGCCAGGAGGAAGCTGTCGCAGCCGTCGGACGGCTCGACGCGGAGCACGCTGTCGACGCGGCGCTCGATGGGGCGGATCTCTGTGGTGTCGGGGGTGAGGACTTCCACGACCGCCTTGGCGGGCGGCGGGACGCCGAGCAACCCGAAGACGGGTCCGAGGATCTCCGGGCGTTCCTGGAAGATCCGGTGTGAGGCTTCATGGCATGAGGTGACCATGGGGCGAAGCTAGGCGGTGCCGTGCGCGGAAATCGGATCAGTGGACTGCGATCACTCTTTCGAGTGCGGAAGAAACGTTCAGTCGTCTCGCCGCTTCTTGTCTCGCCTTTCGGCCGGGAGTGTCGTCAGTGCTTCTTCATCAGTTCCACCGCGCTGCTGAAGCTGTCCGCGCCGTGGCCCGCCTTCACCACGCGGTGGAAGATGTCCTGCACCGCCTCCGGGAACGCCGTGTCCACTCCCGCGTCCGCTGCCGTGTGGACGACGTGGTCCATGCTGGCCAGGCCCATCGCGGTGCGGTCCACGTCTCCCGCGTGGTTGCCCGCGTCGATGCGAGGGGCGTAGAAGTCGATGAAGTGGCCCATGCCCGCGAAGTTCTCCGAGGCGTAGGGGGCGATCTCCGTGGCCGTGAGACCGTGGGCGTCGGCGAGGGCCACGGCCTGCCAGTAGGCGATCATCGACGGCCAGAAGATGGCCATGTTCAGCTGGTACATGAGCGCGGCCATGCCCGGGTCCTCGCCCCGGTGGTCCGTCTTGCCGGTGATCACTTCGAGGGCGTCGCGATGGGTGTCGTACGCCTCACGCGGGCCGCTGTAGAACGTCGACGTGTCAGGCGTGCCGATCAGGGGCGGGGGGCACAGGACGCCGCCGGTGAGGTGGGTTCCGCCCAGCTCCGTCACCCAGCGTGCCCCTGCCCGCGCCTTCTCCGGGGTGTCCGAGCTGAGGTTCACGACGGTGCGCCCGGCGACCGCCGTCCTGGCGGGCTCCAGGATCGCGTACATAGCGTCGAAGTCGGTAAGGCTGAGGATCACCAACTCATTGGCCAGCAGGGCCTTCTCGGCACTCTCGGCGAATATCGCACCGCGCTCCACCAGGGCGTCGGCGCGGGACCGGGTGCGGTTCCAGAGGGTGACGTCGTAGCCGCGGTCGAGGTAGGCGGCGGCCATGGCCTGGCCCATGGGGCCGAGGCCGATGACGGTGACGGACGGGGTGGGATGCGGTGTGGCGGGCATGCGTGGCTCCAGTCGGTCGTGGGGAGTTACTAGAACGAGCGCTCTATCCAGTGCGTGGAGAGAACGTAGCACAGCTCTAGAACGAACGCTCTACTTAGTGAGTGGGTAGAGTGGGGGGATGGCCCAGAAAAGTTCAGTCCCCGGCCCCGGTGAAGCGCCCGGCGCGGCCCTCGGCACCCGCGACCGGATCGTCGTCGTCGCCGCCCGCCTGATTCAGCGGCAGGGCTATGTGGGTACCGGAATCAAACAGATCGCCAAGGAGGCGGAGGCCACGCTCGGCTCCGTCTACCACTTCTTCCCCGGCGGGAAGGAGGCCGTCGCGGTGGCCGCGATCACCTACAGTGCCGAGGAGTTCGCGGAGCTGCTGCGGGAGGGACTGGCCGGCGAGGACGCGCCGGGTGCCGCGATCGAGCGCTGTGCGGGCGAACTCGCCGTCGGACTGCGGGAGTCGGGGTGGGTTGATGGCTGCCCGGTCACGGCGGCGGCCCTGGAGACACTGGGCACGGACTCGGAGATCCAGCGGGTCTGCGCCGATGCGCTGCGCGGCTGGGAGCGGATCGTCGAGGAGCGGCTGCTCGGCGCGGGTTTCGCGGCGCAGGACGCGCACGAGGTGGCGACGACCGTGATCGGCGCGCTGGAAGGCGCCGAGGTGACGGCGCAGGTCGCCCGCAGCGAGGAGCCGTTGCGGGCGGTGGGGCGGCAGTTGGCGAGGTTGGTGGGGTCTTACGTTTGATCGGCGCCTAGTGCGGGGGCGAGCTGATCGGCCCCCGCGCGGCCCCGGCCTTCACGGCTCGGAGGAGCGTGGCGAGGGAGGCGGGGGAGGTGATCAGTTCGGTGGTGGGGGTGTCGCTTTCGCGGAGGTGGATGTGGGTGGTCGTGGCGGCCAGTTCTATGCAGGTGTCGCCATCACTGCCGTCGGAGAAGGTGGACTTCTGCCAGCGGATGGTGTTCATTGTCGGCTCGCCTTGATGGCCCGCAGGAGCTGGTCCAGGGTGGCTGGGGAAGTCGTCAGTTCGACGCCGGGTTCGTCGCTTTCGCGCAGACGGATGAGGCTGCTGGTGACGGCCAGCTCTATACAGGTGTTGCCGTCGCCGCCGTCGGAGAAGGTGGACTTCTGCCAGTGCGGAGCCGGGGTCATGGATACGCCTCACAGTTCCTTCGACAACCGGTGGATGAAGTCCCTTGATGCCACGGGGTCCAGGGACGCCTTCTCCACCTTACGGAACAATGTTCGAAGGCGTTTCAGTTGCGGTTCGGCATCGAGGAATGCGGTGCCGGTGGGAGAGTCCCGCAGTCCGGTGTCCAGTTGAGGCACTGGGCCACCGGTGTACATCATCGACGCCCCGGCGCCGGCAAAGCCGTCCTGATCGGTTGGCACGATGCGTACCGTCGTGTGCCCATGTTCGATCTGGTCCAGGATCGAGCTGAGTTGGGCGCGAGCGACCCTGCGGTCGGAGACGCGGATGCGCAGGGCGAATTCGTGAATGATCGTCTCGTACGGAGTGGGGTCATCTCCGTCGATGACGGCTCTTCGCCTGATGCGGTGTTCCACTCGGGGTTCCAGCTCGCTGGGTGGTAGGTCCGGCACCATGTACGAATAGATGGCCCGGGCGTAGTCCGCAGTCTGCAGGAGCCCTGGTACGTGGGTGATCACCACCTCACGCAGGTACGTCGCGTGGTGCTCCACCTCGGCTACGTCCAGGAATACCGGTGGGAGAATCCCGCGGTACTCCTCCCACCAGCCTCGGGTGCGGTCGGTAGCCATGGCCTTCAAGGCGTCGATAAGCGCCTCGTCGGTGCAGTCGTAATGGGCGGCGAGGCGGTGCACGCGTTCGGCGCTCACGCCCGCGACTCCGGACTCGATCTGGCTCATCTGTACCGAATCCGCACCGAGTAGGGCTGCGGCTTCCCGCGCCTTCATGCCCGTAGCCTCGCGCAGTCTGCGGAGCTCGGCTCCTAGTCGAACCCTGCGGGCAGTGAGGTGCCTTCTTGGCGGCATGAGTACCCCTCGTCTCAACTGCCGGTCTCTCATCGCTCGTTCGGGCGTCAGAATACGGCAACGGCTTGCAACTTCCTAAAGTTAGGAAATACCGTCGGTGACGCGTCGCACACGCTGCGAGACCCGGAGATCGGAAGCGCACCACCCCGTCATGCCATGACGGACGTGACACTGCCACCGCCCAGAGTCCGCTGCGTCCGGTAACTCCCCTCACGTAATAGGAGTTCTCGCATGCCCTCAGCGAACCCTGGGAGTACACCCTGTACATCCCCCACGACCTGCGCGCCGTCACGATCTGTCGTCGCGCACTCCGCCTCATCCTCACGATGCACTGCCTGCCGCAACACGCGGACATGGCAGAACTGTTGGCCACAGAACTCGTGTCCAACGCTGTACGTCACACCAAGGGCCCCGCCGCCCTTCGCGTCCGCTACTCCGACGGAGTCCTCCGCGTGGGGGCCTGGGCGGCGTAGCTCGTTGATCAGGCCGAACAGAAAGGAGAACCGATGGTCAGCTCGCCACACGAGGCGATGCACCGGATCTTCCAGAAGGACACGGCTCTGCTGGTCCGATCCCTCCAGCGTCTGCTCCACGTTCCGTTTCCGGAACCCCGAGACATCATGAGATCCACATCGAGGGTCACGACGGCAATTATCTGTTCGTCATCGAGTCCCAGGGCAAGAAGGACGAGTCCAAGCGCGGCAGCTGGCCGTACTACCTCACGTACCTCTACGAGAAGTACCACTGCGAGCCGGTGCTGATCGTCGTGACGCAGAGCGCGGCGACGGCTCGATGGGCTGCCAAGCCCATCCAGTTCGGACTGCCGGGCTGGTCCTCGCTCACCGTTCGTCCGCTGGTCCTGGGGCCGGACAACGTGCCGGCGAAGGAGATCTGGGAGGAACTGATGACGGCGACCAAGTACTTCTTCGACCACCCGTTCGCGGTGAAGGAGCGGGAGGAGGGCCGGGCTGAAGGCCGGGAAGAGGGCAGGGTAGAGGGGCGGGTAGAGGGCCGGGCCGAGGAGCGTGCCGAGGCGATCCTGAACATCCTCTCGTGGCGGGGCATCGACGTGCCTCCTGCCGTCCGTGCACGGGTCACCGCGTGCACCGACCTGGAGCAGCTCAAGGTCTGGTCGGAACGGGCGGTCCACGCGGCCGGGGCAGACGATCTGTTCGCGGGCGACGGCGCCTGACGCCGTACATCAGAAAGTCCCGCCACCACCCCGTGCCTACCGGGGCCGTGGCGGGACTTTCCCGCTGAACGTCACGTACCGCTACGCGGTCGGCTTCTCCTCCAAGCGGGGGAACAGCACCGCGCCCTTCGTCACCGTCGCGCCCGCGGGGAGCGTGCCCCACGTGCCGGCGGCCCGGACGTCCTGGTCGGCGAGGGCGCCCAGGAGGGGCTCCGCGCCGAGGGAGTCCCAGAGCTTCTGGGAGGTCTCCGGCATGATCGGGTTGAGGAGGACCGCCACCGCGCGGAGGGACTCCGCCGCCGTGTAGAGGATCGTCGCCAGGCGGGCCCTGCCCTCCGGGCTGTCGTCCTTGGCGACCTTCCACGGCTCCTGCTCCGTGATGTAGCCGTTGACCTGTTTGACGAAGGCGAAGATGGCGAGGATGCCGGACTGGAAGTCCAGCTCTTCGCCGATCGCGCGGTCGGCGGTCGTGACGGCCTTGGCGAGGCCGTCCTGGACCGCCTGCTCGGCCTCGCCGGAAGCGGTGGCCTCGGGCAGGGCGCCGCCGAAGTACTTGCCGACCATCGCCGCGACGCGCGAGGCGAGGTTGCCGTAGTCGTTCGCCAGTTCACTCGTGTAGCGGGCGGAGAAGTCCTCCCACGAGAACGAGCCGTCGCTGCCGAACGCGATCGCGCGCAGGAAGTACCAGCGGTACGCGTCCACGCCGAAGTGGGACGTGAGGTCCTGGGGCTTGATGCCGGTCAGGTTCGACTTCGACATCTTCTCGCCGCCGACCATCAGCCAGCCGTTCGCCGCGACCCTGCCGGGCACCGGGAGGCCCTGCGCGAGCAGCATCGCGGGCCAGATCACCGCGTGGAAGCGGAGGATGTCCTTGCCGACGAGGTGGACGTTGGCCGGGAACGTCTCGTCGAACTTCTCCTGGTTCGCGCCGTAGCCGACGGCCGTCGCGTAGTTCAGGAGGGCGTCGACCCAGACGTAGATGACGTGCTTGTCGTCCCAGGGGACCTTGACGCCCCAGTCGAACGTCGAGCGCGAGATGGAGAGGTCCTGAAGGCCCTGGCGGACGAAGTTCACGACCTCGTTGCGCGCCGACTCCGGCTGGATGAAGCCCGGGTTCGCCTCGTACAGGGCGAGGAGCTTGTCGCCGTACTCGCTGAGCTTGAAGAAGTAGTTCTCCTCCTTGAGGAGCTCCACCGGCTTCTTGTGGATCGGGCAGAGCTTCTGGCCTTCGAAGGAGCCCTCGCCGTCGATCAGGTCGCCCGGGAGCTTGTACTCCTCACAGCCCACGCAGTACGGGCCCTCGTACCCGCCCTTGTAGATCTCGCCCTTGTCGTACAGGTCCTGGACGAACTCCTGTACGCGGTCCGTGTGACGCTTCTCCGTCGTACGGATGAAGTCGTCGTTCGCGATGTTCAGGTGCTCCCAGAGGGGCTTCCAGGCCTCGGTGACGAGCTTGTCGCACCACTCCTGGGGGGTGACGTCGTTCGCCTCGGCCGTGCGCATGATCTTCTGACCGTGCTCGTCCGTGCCGGTGAGGTACCACACCTTCTCGCCGCGCTGACGGTGCCAGCGCGTGAGCACGTCCCCTGCAACGGTCGTGTAGGCGTGGCCCAGGTGAGGAGCGTCGTTTACGTAGTAGATGGGGGTCGAGACGTAGAACGCCTTCGCGCTCTCGTCCGCTCCCTGCTTCTCGGATCCAGTGGCCGCCATGGTCGAAATCCTAACGGCCGGATGGAGATCGACTCACATCGATTCCGGCGGGTGGACGGGGGTGCCGTCCACCCGCCGGCGAGGGGTTATGGGCGCCAGGCCGCCAGGAGGCCCTCGTAGAGCTCCTTGTCCGTGAGCTCGCGGGGGGCCGGGCCCGCGTGGAAGAAGGCGGCGTTCTCCGCCTTCAGCTTGCGGAGGTAGTCAAAGCCCTTCGCGTCGGTCTCGCCGAACGCCACGAACTGGAAGAAGAGGGGGTGCGCGGTGGCGTCCGCCAGGGCCTGGTTCGCGGGGCCCTTCGCGTCGGGGGCGCCGTCCGTCTGGAAGATCACCAGGGCGGGGGTGCCGTTCTTCTTGTGCTCCGACTTCTCGTAGTGGGCGACGACCTCTTCGATCGCGCGGTGGTAGCTGGTGCGGCCCATGCGGCCCGCGGCGGCGTGCAGCTCGTCGATACGTCCCTCGTGCTCGGGGAGCGTGAGGGTGCCGGTGCCGTCGATCTCCGTGGAGAAGAAGACGACGTGGACGGTGGCCTCGGGGTCCGTGTGCGCCGCCAGGGCGAGGACCTGCTCGGCGAGGCTCTGGGCGGAGCCGTCCTTGTAGTACGGGCGCATGGAACCGGAGCGGTCGAGGACCAGGTAGACCTGGGCTCGGGTTCCGGTCAGGCCGTTCTTCTTCAGGGCGGAGCCGGCGGCCTTGTACGCGGGGGCCAGCCCCGGGGCTTTGGAGCGGAGCTTTGCCGGGGGGACGGCGGGCTTCTTGGGTCCGTCCCCTGCGGGAACCTCCGGTTCGGCTGGAGCGGGGGTTTCCGGCGCCGCCGGGGTTTCCCGCTCTGCGGGGGTCTCCGGCTGCGCGGGGGTTTCTGGCGCC
>NZ_JBSFTT010000032.1:0-78803 GCF_053591415.1 Streptomyces sp. NPDC003032 | reverse complement strand
CCGCGGGGGTTTCCCGCTGTGCGGGGGTTTCCGGCTGCGCGGGGGTTTCTGGCGCCGCGGGGGTTTCCCGCTGTGCGGGGGTTTCCGGCTGCGCGGGGGTTTCTGGCGCCGCGGGGGTTTCCCGCTGTGCGGGGGTTTCCGGCTGCGCGAGGGTTTCCGGCTCTGCGGGGGTTTCTCGCCCCGCCAGGGGCTCCGGCTCCACCGGGGTTTCCCGCTCCACCTGGGGCTCCGGCTCCGCGGGGATCTCCGGCGCCGCCGGGGTTTCCGGCTCCGCCGAGGGTGCGGTGCTTTCCGTCGCTACATCGGCCCCGGTGCCTTCGGGCTGTGCCCTCCCTTCCCCAAGCTCTCGGCTTCGCTCGAGCAGGGGAGACCCCAATCGCCCTGCGGGACGTTTGCCCACAGCGGCAGCTGCTTCCTCCCGTGTGGCGGGAACGGCTGCGGGTTCCGGCTCCGCGTCCGGCTCCGCGTCCGCTGCGGGCTCCGGTTCGGGTTCCGGCTCGGGGGTCTTCTCAGCTGCCCGCTCCGGTTCGGGTTCCGGTTCGGCGTTGGCCTGGGCCGCAGGCGACTGGGTCGGGACCGTTACGTTGTCGAACGCCGCCGCGACCAGGTCGTCCACCGTCGAGGACGACGGTGAGGGCTCCGGGCTGGGGGAGGGGACCGTGGCCCTGGGGGGCGGGGTCGGCTCGGGTGACGGGGAGGGGAGCGAGACGGAGCCCGTGACCTTCGGGGAGTCAGGGGCGTCAGGGGTCTCAGGGGTGTCAGGGGTGTTCGGGGCTCGCGAGGCACTCGGGGCTCCCGGGGCCTCCGTGGACTCCGAGGCCCCCGGCCCCGGCTCAAGCGCAGTCGCAACGCCACGCTCGGGCTCCCGCGCCTCAGGAACGCTCTCCTTGCGTGACCGTCCGAACGCGTTCCGCAGGCGATTCAGAATGCCCATGTGCGCAATCCTTCGCGTGAGTTGATTGCCGTAAATCCCTGGCCAGGGCGGACACGTAAGGTTAGCCGCCGCCACCGGCGATCTTGGGCAGGGTCACCCCGAGACGGGTCCCACCTCAACTTCCTCCCCGGCCTCACGGATTCACCCGCCGTTCACCCGCAGGCCGCCGCCGTGCCGGAACCCACACCTAGCCTCACGTCGGAAACAAGCCACGCCACGACGACGGAGGATCCGTGCCCAAGCTGCTGCCGATCATCACCTCGCATCAGGGGAGCGGCGGCCGTTCCGCCCTGACCTGCCGTTTCCGCTGCGGCGACGCCTGCTTCGGCGAGGTGCCCAACACCAGCGAGAACGCGTACGTAGGTGACGTCATCGCCGGTGCGCTCAGCCGCCGTTCGCTGATGCGCGCCGCCGCCGTCGTGACGGTCGCCACCGCCGCGGGCAGCGCCGTCGTCGCGGGCCCCGGCGTGAGCGAGGCGGCCGCGGCCACGACCGGCCGGCACCAGGACGGGAAGAGCAAGGGAGCGCGCGGACTGCGGTTCGCGCCCGTCGCGCCGAACACCGCCGACGCCGTCACCGTCCCCACCGGCTACGAGCAGAACGTCGTCATCCGCTGGGGCGAGCCCATCCTGCGCGGCGCGCCCGCCTTCGACGCCGACAAGCAGTCCGCCAAGGCGCAGGCCGGTCAGTTCGGTTACAACAACGACTTCCTCTCCCTGCTGCCCCTGCGCGGCGAGCACGGCCGGCAGGTCCTCGTCGCCAACCACGAGTACACGGACGAGATCCTGATGTTCAAGGGGTACGACCCCTCGAACCCGACCCGCGAGCAGGTCGAGATCGCCTGGGCGGCGCACGGACTCTCCGTCGTCGTGGTGGAGGGCGAGCGGCGCAGCGGCAAGCTGCGTGCCGTCAGCCGTCATCACCTCAATCGGCGGCTCACCGCCACCAGCCGCTTCCGCCTCACGGGACCGGCCGCCGGCAGTCCGCTCGTACGTACGAAGGCCGATCCGCGCGGTACCACCGTCCTCGGCACGCTCAACAACTGCTCGGGCGGTACGACGCCGTGGGGCACCACGCTGCACGGCGAGGAGAACTTCAACCAGTACTTCGCCAACGCCGCGAAGGTGACCGACCCGAAGGCCGCCGCCCGCCTCAAGCGGTACGGCGTCACCGGTGAGGCCTCCGAGAGGAAGTGGGAGCGGTTCGACGACCGCTTCGACCTGGCCAAGGAGCCCAACGAGGCCAACCGCTTCGGCTGGGTCGTCGAACTCGACCCGTACGACCCGGAGTCGACCCCGCGCAAGCGCACCGCGCTCGGCCGCTTCAAGCACGAGGCCGCGCAGCCGCGCCTCACGCACGACGGCCGGCCCGTGGTCTACATGGGTGACGACGAGAAGTTCGACTACTTCTACAAGTTCGTCAGCAGCAAGCGCGTCGCCAAGGGCACATCGCGCGCCGCGCACGAGCACAACCTCACGCTGCTGGACGAGGGCACCCTGTACGTCGCCAAGCTGACCGGTGACTCCCCGGTGGATCAGATAGACGGGAAGGGCGGTCTTCCGCAGGACGGCGAGTTCGACGGGAGCGGCACGTGGATCCCGCTCGCCACCGCCGGGCCCGGCGGCAAGGCCGTCAGCCACGTCGAGGGCATGACCGCCGAAGAGGTGTACGTCTTCACACGCCTCGCCGGTGACAAGGTGGGCGCCACCAAGATGGACCGGCCCGAGGACATCGAGCCCTCCCCGCACACCGGCAAGGTGTACGTCGCGCTCACCAACAACTCCGACCGCGGCAAGGCGGGCAAGGCCGGTGCGGACGAGGCCAACCCGCGCAACCTCAACAAGCACGGGCAGATCCTGGAGCTGACCGAGCGCCGCAGCCGGGCGGACGCGACCTCCTTCGGCTGGTCGCTGTTCCTGGTCGCCGGTGACCCGGACGACCCGTCGACGTACTTCGCCGGCTTCCCCAAGGACCGCGTCTCCCCGATCTCCTGCCCGGACAACGTCGCCTTCGACCCGCACGGCAACCTGTGGATCTCCACCGACGGCAACCAGCTCGGCTCCCACGACGGCCTGTTCGGCGTGGCCACGCGCGGTGACCGGCGCGGTGAGCTGAAGCAGTTCCTGACCATGCCGAACGGCGCCGAGACCTGCGGTCCGCTCGTCCAGGACCGGCGCGTGGTCGTCGCCGTGCAGCACCCGGGCGAGATCGACGGCGCCTCCGTCGAGAAGCCCGCGAGTGCCTGGCCCGACGGGCCCGGCAGGATCGTCCGTCCGTCGGTCGTCTCGGTGTGGCGGAAGGACGGCTGCGACATCGGCGTCTGAGCCGTCTGCCCGGAGGCCGTCAGCCGGTCGGGGCCAGCGTGCCGCCGGTGGCTCCCCGTGGGTCACCGGCGCGCAGCAGCCACTCCGTATAGGCGGGGGACTGCCGCGCCGCCTCCCAGTAGGCGGCCTCCAGCTCGCCGTAGACCGCGTTCAGCTCGTCCTCGGTGCGGGCCGCCACCATGAGGCGTACGCCGAGAGGGTCGCCGAAGAGAGGGCGTACGGCCATGTCGGCGCGGCCCCGCGAGGTCGGCTGGCAGAGCGTGACGACCTCGCCGGTGGCGACGAGGGACGCGGCGGTGAGGTAGTCGCCGTGCAGGACAGGGGGGTTGAGGCCGGCTGCCGTCAGGACGCGGCGCAGGCCGTCCCATTCGCCGTCGACCGTCGGGTCGACCATCCAGCGGTCGTCCGCGAGGTCGCAGAGCCGTACGACGGGACGCCCGGCCGCCGGGTGGTCCGCGGCTAGGGAGACGAACTGCGGCTCGCGGTCGAGGAGTACGCGTCTTCGCAGCGACTCCGGCAGCCGCAGCGGACTGCCCTCGACCTCGTGCACGAACGCGACGTCGAGCTGCGCCGTGGCCACCATGCGCAGCAGCGCGTTGGCGGACACGTCCATCTGGAGTGATATCTCGGTGCCCGGCAGGCGTACGCGCAGCCTGCGCAGCCAGCCCGGTATGGCGCGGCTGGCCGTGGAGCCGATGCGCAGCCGCGGGCCTTCGGTGGCGCGGGCGGCGGCCGCCTTCGTCTCGGCGACCAGGGCCCGCATCTCCGTGACGAGGGGGCGGGCCCGGCTGAGGACGACCCGGCCGAGCGGCGTCGGGCGGCAGCCGGTGCGCTCGCGGGCGAAGAGCTGGCCGCCGAGCGCGTTCTCGATGCGGCGCAGCTGCGTCGTCAGCGACGGCTGGCTCATGCCGAGCTGGCGCGCCGCCTTGTGCAGGCTGCCGGTGTCGGCGATGGCGCACAGCGCGCGGAGGTGCCTGACCTCGAGCTCCATGGTCGATGAGCGTAGAGGCGGTACGGCCGCCGCACCAGACGCCCGAACCCCATGAGAACCAGCCGTTCTGGGCAGGCCGGGACCGGGTGATGGGCCCGCGCCCCTTCGGGGTGCTGCCCCCGGGGGCTCTACTCCGCCTTCGGTGAGGCGATTGCCCTTGCCGCGCCCACCTCCTGGCGCAGGGGTTCCAGGACGCTGTCCTTGGGGCCGACGGTGAAGTCGGAGCGCACCTCTTCCAGGACGTCCGAGGCGCGCAGCCCGCGCGCCAGCTCCCGCAGCTCGCGCGCCACTTCCGCCACTTCCTCGGGCGCCGGGGCCCGCGCGCCGTGGCGGATGCGTACGAGGGCGGCGGTCGTGGCGTCCAGGATGCGTTCGACCGCGACGACCAGCGGCCACCAGGCGGTGGCGCGGGTGCCGGTCGGCGGGGGCTCGGTCAGGGCCCGCTGGAACTCGGAGCGGATGACCGACAGGTCGCGGTAGAGGCGGCGGCGCAGCCGGGCCCGCTCGGCCGCTTCGGCGGTGGCGCCGAACGCGCACTCCACGTACCCGGCGGTGTCCGCGACCGCGTCCGCGAGCCGGTCGCCGATCCGCGTCCCCCAGCTCTCGGGCCAGAGCAGATAGCCCGCGACGAGCACGATGGCGCAGCCGATGAGGCTGTCGACGAGGCGCGGCACGACGAGGCCGAGGCCCTGGTGGTTGAGGATGTCGGAGAGCAGCAGGATGACCGGGGTGATCGCCGCCGTCTGGTAGCCGTAGCCGCGCGTGGTGAGGGCCGGGATGAGCGGGGCGAGCAGCAGCATCACGGGCACGTCCCACCAGCCGTGCGGCACCTGCACGAGGACGGCGGCCGCGACGACCAGGCCCGCCGCCGTGCCGAGGGCGCGCAGGACGGCGCGCGAGACGACCGAGCCGAAGTCGGGTTTGAGGACGAACGTGACGGTGAGGGCCACCCAGTACGACCTGGGGACGTCGATCAGCGAGACCAGGGCCTGCGCGATGCCGATGCAGAGCGCGAGCCGCAGGCCGTAGCGCCAGGACGTGCCGGAGAGGATGACGTTGCGGGCGGCGCGCCGGACCCGTACGCGCAGCGCTGCGGGCCGGCCGAGCCGGTCGTCGGCCGCGATGACGCCGAGCGGGTCGGGGTCGCTCAGCGTCTCCGCCGCGTGCAGCACGGCGTGGTCGAGGGCGCGGGCGGCGTGGTCGCCGCGCTCGGGCAGGCGGATCGCCTCCGGCGCCTGTACGGGGGGACCGGCTACCGCGGGTTCGGCTACGGGGGGTTCGGTCCGGCCGCCCCGCTCCACCGCCTGCGCCAGGGCGCGCACCGCTGCGGGGATCTCGGACGGGAGGCGTACGCGGGCGTGGCGGGCGCTCAGGTGGGCGGCGGGGGCCGCTTCGACGATGGGGCTGAGGGCGTTCAACTGGGCGACGAGCCGGACCAGTTCCGGGTTGCGGCCGTGGTCGCGGGCGCGCCGGGCGAGGGCGAGGTCGTAGCTCTGGTTCAGGGAGGCTGTCACGGCGGTGCGCGCGTCGTCGTACGCGTCCGTGCCCGCCGCGTCGAGGAGCGCGGCCACCGAGCGGTAGGAGGCGGCGACGGCGGCGCGCTCGGGGACGCCGGACCGCAGCGGCCAGGCGAGCAGGCCGAGCGCGAGGACGAGGAGGCCGCCGCCGGTCATCAGGGCCGGGGCGAGCCACCACTGGCCGGGCATCGGGAGCCCGGCGCCGACCACGCAGTTGAGCAGCAGGAGCAGCCCGCCGACGGAGGCGACGGCTCCGATCGTCGACATCATCCCGGAGACGAGCGCCACGAACGTGACCGCGCCGACCGCCACCCAGCCGTGCCCGAAGACGAGCGAGCCGAGGGTGACGCCGAGGGCGCCGAAGAGCTGCGGCACGGCGATGTTGAGTACGCGCATCCGGTAGGCGTCGGCGGTGTCGCCGATGACGCCGGAGAGCGCGCCCATGGAGGCGAGCGCGCCGTACGTCGGCTGCCCCGCGAGGATGCCGACGGCGAGCGGCAGCGCCATGGCGACGGAGGCGCGGGCGACGGCCGCCCAGGGGATGGGCGCGGACTGTGGTTTGAGTGACCTGACCAGCCAGGCGGGTGGGGTCAGCGGGCGTGCGCGTGGGCGCGGACGCGGGCGCAGGGGGCCGCGTGGACCCGGGGGTGCGGTGGGGGTCTCACGAGGCATGTGCCCATTATCGCCGCTTTACGTTGCTTGCCCCGGCCGGTGGATCAACGTTCCGTTTCGGCGCGGTGAAGCGTGAGCGTGACGACGAGCGAGCGGTGGTCGGTGTTCCCGATCTCCAGAAAACGGGCGTCCCGGGCGGAGAAGTCCGGCGTCGCGAGGACGTGGTCGATCTGTGCGCCGAGCGGTGAGGGTACGGCGGTGGGCCAGCTGGGGTAGCGGGAGGAGCGGTCGAGGCGGGCGGCGTCGCGCAGTCCGCCCTTGTCGAGGAGGGAGCGGAAGGCGGCGTGGTCCTGGGTGGCGTTGAAGTCCCCGGCGACGATGGTGGACCGCCCGTCTCCTGCGGCGGCGTACTCCTGAATACCCTTCAGCTCCTTGCGCCACAGGTCCTCCTCGCGGGGCAGCGGCGGCATGGGGTGGGCGAGCTGGACGCGGACCGGGTACCCCTTCACGTCGGCGACGGCGCCAGGCATGCCGAGGGTGGCCTTGATGCGGTTCGGGCTCTTCAGCGGGACGTTGGCGAGAATGACCGACCCCTCGGGGCCGTACGCGTCGACCGACTCGCGGTACGGATAGTCGGCGTGGGGCAGCTCTTTGCGGAGGGTGGCGGCGCAGGCGTAGTCACACTCCTCGACGAAGAGCAGATCGGGCCGCTCCTCGCGCACGGCGCGGACGAGTCCGTGGGTACCCTTCCCGAATTCGACGTTCGACGTCATGACGCGCAGCTCGGCGACGGCCTTGCCGGACGGGGCGTCGATGTGGCCGTAGGGCTCTGTGTACCAGGCGAGGAGGGCGAGGGCGGCGACGGCCCAGACCATGCCGGTGCGCCAGCGGGCCAGTAGGGCCAGCAGGAGCGCGGCGGTGGCGGGGACGAGGAGCCACGGCAGGAACGCGAGGAGCTGCGGTACGGGGGTGAAGCCGTCGGAGTCGGCGACGCGGAACGCGACGACGGCGCTGACGCCTGCCAGGAGCGCGCCGGCGAGCCCGGCGCCGACCCGCCGCCCCAGGGGCGGACGCCCGCCTCCCTCTCCCTCTGCCTCTATCTCTCCCTCTATCTCTGCCTCGGCGTCATGGGATGCGGTCACACTGTCCAAGGCGCCGGCCTCTCGCTCGTCGTCGAACGTCACTGCGGGAATCCTCCCTCATGAGCGAGCGGGGGCCGGTTGCGGCTGGTCGCGCAGTTCCCCGCGCCCCTTAAGAGGCCGTCTGTCGCCCGCGGGTTGTCCGTGGTCGCGCCCAACCACGTCCGGACCCGCAGGTGACAGATGACGGTCGCGCCCCGTCAGGGGCGCGGGGAACGGCGCGAGCGGCCACACCCGACCCGCGGGTGACAGGCGACGGTCGGGCCCCGTCGGGGGCGCGGGGAACGGCGCGAGCGGGCACCTTCCACCCGCAGGCGAACAGACGACGGTGAGGAACATCGCGGGCAGCCATAAAGCAACCCGCAGAAGACCCCGTAGAACCGCTCAGGCACACCGCACGCGGGGAGTCAGCCAGACCGCCGCAGCGACCACCAGCGCCACCCCCATCACCACCCAGGACGCGACCCACAAGGACGCCGTCAAGGCGTCGTACACCGCGCCCACCGCATCCCGGGACGCATCCGCAGGCAGATCGCCGAGCGTGAGCCCACGTCCGACGGCGAGAGCCACCAGGAGCAGCCCGGCCGCCAGCGCCACCCCGAGGCCCGTGGCAACCACCGCCCTCCGGCGGGAAGCGGAGAAGAGGACACCGGCCACAGCGAAGACCGCCGCCGCCACGGGAAGCCACAACCCCGCCGACTGGAGCAGATGGAAGACCTGCCGCAGCCACCCGAGGTCCTGGGACCGCATCACCGTGACCTCCGTGTGCTTCACGGGGATCTTCGAGGCGAACGGCACCCCGTCCTCGGACAGTTGCCGCTTGATCCGCTCGGTGATGGGCGCGAGGTCGATCGTGACCTCACCGGCGGAGTCGTCGCTCAAGGCCCGCTGCACGGCGTCGTGCGCCGCACGGTTCGCCGCGTTCCACGCGGTCTTGTAGGCCGCCGTCTCCGTGAAGGACCCCACCGCGTCACGTACGAACGTCTCGACCGTGCCCTGAAGCGGCCCCACGTCGATCTCCTCCATGACCGTGTCGGTGACCGCGTCCACCACCGCCGACCGCACCGCCGGGTCGGAGGCCAGCGGCGCCATGGTGGCGACGTAGTTGTCCGGGTCCCCGATCTCGTACCGCGACCAGGTGGAGAGGGCACCGAGGGGGACGAGGAGGCAGGCGAGGACGAGGAGGACGGCGGACAGGGGGCTGCGGACGCTGCGGACGCTGCGGGGCACGCATCCCAGGCAAGGCCCCGCTCACACGGGACGCGAGCGGGGCGACTGCATATGGGGCAACGAGGTCAGCCGTCAGCCGTCAGCCCTCAGCGCAGGCCGGGCAGACAGGCAGGCCAGACCGCCCCGCCCGGTCCAGCCCGGGACAGAGCGCGACCGCCCCTATTTGCGGTTGTACAACCGCATCGTCACCGGCCCGAACACCGCCACCAAAACCACCGCCCACCCCAGCGTCCACCCCAGCGCCGTCGTCGGCGACGTGCCGTCCATCAGGGCGCGGACCGCCGAGGAGACATGGGTGATGGGGTTGTTGTTGACGAAGGCCTGGAGCCAGCCCGGCATCGTCTCGGGCTTCACGAAGATGTCGCTGAGGAAGGTCAGCGGGAAGATCACCATCATGCTGACGCCCATCACCGACTTCTCGGTGCGCAGCAGCAGCCCGAACATCGTCCAGATCCAGGAGAAGGCGAAGGAGAAGACCAGCAGGACCGCGATGCCGCCGATGACGCCGAGGAAACCGCCGTCCGGGCGGAAGCCCATGATGAGGCCGACGGTGAGGATCACCACGGACGCGATGGCGTAGCGCAGGGCGTCGCCGAGGAGGTACCCGACCATCGTCGAGGGGCGCCAGATCGGCAGCGTACGGAAGCGGTCGAAGACGCCCTTCTCGATGTCCGTGTTGACCGAGACGCCCGTGTACATCGTGATCATGACGACCGACATCACGAGGATGCCCGGCAGGAGGTACTGGATGTACTCCTGCGGCGACCCGGCCAGCGCGCCCCCGAACAGGTACGTGTACATCAGCACCATCATGATCGGGAAGGCCGTGACGTCGAAGAGCTGCTCCGGCACGTGCTTGATCTTGAGCATGGCGCGCCAGCCGAAGGTCAGGCAGGCGGAGAGCGCGCTGGGCCGCGGCGGCCGCTCGGTGGAGATGAGGAGTTCGGCGAGGGACTCGGTTTTGACGGGCGCGATGTCCTGGGTCTCGGTGGGGGCGGCGGTGCTCATGCCGTGGCCTCTTCCTTCACGTCGGTCGCGGGGGTGTGGTGGCCGGTGTCCGAGCCGGTCAGGGCGAGGAAGACCTCGTCCAGGCTGGGCTGGCCCAGTGCGAAGTTGTCGACGGTGATGCCGGCGCGGGCCAGCTCGGCCAGCGCGCGTGAGGCCTGCTCGGCGGCACCGCGACCGTTCTGCGCACCATCCGTGCCGCCCGTGCCGCCCGCTCCGTCCACCCTCTTCGCTCCGTCCGCGCCCACGCGGGCCGTCAGCGCGACTGGGTCCGGCTCCAGCTGGATCTGCGCGTCGAGCACCGCGCCGAGGAGCCGCGCGGCCTCCTCGCGCTGCCCGGCGTCCCGCAGCCGCACATGCACCGAGCCGGCGCCGACGGACGCCTTCAGCTCGCCCTTGGTGCCCTCGGCGATGACCTTGCCCTTGTCGATGACGGCGATACGGGCGGCCAACTGGTCGGCCTCGTCCAGGTACTGCGTGGTGAGCAGCACCGTCGTGCCGTGGCCGACGACCGCGCGCACGATGTCCCAGACCTGGTTGCGGCTGCGCGGGTCGAGGCCCGTCGTCGGCTCGTCGAGGAAGAGCAGGTCGGGGGTGTTCAGGATGGACGCGGCTATGTCTATGCGGCGCCGCATGCCGCCCGAGTAGTTCTTCACCTGCCGGGTCGCCGCGTCGGTCAGGCCGAACGCTTCGAGGAGCTGCTCGGCGCGGGCACGCGCGGCCTTCTTGGCGTGGCCGGTGAGGCGGCCGAGCAGGAGCAGGTTCTCCAGACCGGTCAGGTCCTCGTCGACCGACGCGTACTGCCCGGTGAGGCTGACCCGCTCGCGTACGGCGTCCGCCTCGCGCACCACGTCGTGTCCAAAGACGTGCGCCTCGCCGCCGTCGGGCCGCAGCAGGGTGGCGAGCACCTTCACCGCCGTGGTCTTGCCCGCGCCGTTCGGCCCGAGGACGCCGTAGACCGTGCCCGCCGGGACGGTGAGGTCGATGCCGTCGACCGCGCGGTTGTCGCCGAAGGTCTTGACCAGACCCGCGGTCTCGATGGCCATGCTGCTCATGTCCGCCCGCCTTGTCACAAGGATTGTCGAAGGACTGTTGTGGGAGGGCAGACCGGGGCCGCCCCGGAAACTCATCGGTTTCCAGGCTAGGGAAGGTTCCGGTGGAGCGTTGGGTCCAACGGGTGTTTCCTGGATGAGGGGACGAGGGACGAGGGGCGAGGGGACGAGGAGGCCGATCATGCGAATCGCTCTGACCCTGGGGGCGGCCTGCGCGGCAGCGGTGCTGAGCGCGGGATCCGCCGCCGCCACCGCCACTGCTGCCGTGAGCCCCGCCACTACTGCCATGAGCCGCACCACTGCTGCCGTGAGCCCCGCCAACAACGACAGCAGTGTCATCTGGGGCACCGTCGTCTCCGGACCCGACCTGAAGGTCAGGGACGAGCCGACTACCGGCGGCGCGATTGTCGCGAAGCTGCCGTACGGCAGTCAGGACCGCGTCGAGTGCGTCACGCACGGCACCGCCGTGCACGGCGACCCCCACTGGTACTGGCTGGCCGGTGTCCGCGGCTGGGCGAGTGCCGCGTACGTCGACACCGGCGGCCGCTCCGTGCCGAGCTGCACCTCCGCCGACCCGTGCCCGCAGTTGCACGACCGGGACTGCCACCACGACCCGTGCGCGTACCGCGACCACTGATGTACGGCAGGCGCCACAGAGGCAGAGAAGGGAACCGTCATGGCACACGCCGCACCCCCCGTACACCCCCGCTCCATGCCCGGCTCACGGGCGTCCACGACCTCCGCCACCCGCTGGGCGGGCCTCGCCCTGCTCATGGGCGTCGTCTACGGCCTCTGGGCCTGCGCCATCCGGCGTGACGGCGGGCCGATCACCACCGCGAACGTCCTGCTCGGCGTCGTCACCGGCGTCGTCTTCGCCGCCCTCATGTACGCCCTGCACCGGCTGTCGCACGCACTCCCCCGCGAGCTGCGCTCCCTGTCCTGGATGGCGTTCGCGGGGGTCACCTTCGGCTTTCTCTACAGCCTGGGCGGGGCGAGCGTGCTGCGATCCACGATCATGGCACTGCTGGTCGGCGCGGGCGTCTTCCTGGCGACGTTCTACCGCTACTACACGACGGAGTGACCGCGCCGTGCCGGACGCCCGTGCTCGTGCCGTGCCGTGCCGGACGCCCGTGCTCGTGCCGTGCCGTGCCGGGCGCCCGCGCTCGCGCCCGGCCGGACATCCGCTTTCGTGCCCCGTCTGACGCCCGTCTGGCGCCCGGCCCGACGCCCGTCTGGTGCCCGGCCCGACGCCCGTCTGAGGCGCGCCCTAGCGCCCGGCCTGACGTGCGCTCAGGCGTCCGGCCGGACGCCTGTCCCCGCGTCCGGCGCGCCGCCCGTCCCCGCGTCCGGCCCGGTGGCCGGTTTCACGCCTCAGCCGATACGCCGTGAAGAGTGAAGCCGCCAGCACCAGGGCCGAGTTGGCGGCGACCGCCGTGCTCACCCCGGACAGCACCGCCTCCGGCGAGGTGACGGTGGTCGGACCTCCGCCCTCGCTCCCGTCCCCGCCCGGACCCGTCCGGGCCGCCACGATCGCGCTCATCACCGGGATGCCGAGGGTGATGCCGACCTGCTGGGTCATCGTGGCGAGCCCGGTTGCCAGGCCCTGTTCGGAGTCGGGGAGGCCGGACGTGGCGGTGACCATGAAGCCGACGATCAGCAGCATGTTGCCGACGCCGCCTACGAAGGTCGCGGCGAGCAGCAGCCAGATCCAGCCGCCCGACGCGCCGAGCGCGACGAGGGAGGCGGTGGCGGCGGCCTGGATCACGCCGCCGCCGAGAATCGTGGCACGCCCGCCGAACCGGCTCACCGCCCGCCCGCCCAGCGTCCCGCCGAGCACCGTGCCGAGGCCGAGGACACCGAAGGCCAGGCCCGTGGCGAGCGCCGAGTAGCCGAGTACCTCCTGGAGGTAGAGCGTCAGGAGGAACACCAGCGAGGTCTCCGTGGCGAAGGCGACGAGCCCCGCCGCGTTGCCCCAGACGACCGTGGGGCGCCGCATGATGCGTACGGGGACCAGGGGCGCCGCCGAGCGCCGCTCCACGTGCAGGAAGGCGACGAGCAGGGCCGTCCCCGCGGTCAGCGCGGTGAGCGCCAAGGGGTCGCCCCAGCCGGCCCCGCCCGCCCGCGTCAGCCCGTACACGAGGGCGAGCAGACCGCCCGTGACCGTCACCGCGCCCGGCACGTCGAGCCGGTGTCTGCACACGATCCGCGAGTCGGTGAGGAGAGCGGGCGCGAGGGCGACGACGGCCGCCGCGACGGGCACGTTGATGAAGAACGCCCAGCGCCAGGAGAGCAGGTCGGTGAGGAGCCCGCCGAGGAGTGCGCCGGTGGTGAAACCGGCGGACATGAGCGCTCCGTTGAGCCCGAGCGCCCGGTCCCGCTGGGGCCCTTCGCGGAACGCCGTGGTGAGCAGCGCGAGCCCCGCCGGGGTGACGGCCGCGGTGGCCAGCCCCTGCAACACCCGCGCGGCGAGCAGCACTTCCGGCGTGGTGGCGAGGCCGCCGATGGCGGAGGAGAGGCCGAGCAGCACCATGCCGCCGATGAAGATCCGCTTGCGTCCGAAGAGGTCGGCGACGCGCCCGAAGAGGAGCGTGAAGCCCGCCGCGGCGAGCGCGAAGGCGGTGGCGATCCACTGGAGGTCGGCGAGGGGGAAGCCGAGCCCCTCCCCGACGACAGGGAGGGCGACGTTCAGGATGGAGAAGTCCACGGCGATCATGAACTGCGAGCCGAGGAGCAGCACGAGGACGAGCTTCTGCCGCCGACTCATGACGTCCCTGCCCCCGCTCCCGCCCCGGATGTCGTCCCCGCCCCGAACCCCGCTCCCGCCCCGGCCCCCGTCCCCGTCCGCCTTCGGCGCGCCCGTGCCCGTGGACGCCCCGACGGCGGTACTCACAGCCGGTCCAGGTCGACCGCGCGGGCCATGGCCCGGTAACCGGCGTCGTTCGGGTGCAGGTGGTCGCCGCTGTCGTACCGCGGGGCGATCCGCTCCGGGTCGGCCGGGTCGGCGAGGGCCTTGTCGAAGTCGACGTACGCGTCGTACTCGCCGGACGTACGCACCCACGTGTTGAACTCGTCGCTCACGGCCGCCGCACGCGGCCCGTAGTGGTCGGAGCCGCCGAGCGGGAGCAGCGTCGCGCCGACGACCTTCAGGCCCTTGGCGCGGGCCTCGCGGATCAGTTCGCGGTGGCCGTCGATGAGTTGGCGGGCGGAGACGGTCGGGGCGGGCTTGTAGGTGGGCTTGTCGGTCTCGCTGAAGCCGATGTCGTTGACGCCTTCGAGGACGACGACCGTGCCCACGCCGGGCAGGTCCAGGGCGTCCCGCGCGAACCGGCCGGTGCCCTTCTCCCCGTACCAGGCCGAGTCGTTGAGGACCATGTTGCCGCCGATGCCGGAGTTGAGAACGGGCCGCTGGTCGCCCGCCTTGGCGAGGCGTTCGGCGAGGGCGTCGGACCAGCGGCGGTCCCGGTCGGTGGAGGAGGCGAAGCCGTCGGTGATGGAGTCGCCGAAGAGGACGACGCCGTCCCGCTGGGCGCGCTCCGGGCCGCTCACGTCCACGCCGGGAGGTAGTACCAGGACTCCGTCGACTCGCCGAAGGCCTTGCCGCCCGGGTCGGCGGTGTGGTCTCCGTCCGCGCGGTAGCTGGTGGCGAAGGACTGGGCGTGGAAGGTGGCGGGGCCGGTCGTGCCCGAGAGGTGGAGTGTGACGGTCACGGACTCGAAGGGGTCGAGTCCCAGTCCGGCCGCGTCACTGGTCAGTTGAGAGTGGGCCGGGATGGTCACGGAACGCTTGCCGCCGAAGGAGAGCCGCCGCACCGAACCCTTCTCGACGGCCGCCCCCTTCTTCGTACGCGCGACGGTGGCGCTCTCTATGCGCAGGGGCGAGGCGCCGTACGCGTTGGAGAGCCGGATGCGGGCTCTGGTGCCGCCCTCGGTGACGCGGACGACCTGGCGCAGGGTCTGGCCGTCGAAGCCGGCCTCCGACCAGTTGGGCTTGAAGCCCGTGCTGGGCCGCTGCGGGGAGGTGGCCCAGGCGGCGCTCCACCCGGCGTCGGAGGCCCGAGCGTCCGAGGCCCGGTCGGCCGGGGACGAGGCGTGGGCGCCGGTGAGGGCGACCCCGGCGCTCAGGGCGAGCGCGGCGGCGGTGGCGACAACAGAGATTCGGGCACGCGAAATCATCGGACGCTCCAGGGAGTTGGTGGGGAAGGGCAGGTCCGGCGTCTCGCCGAACCGACTCCTCAAAGATCCACCGAACTCGATGGCCCATCAATGGCGATCCATGAAACGATCTGCGCGCTCCGCTTATCGATGCAGGTCACAGGCGCTATAGGCGCTACAGGGCTAAGGGCTGCACGGCTATACGGCTACAGGGGGAATCGCATGGAGCGGCAAGAGCTGGAGACCTTCCTGACGCTGGCCGAGGAGCTGCATTTCGGCCGCACCGCCGAGCGGCTCCTGCTGTCGCAGGCCCGGGTCAGCCAGACGCTGAAGAAGCTGGAGCGCAAGATCGGCGCCCCGCTCTTCGAGCGCACCAGCCGGGTGGTGCGCATGTCACCGCTGGGGCGGCAGCTGTACGAGGACGTGGCGCCGTTGCACGCGCAGCTGGAGGCCGCCGTGGCGCGCGCCAGGGACGCGGCGCGGGGCGTCGAGGGCGAGCTGCACGTCGGCTTCCTCGGCTCGGGCGCCGGCTCCCTGACGGCGGCGATCCTGGCGACGTTCCGCGAGCGCTGCCCCGGCTGCGAGGTGACCATGCGGGAGACGCAGTTCCAGGATCCGCTGGGCGCGCTGCGCGGCGGTGACATCGACCTGCTCTTCACCTGCCTGCCGGTGGAGGAGCCCGACCTGACGGTCGGCCCGGTCGTCATCAACGAACCCCGCCTCCTGGCCATGCCGCTCGGCCACCCGCTCGCCGGGCGTACATCGGTCTCCCTGGAGGAGATGGCGGGCGAGACGTTCTTCGGCGTCGTCAACAGCGCGCCCGCGTACTGGTGGGACTTCCACGTGCCGCCCCGTACGCCGAGCGGCCGGGAGATCCGCCGTGGCCAGGCCGTAGCGACCTTCCAGGAACTGATGACGCTGATCGCCACGGGCCGGGGCATCTCCCCGGTGATCGCCTCGGTGGAGCGGTACTACGCCCGGCCTGATGTCACCTTCGTACCCCTGCGGGACGTTCCGGCGGCGGAGGTGGCGCTCATCCACCGGACCGCCGGTACGAGTCCTCGCTCGGAGGCGTTCATCCGGGCGGTTGCCGACACGGTCGCCGCGAATGGCGGGCCCGCGGAGTTCTGACGAGGGGCCGGCCTGTCGGGGCGCCTCAGGGGCCCGCGCTGTCCGGGCGGTCCGTGCACAGTGCCCAGATGACGAAGACGCCGAGGGCGATCGAGATGAACGCCCACACCGGCGTGTACGGCAGCCACAGGAACTGCGCCACGACGCCGAGCGCCGCCAGCGCGACGCCCGCCGCCTTGGCCCAGCTCGCGCCCATGAGGATGCCCCAGCCGGTCACGGCGATGACGATGCCGAGCACCAGGTGGATCCAGCCCCACGTGGTGAGGTTGAACTTGTAGACGTAGTCGCCGATACGTTCGTACACGTCGTCCTTGGCGATGCCCGCGATCCCCGCGAACACGCCGAGGAGACCGTTCACCAGCATCAGGACACCGGCGAACATGGTGCCGCCGGTGGTCCACACGTCCTTCCCGCCCCTGTGCTCGCCCCCGTGCTCGCCCCCGTGGTCCGGCTTGCCGTGCGCGGTACCGGTAGCGCTGCTCATGGCCACCCCATCTCTCACTGTCAGGACTCACAGCGTGTGACGGGTCTCCCGGGCACGGCGACCGGGCCTACTCCGAACGGGTGACGGGGAGATCCTCGGCGTCGCCGGCCACGGCCCGGGTGATCGCGTCCGCCATCCGCCGGATGCCCGGCGAACGCACCGGGCACGGGCGCGACTTGGCCGTGGTCGGCGCCAGGCAGAAGTGCAGGTAGTCGCCGCCGAGGTGCAGAGCTGTGCGACCCCGTCCCGGCTCGGTGCAGTACGCCGCGTTCTTCGTCTCGTACGCCGTGCACGGCAGCTTCTCGACCCACGTGTAGCGGTCCGACGCCGGGGCGACCGCCTTGCCCGCGTCGGCGACGAGGCCGCCGGAGGCGCGGGCCTGCGCCTCGTAGATGCCGTTGACGCGGCGGACGCGGTCGGGCGTGATGGCGTCGGGGCCCTGGAGCACCCAGACGATGCGGGGCCGGTCCGCCCCGGCGGCGGAGTTGATCCGGCCGGTCAACGCACGCGCGTCGGCGGCGTACCGCTCGAAGTACTTCTCGCGTGCCTTGTCGTACGTGATGCCGTCCATGCACGGCGTATAGCCCCAGGCGTTCCCCCAGAACTGGAGCACCACGTAATCCGGCCGCTCGGCCCGCACCAGCGCGGCCGCCTTGTCCTTGTCCGGGACGAGGGAGTCCTTGCCGGTGCCGTCGAGGTAGTCGCAGAGGGTGGTGCCCGAGTAGGGCGCGCTGCGGTAGCGGGCGCCGAGGACGTCCTTGAGGTGGGCGCCGAGGACGTCCTGGTTCTCCATGGCGAGAGAGTCCCCGAGATAGAGCACCTTTGGGGCCTTTGCCCGGGACTTTTCCGCGATCCGCTGCCGGGTGGTGGAGGTGGGGTCGGGGGAGCGGGGGGAGCCAGGTGAGGTGGGGGAGTCGGGCGCGGCTGCGGGCGGGTCGGGGCGCGCGGCGCTGCCGGGGACCTTCGGTACGTCGTCGTCGGCGGCGGCCGAGGTCCCGCTCCCGGACCCGGGGTCACCGCACGCCCCGAGCAGCAGCACAGCAGCGAGCGCCCACGCGCCCATCCCTGTGTTCGTCCCCCACAGCTTCCGCATACGGCAACTCCCGCCCCACTCGGCCGAAACGGCCCCTAGGCAAACACATGCGCGACGGCGGGGGAAGGTGCCGGCGGGCCAAGTACGGTCAGCGCCGCGCGGCCCGTTCGAAGTGGCGGGCCAGCGCGTGGAAGGACTCCTTCGGTTCCCAGTGCCAGCGGGAGTCCGGGTCGTCGTGGCGGTCCCTGACCGTCTTGGTGATGCTGTAGCTCGCCATGTCGATGTCGTACAGCGGATCGGTGGGATGGTGCGGGGCGTCGGGCGAGACGAAGCTGTAGACGAGGGCGGCGTGGAGGTTCATGGACTCGAAGGCGCCGAAGACGTCCATGAGGTACGCCGCCTGCGTGCCCTCACTGCGCTTGAGGTCGCCGATGATCTCCTCGGGCTCCTTGGTGTAGTCGACGACGTCGTGCCAGCCCATGCCGCCGCGCTCGGGCGCGCCCTCGTACGTGCATGAGCCGCACTCGGTGATCGCCACCGGCTTGCCCCAACGGCCGTACGGCGTCAGCTCCTTGACGTACGCGGCGCGGTCGCGGTGGTACGCGTAGTAGTTGACGCTGACGATGTCGAAGAGGGACCAGTCGACGTCGTCGTCCTGCGCGGCGCCGTAGGTGAGCGGGCCGTGGAAGACGGAACGGCCGGTCCGCGCCGCCCGCGCGATGAACTCGCGTAGCTTGCGCGCCATCTTCTGGGGGTCGAAGTTCCCCTTGAGGATGTTGTCGACGCGCTCCAGGGCGTTGGCGCCGGGCACGATCCCGGGAACGTACAGCAGGAACTCGCACCCCACGCTCAGATACACGCGCGCGCCCTGGCGGCGCATGCGCTCCGCGTGGCGGCCGGTCTCCGCGAGGTGGTCGAGGATGTCGCGCTCCGGTACGTCGCCCAGGCGCGGCTGGAGCCAGACGTGCAGGCCGCGTTCGGCGGCCTCGGAGGCGGTGGCGGCGAGGCGTTCGACGCCGTCGCCGAAGACGGAGACCGAGTTGGCGTGCAGGTCCTGGCGGATGGCCCGCAGGTCGGCGCGCACACGGGCGGCCGTCCAGCGGGTGGCGGGGGACTCGCCGGCCCCGACCTCGTAGCAGACGCCTCGGTGGGTGAGGCCGGGGCGGCTGCGGTCACCGGGGTGGGCGAGGTGGCTGAGCTGGCTGAGTTGGCTGCGGTGGTTCTCCGTCGCCTCCGCCCGTCCCATGGTGGCGGACAGCGCGCCACCGGCGGCCACGGCCCCCGCCGCCGCGATGAACCGGCCCCTGCTGATCGCTCCGCTACGTACTCCGCTATGTACTTCGTTACGCACTGCGCCTCCCGTGGTGTCGGGCCACCAGCCTGGCGGGCCGGCATCCGGCGCCCATCGGCCGAAGGTCTATCCGACCCCGGCCGAAGGGTGCGCCATGGAGGCGGAAGGCGGATACGGATGCGGGCGGCGTGGCTAGCGCGCCACGAACTGCGTGAGGATCGCCTGCACCTCGTAGATGTCGACGCCCTTGGTGAACGTCTTCTGGAGCGGCGTCGGGTTGCCGGAGATCCAGATCTTCAGCTCGGCGTCGAGGTCGAAGTGCCCGGCGGTCTCCACGGCGAAGTGCGTGATGCTGCGGTACGGCACCGAGTGGTACTCGACCTTCTTGCCGGTGATGCCCTGCTTGTCGACCATGATGAGCCGACGGTCGGTGAACAGCATGGTGTCGCGTATCAGCAGGTACGCGGCGTGCACCTGCTCGCCATGGCCGAGCAGCCGCGCGTAGTCGTTCTGTGCCTTCGCCGGATCGACGGTGTGCGCGTTTCCGAACAGTGCCATGTCAGGCCCCCCGCTCTATGGATCAATCCCCATACCCCGTGCCCCGGATGAGTCACGGGATCGGCTCACCCTAACCGGGAGACCTCCCGAAATCTCCCCCATATGGCTCACTCTCTGTGGCGCGTTTTTCTGGGTCCCCTGAGGGTCGAGGGACACAGGAGGGCGGAAATCCATGATGAAGCGGGCATATCGGAGGGGTGCGTACGGGTGGTTGCTCGTAGCGGCGCTCTGCGTCACGGCGGCCACCGTCACCGGGTGCGGGGACGGCGACGGCAACGGCGACGACAGCAAGCCCGACCCGATGCGCGACCAGCAGTGGGCGCTCGACGCGCTGAAGCTGCCGGACGCCTGGGAGAAGGCGAAGGGTGACGACACGGTCATCGCGGTCGTCGACACCGGAGCAGACCTGGACCATCCCGACCTGAAGGGCCGCCTGGTCGCCGGGCACGACTTCGTCGACGGCGACGACGAGCCCAAGGACATGAACGGCCACGGCACCCACGTCTCCGGCATCGCCGCCGCCCACACCGACAACGGCATCGGCATCGCGGGTGGCGCGCCCGGCGCGAAGATCATGCCGGTACGGGTCCTCGGCGCGGACGGCAGCGGCAGCGACGCGCACATCACCCAGGGCATCATCTGGGCCGCCCAGCACGGCGCCGACGTCATCAACCTCTCCCTCGGCGAAACCGGCCTGATGGCTCGCCTGCTGAAGGGCGGCATCCTCAACAAGGCCATCGAGACCGCCCACGGCAAGGGCGCGGTCGTGGTCGCCGCCGCGGGCAACGACGGCACGGCCCTGCAGCCGTACAAGGTTCAGACCCCGGTCCTGGTCGTCGGGGCGAGCGACCGGAACGGCAAGCCCGCGAGCTTCTCCAACTTCGGGGCGCAGCAGGCGGTGTCGGCGCCGGGCGTGGACATCCGCTCCACTCTGCCGACGTACAAGACGAAGGAGACGCTGAGGAACGACTCCGGTTACGGCGATCTCTCGGGTACGTCCATGGCCGCGCCGTACGTCTCCGCGGTCGCGGCGCTGCTGCATCAGCAGGGCCGCGACCCCGACCAGATCATGAGCGCGGTCCGGGACAGTGCGAGGAATCCGGAGAAGGTGGTGAAGCTGGGACTGGGGGTGGTGGACGCGGAGGCGGCGGTGGGGACGTCGCCGAAGTCCTGAAGCGCGGGGCTCTGTCTCCCCGCAGATTTTCACCCCGCGCCGGGGAGTCAGCGGAGTTCGTGGAATTCGTGAAGGGGCGGCAGCTTCGTCCCCCGCTCGAATGCCTCGGCGAAGGCGGCGTCGCCCAGGGCGGCCTTCGCCGAGGCCGCGATCCGGTCGACGTCACCGCGCTCGGCGGCCGGCAGCGGGGCCCCCACGCTGCGGCGGGCCGCGTCCGCCGTACCCAGCAGCAGGGCCGCGCGCTCGGCTCCGGCCGGGTCCCCGGGGAGGGCGGCCGCGCCCGCCAGGCCCTCCAGGGAGAGCGCGAGGGCGCGAGGCTCGGCGAGGCCGCGGGCTATCTCCAGACCGCGCAGGTGCTCGGACTCGGCGCGGGCGCCGTCGCCGCGGAGCTCGGCGAGGAAGCCCAGCTCCGCGTGGAGCAGATGGTCGCCCGCCGGGGAGGACACGTCGGCGTGGCGGTCGCGGATGCGGAGCAGATATGACTCGGCGGCGGCCAGGTCTCCGGAGCGGCGCGCTCCGAGGGCGAGGCCCATCTCGGCGTGGATCTCCCCATAGCGGTACCCCTGGGCGGCGGCGAGCCGCCGGGCCTCCTCATGCAGCTCACGGGCCCGCTCCCAGTCCCGGGTGAGCAGGGCGAGCCGGCCGAGCCCGGAGAGCCGCGCGGCGACCTCCGCCTCCAGGCCCAGCTCCCGGGCGATACGGAGCCCCTCGTCCTGGCGGCGCGCGGCCTCCGCGTACTCGCCCCGGATCTCGGCGAGCACGGCGAGCGGCGTGATGGCCTGCAACTCGCCCCACCGGTCACCCAACCCGGCAAAGAGTTCGGCACCACGCGCCCCGTCGCGGCCGACCGCGTCGAGATCCCCGCGGATCAACGCGTGCATGGCCCGCAGCCCGAGCGCGGCGGCGGTGCTCCACTGGTCCCCGGCGGCGCCGGCAAGCGCGATCACCCGCGTATTGACGCGCTCGCTCTCCTCCTGGTGCCCGGCGCTGAAGAGTCCGTAGGCGTAGAGCCAGAGGTGGTGAACCGCGCCACCGGCACCGAGACGGCCGTCAGGGCTGACGACGGCGTCAGGGACAACCCCGCCGGGGGCAACTCGGCCGGGGGCGCGGGGAACGGCGCGCTCAGCCACGGCGCACCCGCAGGTGGGGGCTGGCCCGGTCGCCCTGTCAGGGGCGCGGGGAACGGCGCGCTCAGCCACGTCGTACCCGCAGGTGGGGGCCGACCCGAGCGCCTCGCCGGGGGCGCGGGGAACGGCGCGCTCAGCCACGTCGCACCCGCAGCTACGGACCGGCCCGATCACCCCTCCACGGCCGCGAGGAACCGCGCGCTCAACCACCTCCCCAGTCAGCAACCCAAAAGCTCCCCGAAGCACCCGAAGAACCCGAAGTTCCCCCCACTCCGCCGACCCCAAGCACTCCGAACCAGACCCCAGGCCAAGAACCGCAGAGAGTGAACGAAGTGCCTCCGTAAGGCGGCCCCGAAGCAACCACCACCAGGCCAGCGCACCAGCGAGCCGCACCGCCTCCCGAGGTGAGTCCCCACGTACCGCCTCCTCCAGCGCCGCCCGCAGATTCGCCGCCTCCGCATCCAGCCGGCCGAGCCACACCCGCTGGCCGCCGTCACGCAGACGCGGCTCGGCCCGCTCGGCCAGCGCCAGATAGTGGCGCAGATGGCGTTCGCGTACGCCGGTGAGGTCCTCCATCTCAAGCAACCGCTCCACGGCATACGCGGCCACGGACTCCAGAAGCCGATAACGCGTCGCCGCCCCCGCCCCCGCCCCCGCTCCCACCCGCCCCGGCGCCATCGCCGCCACCACCACCAGAGACCGGTCCACGAGGCGCGTAAGCAGGTCAAGAACGTCCTCGCGGGCCACACCGTCACCCGCACACACCGCCTCCGCCGCCTCCAGGGTGCAGCCGTCACGGTGCACGGCGAGGCGTCGCAGCACGATGCGTTCGGGGGCGCTGAGCAGCTCCCAGCTCCAGTCGATCACCGCGCGCAGAGTCTGCTGACGGGCCGGCGCGCCACGCTGCCCCGAAGTGAGCAGCCGGAAACGGTCGCCGAGCCGTGCCGCCAACTCCTTCACGCCGAGCGTACGGACGCGCGTAGCGGCGAGTTCGAGAGCAAGTGGAATCCCGTCGAGCCGACGGCAGATCTCGGCGACGGCCTCCGCGTCACCGGGGTCGGCGAGCGTGAAGCCGGGGGCCGAGGCGGCGGCACGGGCGGCGAACAGACCGACGGCGTCGTCCGCGTCCAGAGGCTCCACGAGGAACACCGCCTCACCCGTGAGGCCGAGCGGTTCCTGGCTGGTGGCGAGGACCCGGAGCCCGGGCGCGGCCCGCAGCAGCGCATCGGCAAGCGCGGCGGCCTGCTCGACGACCTGCTCACAGTTGTCGAGGACGAGGAGCGTGCGGTGTTCCCGCAGGGCGGCGGCGAGGCGCTCAACGGAACCGGTGGCGGAACCGGTGGCGGAACCGGGCCCGGATCCAGACCCGGGCCCGGGCAGCCCCGAGGGCACGTCGTCACGAAGACCAAGCGCCCCGGCAACGGCCTGCGCGAGATCGGCGACGTCACTGTCACCGTGCTGCCCCGCGAACTCGACGAGCCACACACCGTAGTCCGCCTCCGCCTCCATCCCCGCCGCAGCCTCGACCGCAAGCCGTGTCTTCCCAACGCCACCGGACCCGGTGAGCGTCACAAGCCGCGCGCCACCCAGCAGCCCCCGAACCTCACCAACGGCATGCTCACGCCCGATGAGGGGGGTGAGCGGGGCGGGGAGGTTGGTACGGGGCAGCCCGCTCCCGTCGCTCCCGCTCCCGTCGCTCCCGCTCCCGTCGCTCCCGGTCCGCGAAGACGACTGCGGCGAGACGGCGCTCGGCCCAGCGGCCGGGTCCTGGCTCGCAGGTCCCGGTGTCGACTGGGGCGAGTCGGCGGCCGCCCCGGGCGTCGGGCCCTGGGCGTCAGGTCGTGGTGTCGGCTGCGGCGAGCCGGCGGCAGGCCCCGGCTCCGGGTCCTGGTGCGTACGTCGCGGGGACGGCCGCGGTGAGGCGGCATCGGGCCCGGGGGCCAGGTCCTCGCTCCTACGTCCAGGCGTCGGCTGCGACGAGACGGGTGGGTGGGTGGGAGATACCCGCCGCGAGGCGGCGGACCAGGGAGCAACCCCGTCCAGCACAGTGTCCTGCCGAAGAATCGCCTCGTGCAGCGCACTCAGCTCAGGCCCAGGATCCACCCCCAACTCCCGGGCCAGCCGCTCCCGCAGCCCCGCGTAGGACGCCAGCGCCTCACTCTGCCGCCCCGCCAGATACAGGGCCCGCATCTGCACCCCCCGTAGCCGCTCCCGCAGAGGATGCCGAGCCACCAGGTCCGCCAACTCCCCGGTCAGCAACGTACGGTCCCCCGAGGCGAGCCGCGCCTCCGCCTGCTCCTCCAGCACGGCAAGCCGCTGCTCACCCAGCCGCCGCGCGGCCCCCCGTACGAAAGCCTCATCGGCGAAATCGGCGTACGCGGGCCCCCGCCACAACTGAAGCGCCGAGGTCAGAAGTTCGGCCCGCACACCTGGATCGTCCTCACGGCGCGCCCCGCCCACCAGATCCAGGAAGCGGAACGCATCCACCTCGTCCCCCGCCCCCGCGTCCACCCGCAACCGGTAACCGGGCGCCTGACGCACCACGCGGTCACGGCCGATGGCCCGGCGCAGCTGGGAGACCTTGGACTGCAAGGCGTTGGCGGGGTTGCCCGGAGGCTCGTCGCCCCACAGGTCGTCGATGAGCCGGTCGGCGGAGACCGGCCGCCCCTCGTACACCAGAAGATCGGCGAGCAGCGCCCTGACCTTCGCCTCGGGAACTTTTACCAGCTCCCCCTCGCCGTCCCACACCGCAAGTGGACCGAGCACCCCGAACCGCATGTGGATCACCGTACACACCCCCCGAAACCGAGTCGGTGCCATCAGCGAGCCCATCAGCGAACCATCAGCACCCCCGAAGCCCCCATGGACAGAGTCGTCCCCACCAGAACACAACCGCACCGCACCGCACCCACCACACGGCACGGCAAAAGGGGAGGCACACATGCCCAAGTACACGGGCCGCAAAGCCGTAGTCATCGGCGGCGCGACCGGCCTCGGCCTGGCCATCGCCAAGCGCCTGGTCGAGGGAGGCGCCGAGGTCCTGCTGACCGGCGGCCCCACGGCGGACCTGGCGGAAGCGGCCGCGGAGGTGGGCCCCGGGGCCCACATAATCCGCTGCGACCCGACGGACCCGACGGACCCGACGGACCCGACGGGCCCGACGGACCCGACAAACCCGACGCGGGCCGACGCACAGGCCAAGACCCTGGCCCCCGCCATCGCGGCACAACTGGGCGGGATCGACCTCCTCTTCATACACGGAGAGGCAGACCTCCCCGCGCCACCCCCGCCCGCCCTGCTCGGACTCCTCCGGGACGGCGGCTCCGTGGTCCTCACCGGCGCGACAGCCGACCCGGTGGTCAACTCCCTCGCGCGACTGCTCCGTTGTCGCGCCTCCACCGACGAAACGGCCCGCACGGCGCTCCACCTGGCAACAGACACCCAACGCGCTCACACCGAAAGGCCCTAACCGAAATGTCCACCGCAGCAGTGCGTCGCCCGCCCCACCCCAGCCCCGACCCCAGCCCCCAAAAACTCCCCCTCGCCGCCCTCCTCGCCCTGGCCACCGCCGTCTTCATCACCAGCCTGACCGAGACGCTGCCCGCGGGCCTGCTGCCCGCCATGAGCGCCGACCTGGGCGTCAGTGAGTCCGCGGCGGGACAGACCGTCACCGTCTACGCCCTCGGCACCGCGCTCACCGCGATACCGCTGACCGCGGCCACCGCGGGCTGGCGCCGCAAGCGGCTGCTCCTGATGGCGATGGCGGGCTTCGCCGCCGCCAACACGGTCACGGCGCTCTCGGGCAACTACACCCTCACGATGGCCGCACGCTTCGTAGCGGGCGTAGCCGCGGGCCTCGCCTGGGCGCTGCTCGCCGGGTACGCCCGCCGCATGGCGCCCGTCCATCTCCAGGGCAAGGCGATCGCCATCGCCATGGCGGGCATCCCCGTGGCGCTCTCGCTCGGCGTACCGGCCGGCACGTTCCTCGGCAAGGCGCTCAGCTGGCAGGTGGCGTTCCTGGTCATGACCGGCCTCACGGTGGGCCTGCTGGCCTGGATCGCCGCGCTCGTCCCCGACTTCCCCGGTCAGCCGCGCGGCGCGACGCCGCCGATCCTGCGGACGCTGCGCGTACCGGGCGTGACGCCGGTCCTCTCCGTCACCCTGGTCTTCGTACTCGCACACACGGTCCTCTACACCTACATCGCCACGTTCCTCGACGGACTCGGAATGGGCGGCTCCACCGATGTCGTACTTCTCGTCTTCGGCGCCGCCTCGCTGGTCAGCATCTGGATCGTCGGCGCCCTGATCCACCGCAGGCTGCGCGCGCTCACGCTCGCCGCGGTGCTCCTGGTGGGTGTGGCGGCGGCCGTGCTGGCGGTGTTCTCCGACACCCCGGCGCTCGTATACGCCGCCGTGACGCTGTGGGGCCTCGGCTGGGGCGGCGCCCCCACCCTGCTCCAGACCGCCGCGGCCGACGCGGGGGGCGACGCCGCGGACGCCGCCCAGGCCATGCTCGTCACCCTGTGGAACCTCGCCATGGCGGGCGGCGGCATCTTCGGCGGCGTACTCCTCGGCCTCTCCGGCACCTCGTCCTTCCCCTGGACGATCCTGCTCCTCCTCATCCCGGCCCTGCTCGCGGTCCTCGCCGCCCGGACCCACGGCTTCCCCGGGAAGCGGCCGGGCGCGGAACTGTAAAGCTCTGCCCACAGGTCTGAGATGATCGGGGCCCGTACGAACGGTTCTGCGAAGGTCCGGGCCGGGTGGGGTGGGGATGTCGATGATGGTGTTGCTGCTCAGCGTGGGGGTACTGATCGCGGCGGCGGGCCTATGCGCCGTCGTGTGGGCGGCGCGGGGCGGCCCGCGCTGGGTCCATGGCGTGGCCAAGGTCACGACGGTGGCGGCGGAGTTGGCCGCTTCGGCCACCAAGAAGAGCCGTCGCGGCGGCGGCAGCAGCTCCGGGGATTAGAGCGTGTGCCGGCTGTGCAGCCCCAAACCGCTGACGCCCGGCCCCTCCACGCCCGGTAGCAGCCGCATGTCGCGGTCGTAGTCGCCACCGACGAGGGTGCGGAAGGGAAGGGGCGCGTCCGTGAAGAGCCCGTCGAGCCGTGCCGCGTACTCCCGCCGAGCCGTCGCGAACCGCTCCTCGGACAGGCCGTTGGCGCCGTACACCGCGAACGGCGGGAGCGGCGCCACGCCGGTGAACCAGAGCAGGCCGTGCTGGAGCGGATGGAGTACGTCCGACAGTTCCCCGTGGATGCCCCGGTCCGAGAACGACGTCTCCCGGGCCCCGACCGTCACCGACACCAGCGCCCGCCGCCCGGCGAGAGTCCCCTCGCTGTAGGGCGGGAGAACGGTGGGGCCGTACGCGAACCCGGCGGTGAACACCCGGTCGATCCAGCCCTTCAGGATCGCCGGCACGGAGAACCACCAGAGCGGGAACTGCAGCACCACCGCGTCCGACCAGCGCAGCTTCTCCTGCTCCGCCGCGACGTCCGGCGTCAGCCGCCCCGCGAGCGTGGCCTCCTGCGAGGCGGCCATCACATGCAGACGAGGCTCGGCGGCCCCGCCCTCGTACGCGTCGTCCGGAAAGTCGTCGGCGTCGACCGTCGCCTTCCACTTCATGGCGTAGAGGTCGGACACCCGCACCTCGTGACCGGCGGCACGCAGGTGATCGACGGCGAAATCGGTCAAGGCGGCGTTGAGGGACCGGGGTTCGGGGTGGGCGCTGACGACGAGGACCTTCTTCGCGTTCATGACGCCACGCTCTCCCGGGCGTGCCCGGCCGGCCAGCACCCTGTTCAACGGCGGAACAGCAGTCCTGGTACCCCCAGGACCACCCTCACTCCGCCCTGAGGGGAGCGCGGACCCATACTTGAGCACATGGACAGCAGCGGCGGCAGCGGTGACGGCGGTGGCAGCGGCGACACCGGTCGGGACCTCGGCGGCTTCCTCCGCGCCCGCCGGGCGCGCGTCGCACCGGAGCACGTCGGTCTCCCCGGCGGCCCCCGGCGCAGAGTGCGCGGCCTGCGCCGCGAGGAGCTGGCCCAGCTGGCGGGCATCAGCGTCGACTACTACGTACGTCTCGAACAGGGCCGCGCCACCCAGCCGTCCTCCGAAGTCCTCGACGCCCTCGCCCGGGCGCTCGCCCTGGACACGGCGGAACGCACACACCTCGCCACCCTGGCCGGGAACGAGCGCGGCCCGGCGCCGAAGGCACGGGTCAGCCCGTTGCTGCGGCGGATCCTGGACGCCGTGGCCGACGGTTTCCCAGCGTTCGCGACGGACCACCGTCTCGACGTCGTGGCGTGGAACGACCTCGGCGCCGAGCTGCTCGGCGGCCTGGCCGACCCGGCACCCCGCCGCGACCGCAACAACGCCCGGTACCTCTTCCTGGACCCCGCCTCCCGGGACGTACACCCGGATTGGCCCGACCGTGCGGCGGAAGCCGTGGGCCAGCTGCGGGTGGCCGCCGGACGCCACCCGGACGACGCGGATCTGGCCTCACTGATCGCTGAACTGACGTCGCGCAGCGCCGAGTTCCGCCGCATCTGGGACAGCGGCGAGGTGGTGATGTGCGCCGCGGGCAGCAAACGCCTGCGGCACCCCGTGACCGGCGTACTCACTCTGGACTTCGAGTCCCTTCACGTACCGGCGGCACCCGGTGAGACGGGCCTGGTGGTGCACGTGTTCGGTGCGGCGGAGGGTACGGAGGCGGCATCCGGGCTCGCCCGCCTCGCCGCCGGAGTCAGCGGCGCGCAGACGGCGGAGAGATAGGCGCCGGCCATCTGGGGCGGGGAGAGCGGTTCGGCGGCGCTCGGACCGAGTTGAGAGCAGGTGCTTCGGGATCAGAAGTCGTCGGCGCCGTCGCGCAGTTCGTACGTCCAGTAGCCCGTCGCCCACTTCGCCGGATCCACGGCGATGCCGCCCTCGCCCGGGGCGTGGACGGCGGTCGTGCCGCCGCCGCCCTGCAACGTGACGGAGAAGTCGGTGACGACCTCGCTCTCCTCGTGAGCGCCACCGTCCGACAGCTTCACCAGGGCGTACGCAGGTGCGCCCGCCTTCAGCACGATGGGCGCGGCGGGCTTGCTCTTGGCGACCGGCGGCACGCTCTCGCGGTGGCTCTCCAGGAACTGGATCTCCGGGTGGCCGGTCATCCTGCAGGCGTGACCCGAGGTGTTCTTCGCGGTCAGGACGGTGTGGGTGTAGGGCGGGCCGTTGTGGCGGGCGGCGCTGACGGAGACGTCCTTGGTGGTGCAGGCGGGCGCGGCGGAGCCCGAACCGGAGCTGGAGCCACCGGACTTGGACGGCTCCGAGGCCCCGGACGACCCCGACGGCCCGGATGATCCGGCGTACGCCGAAGGCTTGGCCGAGGAATTGGAGACGGAAACGGAGCCATCGGAGCCGGCCGATCCGGCCGGCCCGCCCGACTTCACCCCCATGCCGTCTCCGCCGCAGGCGGTGAGGGACAGGGCGAGCGCGGCGGCGCCGGCCGCGGCGAGAACGGTGGTGCGGGCGCGGGTGTGGCTGCGGAACGTACGCATGGGAATTCCCCCGTGAGGTAAGGCTCGTAACTGAAGGCGCGAGACGGCCCGGTCCTGACCGACCGCGCGCCTGACCTGCTGACATCCATGAGTCTCGCCCTCCCCCCTCACGTCCCGCTGCCGCGCGGCTCACGTCCCGCTGCCGCCCTGCCGCTGTACGGACCGTCCGACGCCTCGACGGACCCCGCCCATGGAACGCTCCGCGCCGCGGTCGGCGGGCCGCGGGGGAATGTGATTGTCGGCTGGGCGCACCGTAATAGGGCTGGGCCGCCTCGGTGATCTCTGAGGCGGACGCGTGCCGTGGCTTTTCCGGGCTCGGTGCAAGCGATTGGATTGCGATGGCGGCGGCCGGAGTACGGGGTGTGGACCCCGGGCCCGGGGCCCGCAGATGCCGCGGTTTCGTCGCGCCGTCGTGAGGAGCAGTGCATGTTGCAGATCGCCGACTCGGCGCCCGTCGGCGCGTCCTCGCAGCGGCACTGGATCGACGGCCTGCTGTCCCCTGCCCTACAGGCGGCCGTGGCCGCCCTGCCCGCGGCCGAGGCGCGGGTGGCGGGGTACCACCGCGGCTGGTGCGAGGCCGACGGCAGCCCGAGCGGGGCGGCGGTGCGCGGCGGCGGCAAGTCGGTGCGGCCGCGGCTGGCCATGCTCTGCGCGGTCGCGGTCGGCGGCGCCCCCGACGACGCGGTCCCGGGCGCGGTGGCGGTGGAACTCGTCCATGACTTCACGTTGCTGCACGACGACGTCATCGACGGTGACGCGCTGCGCCGGTACCGGCCCGCCGCCTGGTCGGTGTTCGGCACCCCGGCCGCCGTCCTCACGGGGGACGCGCTGCTGGCGGCGGCGCTGCGGATGGTGGCCGACGTGCCCACGGGCGGTGCGGCGGCGCTCAGGGAACTCGTGGGCACGCTGCTCGACCTCGTCGAGGGACAGAGCCACGACGTCGCGTTCGAAAGCGCACGCGAGGTGTCCGTGGCGCAGTATCTGGCGATGGCCGAGGGCAAGACGGGCGCGCTGATGGGATGCGCGTGCGCGCTGGGTGGTGTGCTGGCCGGTGCGGACGCCCAACAGGTCAGTGGGTTGCGGGACTTCGGGCGGCGGCTCGGAGTCGCGTTCCAGTGCGCGGACGACGTACTGGGCATCTGGGGCCGAACCGCCCGCAGCGGCAAGCCCGTCGGGGCGGATCTGGCGGCCCGCAAGAAGTCCCTGCCGGTGGTGGCCGCGCTGGCGGGCGGTGGTGACGCGTCGCGGCGGCTGAAGGCCCTGTACGGCTCCCCGGCCCCGTTCCAGGAGCAGGACATCGCTCTGGTGGCCCGGTTGGTGGAGGAGGCCGGTGGCCGCCAGGCCGCCGAGGAGGAGGCGCACCACCAGGTGAACACCGCGCTGCGTTCCCTGTCGTGCGCGCAGCCGACGCCGGAGGCGTACCAGCAACTGCGGGACATCGCGCGGGGGATGGTGAGCCGGGAGTTCTGAGGTAGGTGGTGGGCCGGGATTTCTGAGGCCGGTGGTGCGCCGGAAGTACTGAGGTCGGTGATGCGCCGGGAGTGTGGAGATCGGCGGAGGGCGGAAGTCGTGGAGCGGGCACGCCCTGGAGGTGGCGTTTTTGTTTCGTGTGCGCCAGATGCGTGACTTCGACCGACCTGGGCCGTTTGTCTGGGCGGTGGCCGCGCGCGATGTCCGCCCGGCCGTACCCCAACCGCCCGAGGCGGGACGCTCGTATCCGCCCGAGGCGGGACATTCGTACGGAAAATCAGGGGAGTCGTGCAGCGGACCGAGCAGCGGACCGAGCCCAGTGCGGCACTTCCGGACGACCTGCCGGCGGTGGCCGTCTACGGACTGCACGTGGTCCGTGGCGGCAGCGGAGTCCTGCAGAACCTCTCCTTCAACGTGCCGCGCGGCTGCATCGTCGGCGTCCTCGGCCCCAGCGGCTGCGGCAAGACCACGCTGCTGCGCTCCGTCGTCGGCGTACAGCAGCCGACCGAGGGGCACGTCCAGGTCCTCGGACACCGGGCGGGCGCCGCGCAGTTGCGTACGCGCGTCGGCTACGTCACACAGGCCCCGTCGGTGTACGCGGACCTGACGGTGCTGGAGAACCTGCGCTACTTCGCCGCCGCCCTCGGCATGCGGGGCTGGCGGCGGGAGGACTCCGTGGTCCGCGTGGTCAAGGAGGTCGACCTGGCCTCGTACGCGGACAAGCAGGTCACCCGCCTGTCGGGCGGCCAGTACTCGCGGGTGTCGCTGGCGGTCGCGCTGCTGAACAGGCCGGACCTGCTGGTGATGGACGAGCCCACGGTGGGCCTCGACCCGATGGTCCGCCGCGAGCTGTGGCTGGTCTTCCAACGGCTGGCCGACGAGGGAACCACGCTGCTGGTCTCCAGCCACGTCATGGACGAGGCCGACCGCTGCGACCGGCTCCTGCTGATGCGTTCGGGCCGGCTGCTGGCCAGCACGGACCGGGACACCCTGCTGCGGTACACGGCCTGCGCGGATGTGGAAGAGGCGTTCATGTTCTTGGTGGAGGCCGCCGCGGTGGCCGAGGCACGGGCCCGGCAGCGGCCCGCGGCACAGACGATGCTGCCCGCCCTGTTCGACCAGCCCACCGCACCGGCCGCCGAGGGGTCCTTCTTCGCCATGGAATCCCTGCGGTGAGCGTCGCCGGTCTGGCCGAACGGCTGCCGTTCTCGCCCACCATCACCGGCGCGACGGCGGTACGGGTGCTCCAGCAGGTCTCCCGTGACCGGGGCAGCACCGCCCTGGTCCTCGGCATCCCCTGCATGCTGATGGTGCTGCTGAAGCTGATGTTCCACACCTCCGAGCCGACGTTCGAGCGCGTCGGCCCGCAGGTCTTCGGCATCTTCCCGGTCATCGTCATGTACTTGGTCGCGTCGGTGTCCACTCTGCGGGAACGCACCACCGGCACCGCCGAGCGGCTCCTGACGATGCCCGTACGACGCCTCGACATCGTCCTCGGCTACAGCCTCGCCTTCACCTTCCTGGCCCTGCTGCAAGCGGTGCTGTCCACGCTGCTGGCCGTCGGGCCGCTCGGCCTCGACATCAAGGGGCCCGCGTACTTGCTGATGGTCATCGCCATGCTGGGCGCCCTGCTGGGACTGGCGCTCGGCCTGCTGGTGAGCGCATTCGCCCGCAACGAGTTCCAGGCGGTGCAGTTCCTGCCGGCGGGTGTGCTGCCGCAATTCCTGGTGTGCGGCCTGTTCGTGCCCCGCGAGGACATGCAGGGCGCTCTGGCCGGCATCGCGAAGATGATGCCGATGACGTACGCGGTCCAGGCCGCGGGGGAGGCCGCCGATCACGCCGGGATCACGGGTGTGTTCGTGCGGGACGCGTTGCTGATCCTGGCGTGTGTGATTTTGGTGCTGGTGGCGAGTGCGGCGACGTTGAAGCGTTGAGCGTCGCCGGTGGCGTACGAATAGGGGGCCGCCAGGGCGGCCCCCTATTCGTGCACGTTTCCTCGTGTCCTTACCGCGCGTTCCATGCGAAGCCGCCGGAGACGGAGCCGTTGCTCGGGACCTGGAACGGCCCGAAGTTCAGCGGCGGGTGGTGGTGGTGGTGGAAGTCAGGGTCGGGGTGGCCGAGGTGGCCGACGGTCGGGGCCGGGGCCGTTGCATTGGCCGGCGCGGGGGCGGCGCTCGCCGTGCTCGCGCTCGCGCCCGCCGTCAGAGCCAGCGCTGCCAGCGACATCACGGCCGCGGAGCGAAGAAACGAAGAGAACATGAAAACCTCCGGGAAGCCTGCAGTGAATGCAGGGAAAAGGAACTCATTGCAGCCTATCGATGCCAACCGCTCACAGGAAAACTGTAAATGCCGTATTCCCCCGAACGAACCCGCGGGTACACCAGCCTAAAAGCGCATGAATACGTGCAGGGTGTTACGGCTGTGTCAGGCGGCGGCCGAATTGTCGGTACGGTGAGCGCCGATTACGAAAGGGAGAAGCGGGAAGCGGGAGGCTAAAGCGTATGACCGGAATTTGGTGGCGGGTTTTTTCGGCGCTCCGGGCGGCGGTGCGCGCGCGGCACGAGGCCGCGGCGATGCGGGGTGCGACGGGGGGTGCGATGGGGAGTGTGACGGGGGGTGTCCTGCTCTCCCTGGCGCTGCTGGGCGGCGGCGCGTTCGCGGCGTGGGCCGGCCCACCGCCCGTACCGGCGCCGCCCATCCCGTACCGGGTGCCGCCGTGGCCGGCGCCGACGCCCGGCGGCTGGCAGCAGGCGTCCTCGCCACCTTCGAGGACGGCCGACTCACGCCCCAAGGGAACGGCCCACCGGATGGTCGCCGCCGTCAACCAGTCCCGCGCCGACGCCGACTGCCCGCCCGTCCGCCTGAACGCCGCGCTCACCCGAGCCGCGGAGGCCCACAGCGCGCACATGGCCCGCCAAGGCCGCCTCACCCACACGGGGGCGGGCTCCAGCACCCCCGCCGAGCGCGTACGGGCCGCCGGGTACCGAGCCCGGAGCACCGCGGAGAACATCGCGGCCGGGCAGGACACCCCGGAGGCCGCGGTGAGGGCATGGGTGGACAGCTCCGCACACCGCGAATCCCTGCTGACCTGCGGCTTCACGCACGTAGGTGTCGGTGCGGAGCCCGGAGGGGGCGGCCCTTGGTGGACGCTGGACCTGGCGGCGCGAGGCTGACGACGACGTCGATGGCGCGCGGTCAGTGAGGACGACCGGCTGACCGGCTCTGCTCAGGAGAGCCCGGCATCCCACCACCACGCGACGCTCGGCGCCCCTTCGATCGGCCCCGACCGCGTGTCGGACGGCTCGGACGCGTACGCCAGTTCGCTGAACTCCATGTCGTCCGGCCAGTGCCCGAGGCTCAGATAACGGGGCACACGCATCCCCCACTCGTTGTTGCCGCGGATCCCGTACCGCAGTCCTCGCAGATACGACCGGAGATCGGCGCCGGCCGTCGGCCGGACCTGGTCGTGCAGGTCGAGGAAGCGCCGCAGCACCCGGTCCCGCAGCCCGTTGGCGGCCTCCACGGCCTCCCGCAACGGCATGGAACGCTCCGCCATCAGCACCGTGTAGAGGTTCTGGTCGGCCTGGTTGCGGCTGAGCTCCTTCACCAAGGAGTGCCGGTCGTTGTCGAGCGCGGCGACGAGGATCGCCATCTCCGTCAGCGCCCGCACGGCCGGCCGGTGCATCTCGCGGTCGGGCACCTCGGCCCCGGTCGCCAACTCCAGCAGGGCGTACGTCGGCTCGCCCCCGGACGACAGCAGCCGCATCGCGAGAAAGTCGTCGAGCCCCGGCATATGCCCGGCGGCCTGGTTGCCGACCTGCCAGGCGACCCCCGCCAGCCACGCTTGGTGCCCCCGCGCGAAGCGCCGCACTTGAGTGGGCGGCGCGAAGGAACGGAACCGCCCGACGATGTCCCGCAGCGCGCCGATGTACGGATCCTGCCCCACGGCCGAGGGCGCCTCGCAGGCCCGCTGCACCTGACCGGCCAGCGCGTTGAACTGCGCGGGCCGACCGCTCAGCGGCCCTGAGTCACAGCGGGCGTCGTCGAAGGCGAACCCCCAGTACACCCACAGGGCCGCCGCCAGCAGCCGGTCGTCGTCCTCGGCGTCCGGGGCGAACCGCGCGAAGAAGTCGGCGCTGTGCGTGGCGATGACCCATGCCTCTTCCCGCTCGGTGGCACACATGCCACTCGCCCGGATCCACTCCACGGCACGCCGCTCAATGCGTCGGACATGCGGATGAACGGCGGATTCCAGCGGGCAGTAGAGCGGTGGCAATTCCACGTCGGACACGCGATGGACCATGACGGACACGCACCTTCCTCAAGAAGTCCGGAAGGTGCCGATCATCGGCAAACGCACGCGGCTATCTCGACGAGCCATGCCCCAAATCCCCACCTGTCAGCCTAAAGAGACGCCGTACAGGGCCACTGGTTGACCCACGCCTCCACCCAGCCGGAACGCCCAACGACGAACGGCTACACCGAGCCGCCAGAACCGGCAGAACCGGCGAACCCGGCGATCGCCTCCCGTAACGGCCCGGCGGCCTTCTCCGGACCCAGACGGGTGTCGAGCCCGAGCACCCCGATGACCCCCAGAACACCGCGAGGCCCTTGGACGACCAGCTCACGCGGGGAGGCGCCGCCCGGCGCGGGGTAGACCACCAGGGCGAGTGGCGCGTCCGCGGTGGTGTACCCGGCGATGTAGGTGAGGAGCTGGTGGCGGTCGTCCGAGAGGACGTTCTTCTTGGCGTAAGCCTTGTACTTCGCGTCCACGGTGAGGAAGCGCGTCAGGCCGGGCTCCCCGGGCGCCGGCGGAAAGGCCAGCAGCCCGTCGGGACGGAACGACGGAGGCGTCCGGTCACCGAGGCATCCGTACGTCAGGATGGCGCCCTCCTCCCGCCGCGCGAGCCGTCCACCGAGCGCGGCGGCCGCGTCGACGGCCATCCGTTTGACGACGTTCTCCCACAGGACGTTCAGATCGAGCAGCAGACACTTCGCCCCAAAGCCGTGCGGGTCCAGCAGGTCGGCCACCCCGCCCCCGCCGAGGAGCACCCGGGCCCAGGCGTGCGCCGCACGGTAGTGGCTGTTGAGGCGGTTGTACCGCCCGCGTGCCAGGAGGAGCAGCGCGTCCCGCGGCCGCCTCGGGGACGGGAACTGCGCGGCGGCGTCGAGCAGCAGCCGCGTCTGCCGGGGATCGGAGGACCGCCGGGCCGCGACGGTCAGCGCCGCCCCGCACACCAGGTTCTCCCAGCCGCCGTCCTCGTACTCGAAGGTCTGGAGGTGGAGCCGGTCCACCGCGCCGTAACACCGGGTCGCCTGCGCCTCCACGTCGAGCCGCCCCCGCAGGGTGGTGTCGACGCGCTGTCTGCGTACGTAGTCCCTGCGAGGCCCGCGCCGGAGCAGCAGGCGGCATTCGTGCAGCAGCGCGGCCGGCACCAGCCCCGCGTAACCGTCCCCGCCCAGCGGCCAGTTCCGCAGCGCCTCGTCGGGCTCGGGCCGCTTGTTGGCGTAGCAGAGCCAGTCGATCAGGCGCTCTCCCTCGATCGGGAACTTGGGTTGAAGGACCAGGCGTATCCGGTCGAGCTGGAGCACTCCGCAGGTCGCCCGGGCTCGCAGGGCGTAACCGCCGCGGACCTCGGTGAGGGTGACGACACGGGAGGCGCGGAGCTTGTCGAGGTCGTCTCCCCGCAGCTGGGAGCGGGGGACGGTGACGGACGTGTGCTCCTTGAGGATCACTTGATGCCGGAAGGCGTTTCGGGGCATCCGGCTAGTCCCAGTCCAAGTCGCTCCGGGCCTCATCACCCGTCTGCTTATTACCTGTCTGCTCATCGCCCGGGGCCTCGGTGGCCACGAACTCGTCCGCCAGTACTCCCGGCAGGTCCTGCGGATTGGTCTGTACGACGCGGCCGGTGCCGGGGCTCACCAGTGTCCCCAGCACGGACCTGAGCAGTTCGGGCTGCCCCTGGCAGTAGTCGGCCACGAGCGGCACGATCTCGTGGTGGAAGGCGCGGGAGAGCTCTTCCACGGTGACGAGCGGCCGGTCGCCGACGAGCAGATATGCCTGGCCGAGCAGGTGGTCGGGACCGAAGGCGACGTCGAGTTTGGCGTTCAGCCCCTCCAGGAAGGAGGCCAGACCGAGCCCTTCGACCTCGCCGTCCAGTACGTCGAGATCCGGTGGTACGTCGATGAACGCGAACCGGCGGCGGATCGCGGCGTCGATGTGCCCCACGCTGCGGTCCGCGGAGTTCATGGTGCCGATGATGCGGACGTTCGGCGGGACGGTCTGCCGGCGGCCACTGGTGGGCAGGGTGACGGAGACGGAGCCCCGCTTGTCCAGCTCCAGCAGGGTAATCAACTCGCCCAGGACGCGCGGCAGGTCACCGCGGTTGATCTCGTCCACGACGACCAGAAAGGTGCCGTCGGGATCCGCCGAGGCCGCCTCGCACACACGCCGGAACAGTCCGTCCGTCATCGTCAGATTGAGGCCGGCGCCGTCCGCAGCCGTATTCGGCTTGAACCCCTCGACGAAGTCCTCGTACCCGTAGGACGGATGGAAGGTAACCATCGTCAGGCGGGCTGCCTTGGCCCCCTCGGGCACCTTGGACAGCTCGGCGAGAGCCGTCGCGCGCTCCTCGGGCGCGGCCTCGATCCGGTCGGCGCGCCCCGCCATGGCGAGCGCGACGCTGAGCGCCAGCCGCGTCTTGCCGGTGCCCGGCGGTCCCTGGAGTACGACCTGCCCTTTGTGGTCGAGAAGCTCACGCACTTGCCGTACGAGATCGGGGAGGTCGGCGTCGGCGCCGGCCTGGGCATCACCCTGCGCGCCGACGGCCGCGGGCTCGACGGACCCGGCAAGGGCGGCCTCGCGGCCCTGCCGGATCTCGCGCCACAGGGTGGCGGGCACCTTGGCGAGGGTCTGCTGCCAGGCATGCCGCGGCGAGTCGAAGAGCTGGGCGTAGGAGGTGTCCCAGTCGACTCCCACGGTGTGCCGGTGCTTTTGCGCGTCGGAGTCGTAGGAGTAACCGTCGGCGACGGTACCCACCGCGAGCACCTCGGACTTGCCCCGGTTGGCGACGATCAGATCACCGGGTTCGAGGTCGCGGAAGGCGAGCAACTGCCGTGCGAGCCGCAGATTCCCGCCGGCGCCGCGCGGCCAGTACTGGTCCAGGGCGTCCTTGAGCTCCTGGTCGCTCTCGTACTGCCCGAGGCTGCCGACCTCGTCCCAGGCGACGCGGATACGACGGTTCGTGAGGCAGTCGTCCCAGAGGCCGGCGCGCTCTCCGGGCGCGATCTTCCAGACCAGCCGGTCCTTCGGCCGCGGATCGTGGAAGCCGTACAGGTACTGCATCACTTCGTGCGGCCGCCACCCATCGAACTCCGGTGTCTTCCGCACGAGTTCGAGCAGCTCGCGATTGGCCTGCCAGGTGCGTACCCCCGAGGAGTACTGGCGTGGCAGGCCGCCCAGAAGCGCGGTGAAGTGACGGACGTGCGAGGCGGAGAAGATCGGCAGGAAGTCGCCGGGAAAGTAGACCGCCAGGGCCTTGGTGGTCAGCGCCTGGCCGTACGAGAGCGACTCCAGCTCGTCGATACGCTCGTACGCACCCTCGGCCGCCGCCGCGAAGGCGGCCACGAACTCGGCGCGGACTTCCCCCCAGGCGTCGCGCACACCGAGCCCGCGCAGGGCGCTGGGCACGATGCGCCATTCACCTGTCCGGTGCTGGTACACGATGTGCTTGGCAGCGCTGCCGCCGCGGATGCTGCCCAGCGCGTTGGTGGCGTACTCCATCAGACGGCAGAAGGAGTACTGCCGCCCGCCATAACCCGCGGGCCCAAGCGCATACCGCTCCAACGGCAGCTCCGGCCACCCCGCCAGCGGGAAGTCCTCCATGACCTGCCGCCGCTCGTCCTCCGCCCGGTCCGCGCGCTGCCGGGCCGCTTCCCGATCAAAGCGCGCGACACGCTCAGCGAACCCGCTTAAGAAATCCCCGCCATCAACCATGCGGGGCATTCTCGCGCACGACGGCTCGACGTTCCCGACACGCGCCGATCGCGCCTCGAAGGTCACTGATGCATCTTGAGCTACGTGGTAGGCCGAGCAGGCCATCTGCCTGCGGTGCGGACGGTTCAGACCTGGCTGAGGTCGATCTCTACGGCGAAGGGGGCGGCGGCCTTCACGGCCCCGGTGAACACGTCCCCGTCCCGGTAGGTCCTCGTCGCGGGGTCGAGTAGGTACGTATACACCAGCGGCGTGCCCGTCGCGGCCTGCTCGATCCGCCAGTAGAAGCCGATGCCGGCCTTGGCGTACTGGTCGACCTTCACGATCCGGTCAGTGGTCTCGGAGCCCGGCGACACCACTTCGGCCACCAGCAGGACATGCTCAGGCCGGGTGGGAGTGACGTCGATCGTGTCCGCGCGGTAGACGATGACGTCGGGGCGGCGATTGGTGAGCGGGACGTCCTGCAAGCGGACGTCGAAGTCCGTGTCGGCGTTCCAGTCGGGGCCGGCGGCAGCGTCCAGGGCATTCGCCAGGATCCTGGCCAGCCGGTTGTGCCGCTTGGACGCGCTAGGGCTCACGACGACCATTCCGTCCACGATCTCGATGCCGGCGCACTGCTCCTCGGACCACGACTCGTATTCCTCCGCCGTGATCTGCTCGTGCATCCACGCCGGGGCCACCATCTCGGCAGTCACCACATGCCTCCCGGACACTGTGCGGCGGACTCGATCCCGCTGGATTCAGCGTACTGTCTCCACCTCGTGCACGCGTCGGACCCACCAGCACACAGGGATACCTGTATGCCTGGCAAAAAGGCTTCCCGGCGACCGAAGCCTGGAAACGACGAAGGCCCAGGTCGCTGACCTGGGCCTCAACTGTGGAGCGGGTGACGAGAATCGAACTCGCACTCTCAGCTTGGGAAGCTGATGTTCTACCACTAAACTACACCCGCGAAACGTGCCGCCAGAAGCGGTGTCGTAACGTCGCACACTCTACCTCATCACGGGCCCCGGGCGCTCTCGCCGCGGGGCCCGTGTGCTGTCCGGGAGGTGGATGCGCCGTGCGGCGGGAGGGAGTTGGGGCGTACCGTGGACGGGCCGCAGGCGGGTCGTGGGCCGTGGTCGTGCCGCTTGGAGTGGCGTCCCTTTGGTGTCGTAATGTGGGCTTTCGTGCGTTGAGGGGCGGAGAGGGAATGAGCCTCCGGCGCACTGGTTCAGAGACGGCTTTGGGGAAGGGACTCGAGGACTTGATGGAGCGCACCGTCGTCCGATGTGCCGAAGGGCACGTGTTCAGCACCGCGTCGTTCCCGATGCAGCAGGCCGGCCGGCTCGGTCCCGGACGGCTCATCCGCTGCCCGCGCTGCGCCCGGCTCCGGCACGCGGTGCCGGTGACCCTGCAGAAGCGGTAGTCAGGGGGACAGGCACGGGGACGGGCACGGGGGCATCCGGTACAGGCGCGCGGGCCGTCACAGTCGATGAGATTGTGGTGGGCCCGCGCGCTCTGCGTATCCTCGGTGCGTGCTTCTCTCAGACAAGGACATCCGGGCCGAGATCGACTCCGGACGGGTGCGGATCGACCCGTACGACGAATCCATGGTGCAGCCCTCGAGCATCGACGTGCGGCTGGACCGCTACTTCCGGGTGTTCGAGAATCACCGCTACCCACACATCGACCCCTCCGTCGAGCAGGCCGACCTGACGCGGCTCGTGGAGCCCGAGGGCGACGAGCCGTTCATCCTGCACCCCGGGGAGTTCGTGCTCGCCTCGACGTACGAGGTCATCGGCCTTCCCGATGACCTGGCGAGTCGGTTGGAGGGGAAGTCCAGCCTCGGGCGGCTCGGGCTCGTCACGCACTCCACCGCCGGGTTCATCGACCCCGGGTTCTCCGGGCACGTGACCCTGGAGCTGTCGAATCTGGCGACCCTGCCGATCAAGCTCTGGCCGGGCATGAAGATCGGGCAGCTGTGCATGTTCCGGCTGACCTCGCCCGCCGAGTCGCCTTACGGCTCGGAGCGGTACGGGTCGCGTTATCAGGGGCAGCGCGGGCCGACCGCCTCCCGTTCCTTCCTCAATTTCCATCGGACACAGGTGTGAGCAGCGGCGTGAGCAGTGATGTGAGCAGTGATGTGAGCAGTGGTGTGAGCAGCGGTATGAGTGTTGTGCGCGAGAATCTTACGTACGAGAAGTTCGGCCGCGCCGTGCGCGAACTCGCGCAGACCGTCGCCGACGACGGGTACCAGCCGGATGTGGTGCTCTCCATCGCCCGCGGTGGTGTCTTCGTCGCCGGCGGCCTCGCGTACGCACTCGACTGCAAGAACATCCATCTGGTGAATGTCGAGTTCTACACGGGCGTCGGTACGACCCTCGAAATGCCCGTCATGCTCTCTCCCGTGCCCAACGCCATCGACTTCACCAACAAGAAGGTGCTCATCGCCGATGACGTCGCCGACACCGGGAAGACGTTGAAGCTCGTGCACGACTTCTGCCTCGATCATGTCGCCGAGGTGCGGTCCGCCGTCATCTATGAGAAGTCGCACTCGCTCGTGAAGTGCGAGTACGTCTGGAAGCGGACCGACGAGTGGATCAACTTCCCTTGGAGCGTCGAGCCGCCCGTCGTGAAGCGGGAGGGTCAGGTTCTCGACGCCTGATCCGTCTGTACTGGTCTGTGCTGGTCTGTACTGGTCTGTACGTGAGAGAAGGGCCCGGAGGAGTGATGGTTCTCCGGGCCCTTCTCCTGTGTATGTACGTACGTACGTCGTCTAGAACGTGCCCAGCTTGATGATCGACAGGATCGCCAGCAGCTGGATCGACGCCGCTCCCAGCGCCTTCGGCCACGGCAGGTCGTGTGACTTGCTCACCATGGTCGTGAGCAGCGCGCCCGCCGCGAGCCAGGTCGCCCAGCCGAGGAGCTGGACGAACGTCTGGCCGCCGCCCAGGAACAGCGCCACGATCACGCGGGGCGCGTCCGTCAGGGACATGATCAGCATGGAGAGGCCGACCGTCGGCTGCCAGGCGCCGTTGCCGCCGAGCTGGCGGGCGAGGGTGTGTGTGACGACGCCCAGGACGAAGGCGCTGATGGTGATCGCCACGCCGGTGGTGAGGACGTACGGGACCACTGACGACAGCGTGGCGTTGATCGCGTCGGAGCGGGCGTCGTCGAAGCCGAAGATCGCGAGCAGGCCGTAGAGGAACGTGACGACGAGGGCCGGGGCCCACATCGCGTAGTCCCGCATCTGGAGGAAGGTCGGACCCGGGCGCAGCACGATGCCGCGCAGCAGGTCCTTCCAGTGCAGGCGTGGGCCCATGGGCGGCGCGGGGGCCTGGCCCGCGCGGTACGTGTCGCCCTGGGTGTAGGGGTCCTCGCCGATGGAGAAGGCCTGGGTGTGCCCGGGGTTGTTGGCCGCGTAGGGGTCGTAGCCGCCTTGGGGGCCGTGGCCGTGGCCGCCCTGACCATGGCCTTGGCCGTCGGGGCCGCCGAAGTACTCCGGCTCGCCGTGAGCGCCACCGCCACCACCGCCGGCCTGCGGCCACTGCTGGCCACCGCCGCCCTGCCGCTGGCCGCCGCCCCCGTACTGGGGGCCGCCACCGCCGTACGGGGGGCCGCCTCCGTGGGGGCCGCCCCCGCCGTACTGCTGTTGCCGCTGCTGCGGGTTCGGCGGCACGGGTGGGTAGCCGTACGGCTGCTGCTGCCCCTGGGGGGCCTGCTGCCCGTACGGCTGCTGCCGCGGTTGTTGTTGCGGTCGCGATTGCGGGGCGCGGTTGTCCCGGCCGCGTCCGATCCTGAATCCAGCCACGAATCGAACGTACCTGGTCTTACGGGGTCGGGTCGTCCCTCCTTGGGAGGAGAGAGGGTTTGCGGCCGACCTGTGACAACCCCTAGGGGAACCCTGAGGGGTTTGCCATAGGCGGGCCACAGGCCGGGCCATAGGCGGGTCCACAGGGCGGTTTGCCACAGGCCGAGGCCGGCCGACGGGGCAGGGCGGAATCAGCGGCCCAGCACCGCTCCATACACGTACGGGTGCGAAGAGGCGGGCAGCCCGATGGAGTTCGGGGTGACGGCCGCGGTGCCGGGCGCCGTGACGGAGGGCAGGTTCCAGACGCCGCCCGCCGAGGCGTTCTCGCCCGGGGCGGCGACGGCCAGGTCGGGGCGGCCGTCGCCGTTGCGGTCGGCGGTGGCGAGCGCCGCCCCGAAGAGGTCACCCTTCTCGGCGGCGCCGGGGATGCCGGGGGAGTCCTGCTGGTACGCGACCGCGTTCGCCGCGCCCGACGCGTCGAGGATGCCCTTCGTACCGCCCTTCAGGACGGTGACGGCCCCCGCGCGCGCCGCGCCGCCGATCGCCTCGCCGGGGGCGCCCGCGATCAGGTCGTCCTTGCCGTCGGCGTCGATGTCCGCGACGGCGAGGGCGTTGCCGAAGTCGTCGCCCGTCTCGGCGACGCCGGGGACGCCCGGGGTGTCCTGGTTGAGGGTCTGGCCCTCCCATACGAGGCCGTCGCCGTCCCCGTAGTGGATGTGGATGCCGCCGCCCTTGGCGATCTCCTCGGGCCCGCACGGGTCGTCGATGTTCTCGTCGGCGATCTCGCGGCAGTTGCCGAGCGCGAGGTCGTCGTGGCCGTCGCCGTTGAAGTCGCCGGTGGCGAGCGCGTTCGCGGCGCTGTTGTCGCTGCTCCAGGTCAGGTCGAAGCGGCGCTCGTCCGTGCTGTAGCGGTAGAGCAGGACGTGGGACTGGATGTCGGGCGCGTTCTCCGTGTAGTACGCGACGGCCAGCTCGGGGCGGCCGTCGGAGTCGAAGTCGCCGGACGTCATGACGGGGGCGCGGCCGCCCATGGGCTTGGCCATGACGGGCTCGGTGCGGGCCGCGTACGGGTTGAGGTTGGCTACGACCTTGTCCTTGCCGCCGATCGCCAGGTCGACGTCCGTGTCACCGGTGAAGTCGGCGGCGACCAGGGAGTTTCCGTACGCGTCGCCGGCCCTCCCGCCGCGGCCGGCGGTGTTGGCCAGGGCGAAGCCGTCTCCGGTGCCGTACAGGACGGTGACGGAGCCCGCGTCGGCCTTGCCGTCCATGTCCTCGCCGGGGGCACCGATGACGAGGTCGGCGTACTTGTCGTCGTCCACGTACGCGCTGGTGACCGCGCCGCCGAAGCGGTCGCCGGTCTCGGGGGTGCCGGGCACCTCGACGGTGGCCTGCGTGATGCGGCGTACGTTGCTGGAGCCGGGGCCGCCGTCGCCGCCGAAGACGACGCTCACGTAACCGGCCTTGGCCTTGCCGTCGACGGTGCCGGAGGGCACGCCGACGGCGAGGTCCGCGTAGCCGTCGCCGTCGAAGTCGCTGGTGAGGCGGGTGGGTTCGGTCGGCTCGGAGGCCACCGAGGTGACCGAGGCGGTCGCGGTGGTCGCGAGGGGGAGAGCGAGGCCGGTCGCGGCGAGGGCGGTGGCCGAGGCCAGGGCGAGGGTGCGGGTGCGTGTGCGCATGGAGGCTCCGGAGGTATGGGACACCGGGCCCGCGCTTGGTGTGCGGGCCCGATGATCCGTGACGGGAGTGCGGGGACGCGACGGTCAGTCGGCGAAGTTGGCGCCGAGGCGCGGCGTGCCCGAGCCCGAGATGCCCACCGTGGAGGTGTAGACGCCGGCCGTGCCGGAGAGCGTGCCGTCCGCCTTGGAGTCCAGGAGGTAGAGCGCGCCGTTGGAGCCGTTCTCGCCGGCCGCGCCCACCGCGATGTCGCCGCGGCCGTCGTCGTCGAGGTCGTCGATGTGGACGTCCGAGCCGAAGAAGTCGTTCTTCTCGTCGGCGTTGGGGACGCCGGGGGTGTTCTGGCTGAGCAGGACGGAGCCCGCCGTGGAGAGGCCGGAGCCGTCCGCCGCGCCGTAGACGACGGTGATCGAGCCCGCGTCGCTGACGCCGTCCAGGTTCTCGCCGGGGGTGCCCACGACCAGGTCGAGGTGGCCGTCGCCGTTGATGTCGCCGAGGTCCAGCTCGGAGCCGAACGCGTCGCCGGTCTCGCCGGCGCCGGGCACGCCCTCGCTGTCCTGGGTGATGACCTGGCTGCCGCCGTACGGGCCGGTCGACTTGCCCTTCACGACGTACACACTGCCGCCCTTGTGAGCGCCGTCGATGCCGTCGTCCCAGGTCAGGCCGATGATGATGTCGCCGTAGCCGTCACTGTCCGTGTCGCCCACGTCGGTGATGTGACCGCCCGGCAGCCGCTGCACGCCGGTCGTCGTGATGCCGTTCGCGCTGCCGGGCAGCCAGAGGTTGGCGTTGTAGTCGTCGGCGACGGAGAAGCCGTCGACGATCAGGTCGTCCTTGCCGTCGCCGTTGACGTCACCGGAGTGGAGGTTCAGGGGGCCCGCGCCCTCACCGCTGTGGATGGGCGGCTGGACGGTGTAGTGGCCGCGGGTGGCGCCGCTGCGGGAGATGCCGCCCCTGTAGACGTCGAGGGTGGCCGCCCCCGAGCTGGAGCCCATGACGAGGTCGTCCTTGCCGTCCCCGTCGAAGTCACCGGCCTGGATGGGTCCGCCGAAGAAATCGTGCTTGGTGGGGCGAGGGTCCTTCAGCGTGGTGCCGCCGGACAGGCCGTTCTTCGAGCCCCACAGGACCTGTACGGTGCCGCCGTCGACGTCCGAGCCGACGTCCTCGCCGATCGCGGCCACCGCGAGGTCGTCGTACCCGTCGCGGTCGAAGTCGCCGTACGCGGTGTCGCTGCCGAAGCGGTCGTTCTTCTCGGCGTCGCCGGGCACGCGCGCGCTGTTCTGGCTGTACGTGGTGTGGTGCCGCTCGGTACCGCCGTACGTCACGGTGACCTGGCCGGCACCGGCTTTGCCGTCGACGTTGGCGCCCGAGGCGGAGGTGGCGAGGTCCGCGACGTCGTCGCCGTTGAAGTCGGCGTCGTCGGGCTGCGTGGCGGCGGCGGGCTCGACGGCCGACGCGGTGGCCGCGGTGGCGGTGAGCAGCCCGCCGGACAGCGCGGCCGCTACGGCCGTCGCCGCGGCGAGGCGTATGCGGCCGGGTCTGGCGGGGGTGGAGCGCTTGTGCTGGGCCATGCGGGTCTCCTGCGGCATGCGGGGATGCCTGGCGGGCATCCGCGTTCGATGGGGTGCGGAGCCAGTGCGTTCACCGGGCATTGGCCCTGGCGTCACGCCGTGGTCGGCGAAGGGGAGACCGTCGGAGGGGCTCAACGGTTGTACTGCGGCAGGGAGTTGGGGGAGGTTGCCGGAGTTGGGGGGATTTGGCAGGGAAGCGCAAACGCCGGACGGGCTGGATTGCCTCCAGCACGTCCGGCGTTTGAGGATGAACTCGGCGGAACCGGTGGGTTACCGGAACCGGTGGGTCACCGAAACGGGTATCTCACCGAAACCGGTGAGATACCGAAACCGGTGATTTACCGGCCCAGCACAGCCCCGTACTCAACCGCCCCCGCCAGCCCCAGCTTGCCCGGCGTCACCGACGTGACCGGCGGGTTCGGGCCGTCCTTCGGGGTCGCGCCGTACCAGACGCCGCCCTTGCCGTCCTCGCCCGGCGCGCCCACCGCGATGTCCGGGTAGGTGTCGCCGTTGTAGTCGCCGGTGGTGACGGCCGCGCCGAGGCGGTCGCCCGCCTCCGCGGTGCCCGCGACGTCCGTGGAGTTCTGGCTGAAGGAGGGGCCGACGAGGCCCTGGCCGGTGCCGAGCGAGGCGAGGACCCAGTAGGAGCCGGCGCTCTTCGCGGTGCCGATGGCCTCGGTGTCCGCGCCGACGATCAGCTCGTCGACGCCGTCCTTGTCGAGGTTGGCGGACGCGAGGTGCGCGCCGAAGTTGTCGTCGGCCTCAGCGTCGCCGCCGACCTGCGGGCTCGCCTGCGTGGTGCAGGAGGAGCCGCCGTCACCGAGCGCGCCGTCCTTCTTGCCGTAGACGGTGAGGATGGCACCGCCGAGACGGTCCTCACAGGCGGTCCCTTCGGACTCGGGGTTGGGCTGGACGTTGCCGATGGCGAGGTCGTCCGTGCCGTCGCCGTCGAAGTCACCGGCGGCCAGCGAGGTGTTGCTGCTGTCGCCGGTGGCCCACGTCCGCTTCCACTCGCCGGACGCCCTGCTGAGCACCGCGGTGCCGCTGACCTCCATGCCGTCGTACCCCAGGGCGATGTCGTCGCCGCCGTCACCGTCGAAGTCACCGCTGGTCACGAGGGTCGGACCGGCGAAGTGCCAGCTCTCGATACGGGTGAGCGCGGAGGAGGAGCCCGCGGTGAACGGGCCCGCCCGCATCGCGAGCGAGCTGCTCTCGTCGAAGTGGGTGTTCAGGGCGATGTCTTTGTCGCCGTCCTTGTCGAAGTCGCCGGTGGTGAGCAGCGCCCCGTAGCCCCGGGATTCGTCGTCTCCTCCGGAGGCCGCGGTGAAGCCGCCCTTGAATCCGCTCGCGGAGCCCCACACGATCGTGACGGTGCCCGCGCCCTGGGCGGCGTCGATGGCCTCGCCGGGGGTGCCGACGATCAGGTCGGCGAGACCGTCGCCGTTCATGTCGTTCGAGTCGACGGCCGTACCGAACTTGTCGCCCGCCTCGACCGTGCCGGGCACGCCCGCGGTCGACTGGCTGACCGTCACCGAGCCGTGCTGTCCGAGGCCGGACGCGCCGCCCCAGACGACGTTGACGTAACCGGCCTTGGCCTTGCCGCCGACCGTCGCGCCGGGCACGCCGACCGCGAGGTCCGCGTAGCCGTCGCCGTTGTAGTCGGCGCGGGGCTTCGCGGGCTCGGTGGCGGACGCGCCGCCCGCCGTCAGGGCCGTGATGCCGAGGGCGGTGGCGGCGCAGAGGGCGCCGGCCGCGATGAGCCTGTTCCGCGCGGGCTTCCGCACGTGCTGAGTCACTTAGATTTCTCCAACTTGAGTAGCTTGAGCGGCTTGAGCGGCTTGAGCGGCTTGCGCCGAGAAGGGAGTCGGCGCGGGCCGGGGTCAGCGCAGAGTGTGTCCGAAGCCCGCGTTCAGGCCGCCGACGCCGAAGTCCCTGCCGTTGAAGGACGTCACGGACGACGAGGTCAGGCCCGTCGCCGTGCCGCGCAGGACCCACACGGCGCCGACGTCCTGGGTCGTGTCGATGTCCTCGCCGGTGGCACCGGTGGACAGGTCCGCCTTGCCGTTCTTGTTGATGTCCTTCAGGCGTACGGACGTACCGAAGTGGTCGCCCGGCTCGGCGACGCCGGGCACGCCCGCGGTCTCCTGGTGCCAGGCCTTGCCCGAGGTGAACGCGCCGCCCGAGGACTTGAGGAGCGTGACGCTGCCGGTGTCGGCCACCGTGTCGACGGTCTCGCCGGGCGCGCCCACCGCGAGTTCGGGCAGGCCGTCGCCGGTCACGTCGCCCGCGGAGACGGACGCGCCGAAGTGGTCGTCGGCCTCGTCGGCGCCGGGCACGCCCGCGCTGTCCTGGTTGTACGTCACCGGAGCACCGAACTCGCGGTCGCCGCCGAACCGGACGCTGACGGAGCCGCCCTTGCCGCCGCGCCCGTTGAGCGGGTTCCCGGTGATCAGATCGTCGTAGCCGTCGCCGTTGACGTCACCGGCGGTGGCCGCGGAGCGGGTGGCGGTCGGGTCGTCGCCCTCGGCGATGATCTCGGCCTGGTAGCCGTAGTCGCCGACGCCGCCGTACATGTGGGCGGTCCAGGCGCCGCCGTCCGCGCGCTCGCCGTACAGGACGAAGCCGACGCCGTCCTTGTACTTGAAGTTGCCCGCGATCATGCCGTCCAGGCGGGCGCCCTCGGGAATGAAGTCGACCTCCAGGCCCAATGGGCGCTCGAACTCGTTGCCGTCGCTGTAGAACCACCAGTTGTCGCCGCTGATCACGGCGAGCTGCGGGGAGCCGTCGTAGTCGAGGTCGGTCCAGGCGGTGGCCTCGCCGAAGCGGCCCGCGGTGTCCGCCGGGGAGTTCACGACGCGGCCGCCGGAGGTGAAGCCGCCCTTGCCGCCCCAGACGATGGTGACGGAGCCGGAGGGCTTGCCGTCCACCTTCTCGCCGGGGGCGCCGACGATGAGGTCGGCGTAGCCGTCGCGGTTCACGTCACCGGTGGTGACGCTCTCGCCGAACTCGTCCTCGGGCTCGGTCACGCCGGGCACCTGGAGGGAGTTCTGGGTGAGCGTCGTCGCCCGGTCGCTCGCGACGCCGGACGCCGAACCGAAGGTGACGGTGACGGAGTTGGTGTTCGGCGAGCCGATCGCGAGGTCGCGGTAGCCGTCGCGGTTGAAGTCGTCCTTCAGGGTGGAGGCGGCGCTCGCCGAACCGGCCAGCGGCAGCGTCAGCCCCGCGACCGCGAGGGCCGCGACGGTGGCGGTGACGGCCGGGCTTCTTACGCGCACGTGGTACTCCCAGAAGTGGGGCGGGGCAGGGCATCTGCGGCTCTGCGTGAGCCCTTGGGCAGGGCTTGGCTTCCGGGTGTGTGACTCGCGAGGTGTACGAAGGGTTGTGCGACGGGGGTGGCGCGGTGGCCATGAGGTGGCCCAGCCCCCGGCTCTCCCCCCTGGGCCTAGCCCTCGTCACCCGCGCGGGGGGCGGCCGGCCTTGCGTTCACGGAGACTGGAGCTTGCCGAGCAGGGCGGTCAGGGCGTGCGGGTCGAGGGCCAATATGCGGTCGGGTGCCTCGCTTTCGCGGAGCAGTATGGTGCCGGTGGCGCGCGCGAGTTCCACGCACTCGTTGCCGTCGGCACCGTCGGAGTATGAGGACTTCTGCCAACAAGGCATGCCTTACAGCTCCTTCCACACTCGGTGGATCAAACTCCTTGAGTCGTCTGGCTCCAAGGACATGGACTCAACCCTACGGAAGAGCTTGCGCATGGCGAGAAGCTGGGCGGGGGAATCCAGGAGCAGCGAACCCTTCGGCGTATCCCTTTGCGCGGTATCCAGGCCGGGCACTGTGCCGATCGCGTAGAGCATCGACGCTCCGGCCCCAGCGAATCCGAACACGTCGAAGGGGACGACTCGCACCGTGGTGTTCGGCCGCTCCGACTCCTCGAGCAGTGTGGCTAGCTGGGCTTGGGTGACGCCTCGGGTGGCAACGTGTGTGCGCAGCACACTCTCGTGCAGGATGGCCGTGTACGGCACTGGGGCCTTCCTGGAAAGCACCTCTGCACGACGCATTCGATGCTCCACCCGCAGATCGAGTGCGGCGCCGGGGAGTTCGGGTTGCCAGAAGGCGAAGACGGCACGGGCGTAGTCGGGTGTCTGGAGGAGACCCGGAACGAGTGCGGTTGCGACGACTCGCAGGGACCGGGCGTGATGTTCCAGCTCCGCCAAGTCCGCGAACACGGGTGGCAATGACTCCCGGTACTCCTCCCACCAGCCCCGCGTCCGATCCGTGGCCATGGCCACCAACGCGTCGATCAACTCCTGGTCGGCGCAGGAATAGTGCGACGCCAACCGCCGTACGCGCACCTCGCTGACGCCCGCGACACCGGACTCGATCTGGCTCATCGTCACGGGAACGGCCCCGAGCAATCGCGCGGCCTCGCGTGCCGTCAGTCCGGCCGCCTCACGCATCTTGCGCAGCTCGCGACCGAGCCGCTCCTGCCGAGCGGTGGGCTGTTTCCGTGGCACTGAACCTCCGCGCCGCCCAAGGCGGGCCTTGTGTCGGGGAGTTGGTCACTCCGTTGGTTGACCAGAGTACGACAACGGGTTGCGCGAGACTAACCTTAGTCTCTACTGTCGGTGACGCGTCGCACACACAGCGATACCGGATCCCGGAAGCGCACCGCCCCGCCACGCCATGGCGGACGCGACACAGCCACCGCCGCACGGTCGCCGTGAAACCGCCAACTCCCTCCCCGCACAATGGAGTGCACCGATGCCAGTGACTGACCGCGCAACCGACCACGCAACCGACCGCGCGACCCCGCCGCCCTGGGCGTACAGCCTCACCGTCCCCAACGACCCCCGGTCCGTCACCGTGAGCCGTCACGCACTGCGCCTCATCCTGGGCGCACACGGACTGCCTCACCTCTCCGAGGCCGCCGAACTCCTCGCGACGGAGCTGGTCGCCAACGCCGTGCAGCACACCAAGGGCCCCGCGTCGCTCCGTCTGTACTGCGCGGGCGCGATCCTCCGCATCGCCGTGTGGGACACCGACCCCACCCCGCCGTGCCCGGCCCCGGCGGCCGCGTCGGACGAGGCGGGCAGAGGGCTCGGCCTCGTACGGGAGTGTTCCGACGGGTGGGGGTGGTGCGCCCCCGGGGCGAGCAGCGGTCCGCAGGGCAAGCTCGTCTGGTGCGACCTGGGCGCCGTACCGCTTGACGTACGCGAAAAGCTACGCGAAAGGCCGGTCCCGCCCGGGGAGGCGGAACCGGCCTGAAGAGCGGAACCTCAAGCCCTACTTGACGGGCTCCGGCTCCGGCGCGTCGACGGACTCCGCCTCGCCCGCCGGGTCGACCGGCGTCTTCACCGAGTCGAGCAGCAGCTGCGCCACGTCCACGACCTGGAGGGATTCCTTCGCCTTGCCGTCGTTCTTCTTGCCGTTGACCGAGTCGGTGAGCATGACCAGGCAGAAGGGGCAGGCGGTGGAGACGATGTCGGGGTTGAGGGACAGCGCCTCGTCGACCCGCTCCGTGTTGATGCGCTTGCCGATCCGCTCCTCCATCCACATCCGGGCACCGCCGGCACCGCAGCAGAAGCCGCGCTCCTTGTGGCGGTGCATCTCCTGCTGGCGCAGGCCGGGGACGGCGGACATGATCTCGCGCGGCGGCGTGTAGACCTTGTTGTGACGGCCCAGGTAGCACGGGTCGTGGTAGGTGATCAGACCCTCGACCGGCGTCACCGGGATCAGCTTGCCCTCGTCGATGAGGTGCTGGAGCAGCTGCGTGTGGTGGATGACCTCGAACTCGCCGCCGAGCTGCGGGTACTCGTTGGCGATGGTGTTGAAGCAGTGCGGGCAGGTGGCGACGATCTTCTTCGCGGACTTGGGCTTACGAGTCGACTCGTCGTCCTCGTCCTCGCCGTACGCCATGTTCAGCATCGCGACGTTCTCCTGGCCCAGCTGCTGGAACAGCGGCTCGTTGCCGAGGCGGCGGGCCGAGTCACCGGTGCACTTCTCGTCGCCGCCCATGATCGCGAACTTGACGCCCGCGATGTGCAGCAGCTCCGCGAAGGCCTTGGTGGTCTTCTTGGCCCGGTCCTCCAGGGCGCCCGCGCAGCCGACCCAGTAGAGGTAGTCGACCTCGGTGAGGTCGTCGACCGTCTTGCCGACGATCGGCACCTCGAAGTCGACCTCCTTGGTCCACTCCACGCGCTGCTTCTTGGCGAGGCCCCAGGGGTTGCCCTTCTTCTCCAGGTTCTTGAGCATCGTGCCCGCCTCGGACGGGAACGCGCTCTCGATCATCACCTGGTAGCGGCGCATGTCGACGATGTGGTCGATGTGCTCGATGTCGACCGGGCACTGCTCGACGCAGGCGCCGCACGTGGTGCAGGACCACAGGACGTCGGGGTCGATGACGCCGTTCTCTTCGAGGGTGCCGATGAGGGGGCGCTCGGCCTCGGCGAGAGCGGCGGCGGGGACGTCGGCGAGCTGTTCGGGCGTGGCCTTCTCCTCGCCCTCCATCGTCTTGCCGCCACCCGCGAGCAGGTAGGGCGCCTTGGCGTGCGCGTGGTCGCGCAGCGACATGATGAGGAGCTTGGGGGAGAGCGGCTTGCCCGTGTTCCAGGCCGGGCACTGCGACTGGCAGCGGCCGCACTCGGTGCAGGTGGAGAAGTCCAGCAGGCCCTTCCAGGAGAACTGCTCGACCTGGGAGACGCCGAAGGTGTCGTCCTCGCCCGGGTCCTCCCAGTCGATGGGCTTGCCGCCGGACGTCATGGGCTGGAGCTCGCCAAGCGCGGTGGAGCCGTCCGCGTCGCGCTTGAACCAGATGTTCGGGAAGGCGAGGAAGCGGTGCCAGGCGACGCCCATGTTGGTGTTCAGGCTCACCGTGATCATCCAGATCATGGTGGTGCCGAGCTTGATCATGGCGGTGAGGTAGACGAGCGTCTGGAGCGTCGCGAGGCTCATGCCCTTGAAGAGCAGAACCAGCGGGTACGAGGCGAAGTACGCGGGCTCGTAGCCGTCGACGTGGTGCAGGGCGCCCTCGAGGCCGCGCAGGACGTAGATCGCCAGGCCGATGGTGAGGATGATGTACTCGACGAAGTACGCCTGGCCCATCTTGGAGCCCGCGAAGCGGGACTTCCGCCCGGGGCGCGAGGGCAGGTTCAGCAGCCGGATGACCATCAGCGTGGCGATGCCGAGCGTCGTCATGGCGGCGATGAACTCGATGTACAGCTCGTACGGCAGGAAGCCGCCGATGACCGGCAGCGTCCAGTCGGCCTGGAAGAGCTGGCCGTACGCGGTGATGATGGTCGGCGGCAGCGTCAGGAAGCCGATGGCGACGAACCAGTGGGCGAAGCCGACGATGCCCCACCGGTTCATGCGCGTATGACCGAGGAACTCCCTGACCAGCGTGACGCTTCGCTGGTACGGGTTTTCGGTCCTGCTTCCTGCGGGTACGGGCTGTCCGAGTTTGAAGTACCGGACGAACTGGCCGATGGCGCGTGCGAGCAGCGCTACGCCGACCACGGTCAGGACCAGCGACACGATGATCGCGGCGAGTTGCATTCGGGGGCTCCTCGGGCCTGCGAGGCGGTTCCTCGTAGCGGACTACGAGTGATTACTAAGCGGTAACTTATGCAGTCCGTCTGAGACTACCCATTTACTCCGCCGCACTGTAGCCAGCCCGGCGGTGATCTGTGTCGCTCAGGCAACCCTTGCCGCAAGGCGCCGCGCAGGGGCGCGGGGAACCGCGCGACCAGCCCCGGCGCGCCCGCAGGTGGGCGTCCCTCGGTGTGGGGTCGACTTGCGCGTAAGGGCCGGATAAGAGTTGAGCCTCCCCGACTCAGCTCTGTTGACTCCGGCGAGGCGCTCATGCATCCTTGAGCCAGATCCACTCAAGAAGTACATCTGGAGGAACCGAAATGGCACGTGCGGTCGGCATCGACCTGGGCACGACTAACTCCGTCGTCAGCGTTCTCGAAGGCGGCGAGCCCACCGTCATCACCAACGCCGAAGGCGCCAGGACCACGCCGTCCGTCGTCGCCTTCGCCAAGAACGGCGAGGTGCTGGTCGGCGAGGTGGCCAAGCGTCAGGCGGTCACCAACGTCGACAGGACCATCCGGTCGGTCAAGCGCCACATGGGCACCGACTGGAAGGTGGACATCGACGACAAGGGGTTCAACCCCCAGCAGATCTCCGCGTTCATCCTCCAGAAGCTGAAGCGCGACGCCGAGGCGTACCTGGGCGAGAAGGTCGCGGACGCGGTCATCACCGTCCCGGCGTACTTCAACGACTCGGAGCGCCAGGCCACCAAGGAGGCCGGTGAGATCGCGGGTCTGAACGTCCTGCGTATTGTCAACGAGCCGACGGCCGCCGCCCTGGCCTACGGCCTCGACAAGGACGACCAGACCATTCTGGTCTTCGACCTCGGTGGCGGCACCTTCGACGTCTCGCTTCTTGAGATCGGCGACGGCGTCGTCGAGGTGAAGGCCACGAACGGCGACAACCACCTCGGTGGTGACGACTGGGACCAGCGCGTCGTCGACTACCTGGTCAAGCAGTTCAACAACGGCCACGGCGTGGACCTGGGCAAGGACAAGATGGCGCTCCAGCGCCTGCGCGAGGCGGCCGAGAAGGCCAAGATCGAGCTGTCCTCCTCCACGGAGACCACGATCAACCTTCCGTACATCACGGCCTCCGCCGAGGGCCCGCTGCACCTGGACGAGAAGCTCACGCGCGCCCAGTTCCAGCAGCTCACGTCCGACCTCCTGGAGCGCTGCAAGACGCCGTTCCACAACGTCATCAAGGACGCGGGCATCCAGCTCTCCGAGATCGACCACGTCGTTCTCGTCGGTGGCTCGACCCGTATGCCCGCCGTCGCGGAGCTGGTCAAGGAGCTGACCGGCGGCCAGGACGCCAACAAGGGTGTGAACCCCGACGAGGTCGTCGCCATCGGCGCCGCTCTCCAGGCCGGTGTCCTCAAGGGCGAGGTCAAGGACGTCCTGCTCCTCGACGTGACCCCGCTGTCCCTCGGTATCGAGACCAAGGGAGGGATCATGACGAAGCTCATCGAGCGCAACACCACGATCCCGACCAAGCGCTCCGAGATCTTCACGACGGCCGAGGACAACCAGCCGTCCGTCCAGATCCAGGTCTACCAGGGCGAGCGCGAGATCGCGGCGTACAACAAGAAGCTCGGCATGTTCGAGCTGACGGGCCTGCCGCCGGCCCCGCGCGGTGTCCCGCAGATCGAGGTCGCCTTCGACATCGACGCCAACGGCATCATGCACGTGACCGCGAAGGACCTGGGCACGGGCAAGGAGCAGAAGATGACCGTCACCGGTGGCTCCTCGCTGCCGAAGGACGAGGTCGACCGCATGCGCCAGGAGGCCGAGCAGTACGCGGACGAGGACCACCGCCGCCGCGAGGCCGCCGAGTCCCGCAACCAGGGCGAGCAGCTCGTCTACCAGACGGAGAAGTTCCTCGCGGACAACGCGGAGAAGGTCCCCGGCGAGGTCAAGACCGAGGTCGAGAACGCCGTCAGTGAGCTGAAGGAGAAGCTCAAGGGCGAGGACACGGCCGAGATCCGCACCGCCACTGAGAAGGTCGCCGCCGTCTCGCAGAAGCTGGGCGAGGCCATGTACGCCGACGCCCAGGGCGCGCAGGCCGCGGGCGGCCCCGAGGGCGCGGCCCCCGGTGGCGAGCAGGCCAAGGAAGATGACGGAGTCGTCGACGCCGAGATCGTCGACGACGAGAAGGACCAGAAGGGTGGCGCCGCCTGATGACCGAGGAGACCCCGGGTTTCGGCGAGAGCGCCGACAAGCCTGACGTCCCCTCTGGCGCCACCCCTGATGACGCGGCGCCGAAGGCCGCCGAGCCCTCCGTCGAGGAGGGCCCGGCGGCCCCGGCCGGGGACGCGGACAGCAAGACGTCCGCCCAGGACGTGGGCCTGACCGCCCAGCTGGACCAGGTGCGCACCGCGCTCAACGAGCGCACGGCGGACCTCCAGCGGCTGCAGGCCGAGTACCAGAACTACCGCCGCCGGGTGGAGCGGGACAAGGTGACGGTGAAGGAGATCGCCTCGGCGAACCTCCTCTCCGAGCTGCTGCCGACCCTCGACGACATCGGCCGCGCCCGTGAGCACGGCGAGCTGGTGGGCGGCTTCAAGTCGGTCGCCGAGTCTCTGGAGACCGTCGTCGCCAAGCTGGGCCTCCAGCAGTTCGGCAAGGAGGGCGAGCCCTTCGACCCGACGATCCACGAGGCCCTGATGCACAGCTACGCACCGGACGTCACGGAGACGACGTGCGTCGCGATCCTGCAGCCGGGGTATCGCATCGGCGAGCGCACCATCCGCCCCGCGCGGGTGGCCGTCGCCGAGCCGCAGCCCGGCGCGCAGACGGTCAAGGGCGACGAATCCGCTGAGGGTGCCGAGGGTCCCGCGGCTCCCGCGGAGGGCTCGGACGAGAAGGAGACCGGTGGCCCGGACAAGGGCTGACGGCAGCGAGACGAGTGAGGAGGGGCGTCGGGGATGAGCACCAAGGACTTCATCGAGAAGGACTACTACAAGGTCCTCGGCGTCCCCAAGGACGCCACCGAGGCCGAGATCAAGAAGGCGTACCGGAAGCTCGCCCGCGAGAACCACCCGGACGCCAACAAGGGCAACGCCAAGGCGGAGGAGCGCTTCAAGGAGATCTCCGAGGCGAACGACGTCCTCGGTGACCCCAAGAAGCGCAAGGAGTACGACGAAGCGCGTGCTCTCTTCGGCAACGGCGGATTCCGGCAGGGTCCCGGAGCCGGCGGCGGCGGATCGTTCAACTTCGACCTGGGCGACCTCTTCGGAGGCGGCGCCCCGGGTGGCGGTGGGGCGGCCGGCGGCGGCTTCGGGGGCGGTCTCGGTGACGTCTTCGGGGGCCTGTTCAACCGTGGCGGCGCGGGTGCCGGTACGGGCACGCGTACGCAGCCGAGGCGCGGCCAGGACATCGAGTCCGAGGTCACGCTGAGCTTCACGGAGGCGGTGGACGGCGCGACGGTGCCGCTGCGCATGTCCTCCCAGGCCGCCTGCAAGGCCTGCTCCGGCACCGGCGACAAGAACGGCACGCCGCGCGTGTGCCCGACCTGCGTCGGCACGGGCCAGGTCTCGCGGGGCGGCGGCGGCGGCTTCTCGCTGACCGACCCGTGCGTGGACTGCAAGGGCCGGGGCCTGATCGCCCAGGACCCGTGCGAGGTCTGCGCCGGCTCGGGACGCGCGAAGTCCTCCCGCACCATGCAGGTGCGGATCCCGGCGGGGGTGAGCGACGGCCAGCGGATCAGGCTCCGCGGCAAGGGCGCGCCCGGCGAGCGGGGCGGCCCGGCCGGTGATCTGTACGTGGTCGTGCACGTCGACACGCACCCCGTCTTCGGCCGCAAGGGCGACAACCTCACGGTCACGGTGCCGGTGACGTATCCCGAGGCGGCACTGGGCGGCGAGGTCAAGGTCCCGACGCTCGGCGGCCCGGCCGTCACCCTGAAGCTGCCCCCGGGCACGCCCAACGGCCGTACAATGCGGGCCCGCGGCAAGGGCGCGGTCCGCAAGGACGGCACGCGGGGCGACCTTCTGGTGACGGTCGAGGTGTCGGTCCCGACGTCGTTGAGCGACGGGGCGAAGGAAGCCCTGGAGTCCTACCGCGAGGCGACCGCGGGCGACGACCCGCGGGCAGAACTGTTCCAGGCCGCGAAGGGAGCATGAGATGGACGGCCGTCGTCGACAGTCCGGATTCAGTAGGGCGTACCAACTCACCGACGAGACGCCGGTGTACGTCATCTCGGTGGCCGCCCAGCTGAGCGGCCTCCACCCGCAGACCCTGCGGCAGTACGACCGCCTGGGCCTGGTCTCCCCGGACCGCACGGCGGGCCGCGGCCGCCGTTACTCCGCCCGCGACATCGAACTGCTGCGCACCGTGCAGCAGCTGTCGCAGGAGGAGGGCATCAACCTCGCCGGCATCAAGCGCATCATCGAGCTGGAGAACCAGGTCGCCGCGCTCCAGTCCCGTGTCGCGGAGCTCTCCGCGGCCGTGGAGGGAGCCGCCACCGCGATGCAGCAACGTGAAGCGGCGGTGCACGCCTCGTACCGCCGCGACCTCGTCCCGTACCAGGACGTGCAGCAGGCGAGTGCGCTGGTGGTCTGGCGCCCGAAGAGGGCGACGGACTGAGAACCGCGAGCCTGTCCGTCTGTCGGCTTGGTCGCGAAGGGGCCGGGAGGGGAACCTCCCGGCCCCTTCGGACGTTGTGGTGGCCGACCTGAAGTGCTTGTCGTGTGTCTGTTCCGGGGGAAGTGGTTTGCCATGGCCATGGTGGGGCTGTTCTGGATCGCCGAGGGCGATGTGTACGTGGGCGCGAAGCCGTCCGGACTGGCTCCCGGGGTGCGGCTGACGCCGGAGGGCGTGGCGGCCCTCGGCGACAGGCAGTCCGGGTTCTGGCCGTGGGAGGACGTACGCTCCCTCGCCATCGAGGACGTTCCGGTGAAGTCGCTCAAGCGCCATGTGGGCGTGGCCGTCGATCTGGTGCTGACGGTCGGCCTGGGCGGCTCGGACGAGGCCCCGACGATGACGGTCCGGGTCGGCGGCGCCGAGGGGGAGGCGGAGCTGACGGCGTACACCGCGGCGGCGGTCGGCTACTCCACCACGGAGTACGACCTTTCCCGCGCGCTCCTGGCCCGCCTCACGCAGGGCGCGGGCACGCTCCTGACGACGCTGGCGGCGATGGCGGAGTGGGGGCGGCGCCATGAGGGGGCTTCTCCCCGGGCGGCCGTCAGGGAGGCGCTGCTGAGGGAGTGGCTGGCGGCGGCCGACGCCTGAGACGCTAGTCCCGGTCCCGGTCCCGGTCCCGGTCCCGGTCCCGGTCCCGGTCGGGGGCGGGGTCGGGGTCGGGGTCGAGGACGCCGGACTGGCCGATGAGGTAGCCCAGTTGGGCCCGGCTCTCGCTGCCGAGGGTGGCCGCGAGTTTGGCTATGTGGACGCGGGCCGTGCGGATGTTCATGCCGAGGCGGTCGGCGATCTCGGCGTCGGTGAGGCCTTCGACGAGGAGGCCGGCGATGGCGCGCTGGCGGGGTGTTACGCCGCCCTCGGAGACCTGCGGGGCGGCCTGGGGCCACATGGGCGTGGCCAGCCGCCACAGCCGCCAGAAGGTGGTGGCGAAGTACTCGACGAGGGCCGGGTGGCGCAGCTCCAGGGCGACGCTGCGGTCCCTGCTCGCCGGGATGAACGCCACGGTCCGGTCGAAGACGAAGAGGCGGTCGGTCACCTCGTCCAGGGTGCGGGCCTCGGCGTCGCCGTCGAGCTGCTCGAAGTACGCGAGCACGGGCAGGGAGTGGCGCGTCGTGTGCTGGTAGAGGGTCCGCATCCGGCAGCCCCGGCTGAGGATCGACTGGTCACGGGGAAAGGCTTCGGCCAAGGTCTCGGGCGGGCGGGTGCCGCCGGGCTGGATGGCGAGGAACTCCCCGGTGACCTCGCTCATGGCGCGGTCGATGGCCGAGTTGATGCGTTCCAGTCCGTCGAGAACGGTGATCTCAGGGGCGGCCGTGGCGGTGGGTTCGCAGGGTTCCTCCACGGTGTGCGGCGCGTGCTCGCTGGTCATGTGCGCTCCCTCCCGCTCAGTTGAAGCGCGGCGATTGTATGCAGGGGGACGCGGAGGGGAGGACGGCCCCTCATTGAAGTGTCTACTTCCGTGCGGGGCTGTCCAGTGGTGGGGCGGGGATCGTCACCTCGGGCGGTCGTGGTCGAGAATTCCCGACTGGGCGATGAGGTAGCCGAGCTGGGCGCGGCTGCCGCTGCCGAGGGCGGCGGCGATCTTGGCGATGTGGGCGCGGCAGGTGCGGACGTTCATGCCGAGGCGGCGGGCGATGGCCTCGTCGACGTGGCCTTCGACGAGGAGCTTGGCGATGGAGCGCTGCACGCCCGTGATGCCGCCGGTCGGCGGGTCGTAGGGGGCCTCGTCGAGGAGCGGGGAGGCGCGCCGCCAGAGCTGTTCGAAGACCTTGGCGAGATATCCGACCAGGCCGCTGTGGCGGAGCTCCAGGGCGACCTGGCGGTCGTCCTGGGCAGGTATGAAGGCGACCGTCCGGTCGAAGATCATCAGTCGTTCGATGAGCTCTTCCAGGGTGCGCACCTCGACCTTGCCCTGCCTCATGTACTCGGCGTAGGCGATGGTTCCCTGGCTGTGCCGGGCGGTGTGCTGATAGAGCGTGCGCATCGTGATGCCGCGCTCGATGATGCCCTGGCTCCGCTGGACGGCCTCGGTGAGCACCGCTTCGCTGCGTCCGCCGCCGGGCTGCACGGTGAGGATCTCCGACTGGCACTCCGCGGTGGCGGCGTCTATCGCCGCGTTGATGCGGGTGGCGCCCTCCAGGACCGTGATCGCGTGGTCGGTCGGCCGGTCCTGGGCACTGATGGCCATGAATGGCTCAAAAGCGTCGGTAAGTTCGATGGCGAGCGTCCTGCGCTCCAGGATCTCCCGTTCGAGGGGATGGAGGCGCTGCGCCAACACCGAGGTGGGCGGAGCCGGAAGGAGCCAGTCGGCATCCTCCGGATCAGGGTGCAGGAGGGCGAACTCCATCAGACATGGTGCGGCCTCCGCTTCGCTGCGGCGGACCCGTCCGGAGCGCAGTGCGCTGGCGTAGAGACGCTTGCCTTCGGCGCAGAGTGCGACCACGGAGTGTGGATGTGTCCCAATTGGGCTTTTTATTGTCATTCCTCCACCCCCCAGGGTCCTGAACGTGCAGGAACATGATGCATCTCTTCTGTGGTGTTCGGATGGCTGAATGAGCCATCGTCTTGGAAGGCCGGGGGAGAGTCGCTATGGAAGTGAGGACGAAGCCCGCTATGTGCAAGGGAAAGCTTCGCTCGGTACTTGTCGGTGCCTTCTCCGTCGGGTTGGCCATCAGCGCGTTCAGTGGTCTTGAACTGGGTGCGGAAACCGGGAACGCGACGGCGGTCGTTCAGGAGTCCAAGCCGGCGCCGCCGGACATTGTCGGGTCCTCCACGCCGATGGGAGACATCGTCTGGGCCTCCACTTCGACGGACGACATCGTCTGGGGCGCCCTGTCGACGGACGACATCGTCTGGAACGCGGTGCCCGCCGACAGCGCCGACAGCAACGCCGGTCTCTCCGGGACGGGAGTTGTCGAGGCATGAGTACCCCTCCTGACGACCGCACCTTCCGCCGGGAAATGGCCACCGCCTACCGCTCCGGATGGCACTTCATCGATCTCGTGACCGCGATCCCCCATCGCGGCGACTCGTTGATGGTGACCCTTCTCGGTGAGCCGATCGTCGTCACCCGTGACGACGAGGAGGAGATCCGGGCCTACCGGTGCCTGCGGCGGCCGCGAGGCGCGCCGCAGCCCGTGCGGTGTGCCATCCGGTACGGGATGGTGTTCGTCAATCTCGACCGGCGCGACCACCAGCTCGTCGGAGAGCAGGAACAGCAGGATCCGGGCGCCATGACGAGCGCCCCGGACAGCATCACAGCCACCCCCCGCAGTGCCTGACGCGATTCCCCCGTCGTTGTAAATCGCGCAGGCACTTCCCCCAGCAGCGGCGTCACCGTGGACCTGAACACGGTGGCGCCGCTGTGGTGTGTGCACGGAAGACCCGCGCCGAAGCCCGTGCCCGGCCATTCGCGCTCACGCCTTGCCCAGCGCCCGCGTCACCTCGATCTCGATCAGGACGCGGTCCGGGTTCGGCGAGGGGCGCCGCTCGTAGCGCGCCTCGTAGCGCAGCTCCGCCGCCTCGATCGCCGCAGGTTCCGTCCTGATCGTCGCGCGGCCCTCCAACGTCGCCCAGCGCCGGCCCGCGAACTGGCAGACCGCCACCCGCGCCCCCGGCCCGTCCGCCGTGCCGGCCGCCGCGAGGATGTGCACGACCTTCCGGCTCGTCTTGCGCGCGAGGACGCGGGCCACCCCGGCCTCCGGGTCGTACGTCACACCGACCGGCACCACGTGCGGAGTGCCGTCCGGGCGCAGCGTGGTCAAGGTGCACAGGTGCCGTTCGCGCCAGAAGCTGAGGTAGGAAGCGGGCGGATCGCGCGGGTCGATCGGTGGCGATGCGTTCGGGCTCATGGACCGGAACATAGCCGCCCTGCCTTCCGGGGCTCTCCTTGAGTGGAATAGACTCAACTTTGTGTAGGTTGATGAAGTCAGCGTCAGGGGAACCCGACCCCCGACCAGTGGTGGGATTCCGTAAGGAGGACAAGCGCACGTGGACGCAGAGCTGACCAACAGGAGCCGGGCCGCGATCAACGCGGCCGGTGACCGGGCCGTACAGGACGGGCACCCTGATCTGACGCCGGGGCATCTGCTGCTCGCCCTGCTGGAGGGCCAGGACAACGAGAACATCACCGACCTGCTCGCCGCGGTCGAGGCCGACCAGGCCGGCGTGCGCGCGGACACCGAGCGGGTCCTTGCCGCGCTGCCCAGCGTGACCGGGTCCACCGTCGCGCCGCCGCAGCCCAACCGCGAGCTGCTCGCCGTCATCGCCGACGCCGCCAAGCGCGCGAAGGAGCTGGGCGACGAGTTCCTCTCCACCGAGCACCTGCTCATCGGCATCGCAGCCAAGGGCGGCCGGGCCGGGGAGGCCCTCGCCAAGCACGGGGCCACCGACAAGAAGCTGCTGAACGCATTCGAGACGACAAGGGGAGGGCGCCGGGTGACCACACCCGACCCCGAGGGTCAGTACAAGGCGCTGGAGAAGTTCGGCACCGATTTCACCGCGGCGGCCCGCGAAGGGCGCCTCGATCCCGTCATCGGACGGGACCAGGAGATCCGGCGGGTCGTCCAGGTGCTGTCCCGCCGCACCAAGAACAACCCCGTGCTCATTGGCGAGCCGGGCGTCGGCAAGACCGCCGTCGTCGAGGGTCTCGCCCAGCGCATCGTGAAGGGCGACGTACCGGAGTCGCTGAAGAACAAGCGGCTCGTCTCCCTCGACCTCGGCGCGATGGTCGCGGGCGCCAAGTACCGCGGCGAGTTCGAGGAGCGGCTCAAGACCGTCCTCTCCGAGATCAAGGGGAGCGACGGGCAGATCATCACGTTCATCGACGAGCTGCACACCGTCGTCGGCGCGGGCGCCGGCGGCGATTCGGCCATGGACGCGGGCAACATGCTCAAGCCCATGCTCGCCCGCGGCGAGCTGCGCATGGTCGGCGCCACCACCCTCGACGAGTACCGCGAGCGGATCGAGAAGGACCCCGCCCTGGAGCGGCGCTTCCAGCAGGTCCTCGTCGCCGAGCCGTCCGTCGAGGACTCCATCGCGATCCTGCGTGGACTCAAGGGGCGGTACGAGGCGCACCACAAGGTCCAGATCGCCGACAGCGCCCTGGTGGCCGCCGCCACCCTCTCCGACCGGTACATCACCTCCCGCTTCCTGCCCGACAAGGCCATCGACCTCGTCGACGAGGCGGCGTCCCGGCTCCGTATGGAGATCGACTCCTCACCCGTCGAGATCGACGAGCTCCAGCGCGCCGTCGACCGCCTGAAGATGGAGGAGCTGGCGATCGGCAAGGAGACCGACCCGGCGAGCAAGCAGCGCCTGGAGAAGCTGCGGCGCGACCTCGCCGACAAGCAGGAGGAGCTGCGCGGGCTCACCGCACGCTGGGAGAAGGAGAAGGAGTCCCTCAACCGCGTCGGCGCGCTGAAGGAGAAGCTGGACGAACTGCGCGGCCAGGCCGAGCGCGCCCAGCGGGACGGCGACTTCGACACCGCGTCCAAGCTGCTCTACGGAGAGATCCCGACCCTGGAGCGCGACCTCGAAGCCGCCTCCGAGGCCGAGGAGGAGGCCGTCCAGGCCAAGGACACCATGGTCAAGGAGGAGGTCGGCCCCGACGACATCGCCGACGTCGTCGGATCGTGGACCGGCATCCCCGCCGGGCGCCTCCTGGAGGGCGAGACGCAGAAGCTGCTGCGCATGGAGGACGAGCTGGGCAAGCGGCTCATCGGCCAGGCAGAGGCCGTGCGCGCCGTCTCCGACGCCGTACGCCGCACCCGCGCCGGCATCGCCGACCCCGACCGCCCGACCGGCTCGTTCCTCTTCCTGGGCCCCACCGGCGTCGGCAAGACCGAGCTGGCCAAGGCCCTCGCGGACTTCCTCTTCGACGACGAGCGGGCCATGGTCCGCATCGACATGAGCGAGTACGGCGAGAAGCACAGCGTCGCGCGGCTCGTCGGCGCCCCTCCGGGCTACGTCGGGTACGAGGAGGGCGGCCAGCTCACCGAGGCGGTGCGGCGGCGCCCGTACAGCGTCGTACTCCTCGACGAGGTCGAGAAGGCGCATCCCGAGGTCTTCGACATCCTGCTCCAGGTCCTCGACGACGGGCGCCTCACCGACGGGCAGGGGCGGACGGTGGACTTCCGCAACACCATCCTGGTCCTCACGTCCAACCTGGGCAGCCAGTACCTGGTGGAGCCGCTCACCTCCGAGGAGGAGAAGAAGCAGCAGGTCCTGGAGGTCGTACGAGCGTCCTTCAAGCCCGAGTTCCTCAACCGGCTCGACGACCTGGTCGTCTTCTCCGCGCTCACCAAGGACGAGCTGGCGCACATCGCCCGGCTCCAGATCGACCGCCTCGCCAAGCGGCTCGCCGAGCGCCGCCTCACCCTGGACATCACCCCCGAGGCGCTGACCTGGCTGGCCGACGAGGGCAACGACCCGGCCTACGGCGCGCGTCCCCTGCGGCGCCTCATCCAGACGTCGATCGGCGACCGCCTCGCGAAGGAGATCCTCGCGGGCGAGGTGAAGGACGGCGACGTGGTCCGGGTGGACCGCTTCGAGAACGGCCTGATCGTGGGCCCGGCGACAGAGCCCCCCACGGGTAAGTCGCTGTAACGGTGTCCCGTCTGCCCGGCCGACGGCGGAAACCGGGCAGACGCGGTGCCGGGGTTGCTAGAGGCACCCCATCGTGGGGGAGGATGGCGGGAATCCGTACGAAGGGACAAAGCACGTGAGCATCGACCCGTCCTCGATTCCGAATTTCGGGGGACAGCCCGAACCGCAGCAGGGCGCAGGACCGGCGGGCCCCGTCGTCCCCGACCAGGACCTGGTGAAGCAGCTCCTGGACCAGATGGAGCTCAAGCACGTCGTCGACGACGAGGGTGACCTCGCGGCGCCGTGGGAGGAGTTCCGTACGTACTTCATGTTCCGCGGCGAGGACGACCAGCAGGTCTTCTCGGTGCGGACGTTCTACGACCGGCCCCACCAGATCGAGCAGAAGCAGCAGCTTCTGGAGTCGATCGACGACTGGAACCGCCGCACGCTGTGGCCGAAGGTCTACAGCCACACGCACGACGACGGCACGGTCCGCCTCATTGGCGAGGCCCAGATGCTGATCGGCACCGGAGTCTCCCTGGAGCACTTCGTGTCGTCGACCGTCAGCTGGGTGCGCGCCGCGATCGAGTTCGACCGCTGGCTCGTCGAGCAGCTGGGCCTTGAGTCCGAGGTCGACTCCGCGGAGGGCGAGACCGGCGAGAAGCCGGGCGACGACGAGGCCTGAGGGTCCCTGCGCGCACGAGAGCCCGGCCGGGGCGGCACATCGCCCCGGCCGGGCTCTCGGCGTGCCGGGGGGCCTCAGGCCGCCAGTGACTTGAGGCGGTCCACGGCCTCCTCAAGTACGGAGGTCCGCTTGCAGAAGGCGAAGCGGACGAAGGGGGCGCCCGCGTCGCGGTGGTCGTAGAAGACCGCGTTCGGGATGGCGACGACGCCGGCCCGCTCCGGGAGCGCGCGGCAGAAGGCGAAGCCGTCGGTCGTCCCCAGAGGGGTGATGTCGGTCGTCACGAAGTACGTGCCCGCCGGGCGGTAGACGTCGAAGCCCGCCGCCGCCAGACCCTCGGAGAGCAGGTCCCGCTTGGCCCGCATGTCCGCGCGGAAGTCGTCGAAGTAGGAGGCCGGGAGGGCGAGCGCCTCCGCGATGGCGTACTGGAAGGGGCCGGAGGACACGTACGTGAGGAACTGCTTCGCCGAGCGGACCGCCGCGACCAGCTCCGGCGTGGAGGTCAGCCAGCCGACCTTCCAGCCGGTGAACGAGAACGTCTTGCCCGCGGACCCGATCGTGACCGTGCGCTCGCGCATGCCGGGGAAGGAGGCGAGCGGGATGTGCTCGGCGTCGTCGAAGACGAGGTGCTCGTAGACCTCGTCGGTGACCACGAGCAGATCGCGCTCGACCGCCAGCTTCGCGATCTCGGCCAGCTCGGCGCGGGTGAGGACGGTGCCGGTCGGGTTGTGCGGGGTGTTGAGGAGGATCAGCCGGGTGCGGGGCGTCACCGCGTCGCGCAGCTCGTCGAGGTCCAGGCGGAAGCGGCCGTCGCCGGGGCGCAGCGTGACGGGGACCCGGGCGCCGCCCGCCAGCGCGATCGAGGCGGCGTACGAGTCGTAGTACGGCTCCAGCGCGATGACCTCGTCGCCCGGTTCGACGAGGGCGAGCAGGGACGCCGCGATCGCCTCGGTCGCGCCCGCCGTCACGAGGACCTCGCGGTCGGGGTCGTGGGCGAGGCCGTAACGGGAGAGCTGGTGGGCGGCGATCGCCTCGCGCAGCTCCGGGACGCCCGGCCCCGGCGGGTACTGGTTGCCGCGGCCGTCGCGCAGCGCCCGTACGGCCGCCTCGCGCACGGACTCGGGGCCGTCCGTGTCCGGGAAGCCCTGGCCCAGATTGATCGCGCCCGTGGAGACCGCGAGCGCGGACATCTCGGCGAAAATCGTCGTACCGAACTCGGCGAGGCGGCGGTTGAGCAGCGGGCGCCCGCTCCCGGAAGTGGAGGTCATGGCCGCCATCCTGCGCCGAACCTCTGGACTTCCTCAACTCTGCTTTGGGCCGCCGTGCCCGGGGGCATCCCCCTGTCACGCAGGAAGCGAGGCCCACGGGGGACCGCGCTTCGGGGGAACGGAAGGGGCGTGGTGGTCATGTTCGTGGCCTTCATCTTCGTCGCGGTACTCATCTTCGCCGTGGTCGCGGCGGGCAACTTCGGGGCGCGCCGCAGGCGCCGCGGCCGCTCGGGCTGGAGCTCGGGCACCGCGTCGAGCACGGCGGGCGGGGGCAGTTGGTGGGCCGGGGGCGGCGACAGCGGCGGCTCCTCGTGCGGTGGCGGCAGCTCCTCGTGCGGCAGTGGTTCCTCGTGCGGGGGCGGCGGCTCCTCGTGCGGTGGTGGCGGGGGCGGATGCGGCGGAGGCAGCTGACACGGGGCAGCTGGTCCACCGATTCCAGTGGGCGCCCGGCGGGGATACAACTCCCGCCGGGTGCTTCGGCGTTGTGCGGCATTGAACAGTTGAACTGTGCGGCCCCCAGGGGGATGGAAACCCTACGAAGTTGGGTAAAAACGCTGTGGCACTGCCGTCTACCATGATTCCCTCTTATACGTCAGTACCGCCCTCGGACGTCCGTCACGGGTTTGGCCAGCCGAAGTCTGGAGACCCGTAAGTGACGTGCACGTGGGCACGAGCCGGTATTCCGACCTCCCGGTGTCCGATCCGGGTGCGCCGGCCCCACCTCCATTGCGTGTTAGCGGAGCCGACCCATGCTCACGACCCTGAAGACTGTCTATACCGACACGCGCGCCGCGGACCTGGCCTGGGCCCTGGGGCGCGAGCCCCTGCCCGCGCTGGCGACGCTCGATGTGGAACTGACCCACGCCACCATGCAGTTGAGACTCCTCGGGGCCTCGCACCAAGTGCTCCTTGAGGACGAGCAGGGCAGCTGTTCCGAGACCGTGGCCTGCATCCCCGGCAGCAGCACGCCGCTGCCACTCGGCGTCTCCAAGCGGCTCGGCGAGTGGGAGTACGAGTTCGCCGCACGCGTCGAGACCCTCTCGCCCGGCCAATTCGCCGGACGCGCGCAGGAGTTGCTCGCCCTGGTCGCCGAGCACCCGCATGGCCTGGCCGGAGTCTTCCCCGGCAGCCCGCACGCCTTCACGGCCATGCTGGCGCAGCGGCACGAGGCATCGGTGATGTGGCGCACGTGGCACGCGTATCCGCAGGACGGCCAGTTGGTGGCCACGCGGACGCGTGTGGGCGTGCGGACGCCGCTGCCCGCGACGCTGTGACCGGTGACGCGTGACCGGGGGGACGCGCCGCGACGGGCGGTCCTTTTGCACCCTTGTGGGGGACCCGGCGTGAGTGCGCGGTGACGTAGCGTTCTTGGGTGCTCGAGTCGACGGTGCGGTTGCCGGTCTCGCCCCGAGCAGGACGGTTCCTCGTTCTGGTGGGCGTGTTCGTCTGCGCTGCCTGCGGGCTCGTCTACGAACTCGAACTCGTCGCCCTCGCCGCGTACTTGATCGGTGACTCGGTCACCCAGGCCTCCGTCGTGCTCTCCGTGATGGTCTTCGCCATGGGCATCGGCTCGCTGCTCGCCAAGCGGCTGCGGCGCCGCGCCTCCGTCTGGTTCGGCGTCGTCGAGGCGACGCTCGCGCTGGTGGGCGGGGGCAGCGCCATGGCGCTGTACGCGGCGTTCGCGTGGACCGGTGACCGGGGCGAGGTCTGGGCGGGCGGCTCGCGCTACCTCCTTGTCGCGTTCTCCCTCGCCATCGGCGTCCTCATCGGCGCCGAGGTGCCGCTCCTGATGGTCCTCATCCAGCGCATCCGGCGCCAGGACGCGGGCGGCGCCGTCGCCGACCTGTTCGCCGCCGACTACGTGGGCGCGCTGGTCGGCGGCCTCGCCTTCCCCTTCCTGCTCCTTCCGGTGCTCGGGCAGCTCACGGGCGCCCTGTTCACCGGCGCGGTCAACGCGGTGGCGGGCGGCGCGCTCGTCCTCGGCCTGTTCGGGCGGGACCTGAGCGTGCGCGGCCGCTGGGCGCTGCTCGTCGCGAACGCCGCGGTGCTCGCCCTGCTCGCCTCGGCCGCCGTGCTCGTCGACGACTTCGAGCGGGCCGCGCGGCGGGCGGTGTACGGCGCGGAGGTCCGCGTAGCCGTGCAGACGGACGTACAGGAAGTCGTCCTCACCGGAGGGCGGCTGCGCTCCCTCGACCTCTTCATCGACGGGCGCCTGCGCATCAGCGGACGCGACGAGCACCGCTACCACGAGGGGCTCGTCCGGCCGGCGATGCGAGGCCCCCACGCGCGCGTGCTCGTCCTCGGCGGCGGTGACGGACTCGCGGCGCGCGAAGTCCTGCGCCACCGGGGCGTGCGCCGCGTCGACGTCGTCGAGATGGACGCGGGCGTCATCGACCTGGCGCGGCACGACCCGGCCCTGAGCGAGCTGAACGGCCACGCCTTCGAGGACCGCCGGGCGCGGGTGGTGAACGCCGAGGCGTTCGGCTGGCTGCGCTCGGCGCGCGCGACGTACGACGTGGTGGTCTCCGATCTGCCGGACCCGGGCATCACCGCCAGCGCGAAGCTGTACTCCCAGGAGTTCTACGGCCTCGTCACCCGCGTCCTCGCCCCCGGCGGCCGCCTCGCCGTGCACGGGGGCTCGGTGTTGGCGCGGCCGCGGGCCTTCTGGACGGTGGAGGCGACGCTGCGGGCGGCGGGCCTCGAGACCGTGCCGTACCGCCTGGGCGGGCGGCGGTCCGGGTTCGCGGCCGGGCCCGACCGCACGTCGGAGGGTGCGCGGGCGCCGCGCGACTGGGGGTTCGTGGTGGCCTCGCGGACGCGTCCGTCGGTGCTGCGCGCGGCCCGGTCCGAGGTGGTGCGCGCCGGGGTGCGGCCGGCCGAGCGGACCCGGGTGGCGGGGCTCCCGGCGTCCACCCTGGTGCACCCGCGTTACGCGAACTGACGCACGCGGTCCGGCGAACCGCCGCACATAGTCCGGCGAACCGCCGCACATAGTGGCGAGTGCGTGGGTAGGCTCGACTGCCATGGAGCATGAGGTGTTCGTTCCGGTTTCGGCAGAGCGTCTCCGGCAGGTCCTGGCAGACCCCGTGCGGGTCGCCGGGGCGGTGCCCGCGCTCCAGCGCGACGTCGAGGAGAAGGCGGGGCCGCTCTCCGGCCGCCTCAAGGTGCGCGTCGGGGGGCACACCATCACGTACCGGGGTGCGGCGAGGGCCGAGGGCCGCGCCGACGGGACGTACGTCATCGAGGGCGAGGGGACGGAGGCGCGCGGCTCCGGTTCCGTGAAGCTCTCGCTGACCGTGCGGCTCGTGCCGGCCGTCGCGGGGACGACCGTCGTCTTCGGCGGGACGGCCGCCGCCGACGGCCGGATCACGGAGAGTTCTCCACAGGCTGTGGAATCCGCTGTGCGCAGACTCCTCGAACGGTTCGCGGAGGGGCTCGCGGCGGTGGCGCCCGCGGACTCCGGACCGGCCGAGCCCGATGAGCGGCGCCCGGCGCCCACCGTCTTCGAGACGGAGGTGCCACCGCCGTCCCTGGACCCGCTGAGCGACGAGGCGGACGACGTCGACGACGCGGACGACGCCGAGGACCTGGATGACGTGGACGACGCCGTCGACGTGCTCGACATGGACGAGGACGAGGACATCGACGGCGTCGACGGCATCGACGACGACGTGAGCGACATCGACGTACCACCCGCCGAGGCCGCGCACGCCCGCCGCACGATGATCGGCCGCAGCGCCGAGGAGGTCGACCACGCCCCGCCCCGCGGCCGGTACGCCCCCGCGCCCGCCCCGGAGGCGCTGTCCGCCGGCGCCACCCTGCGCTGGGCCGCGCCCGCCGCCGCCCTCGCGCTCGCCTCGGCGATCGTGGTCGGCAGGGCCCTGCGCCGCCGCCGCTGACCGCGTACGCCGTAGGGTCGGCCCCGTGAGTACCAAAGACGTGACCTTGACCGCGGGCGCCGCGGAAGTGACCGTGCAGCCGGGCAACGGCTGCCGCATCGGAAGCCTGCGCATCGACGGCGTGGAGCTGCTGAGGCAGGGGGAGCGGTACGGCTGCTTCCCGATGGTGCCGTGGTGCGGCCGCGTCGAGAACGGCCGGTTCCGCGACGGGGCGGCCGTCCACCAGATGCCGCTGAACTCCCCGCCCCACGCCATCCACGGCTTCGCCCGCGACGCCGAGTGGCGCACGGCGCGCGTCTCGAGGACCGAGGCCGTCTTCACGTACGACCTCACCGACCCGTGGCCCTACCCGGGGCGCGTCACCCAGATCGTGGAACTCACCGACGACGCGTTGACGCTGCGCCTCGGCGTCGAGACGTACGGCGACTCCTTCCCCGCGCAGGCCGGCTGGCACCCGTGGTTCAACCGGGCCCTGGACGGCGGCGGCGACCCCGTGCGCATCGACTTCACCCCCTCCTGGCAGGAGGAGCGCGGCGGCGACCACCTGCCCACCGGCCGCCGCATCGACCCGAAGCCGGGCCCCTGGGACGACTGCTTCGGCATGCCCGAGGGCGTCGACGTGACGCTGACGTGGCCCGAGCGGCTCGCCGTGAACGTCAAGAGCCGCGAGCAGTGGGTCGTCGTCTACGACGAGCAGGAGCCCGCCGTGTGCGTGGAGCCGCAGACCGGTCCGCCCAACGGGCTCAACACCGCGCCCCGCCTGGTCACGCCCATCGAGCCCCTGGAGACGTCGACGACCTGGACCTGGACGCGGCTTTAAGCTGGCAGGCATGACTGACGACGTACGTGGCGCGCTGCTGCAGCAGATCAAGGACAAGGCCGTGGTGCACGGCAAGGTGACCCTCTCCTCGGGTCTTGAGGCCGACTACTACATCGACCTGCGCCGCATCACCCTCGACGGCGAGGCCGCCCCCCTGGTCGGCCAGGTGCTGCTGGACCTCACCGCCGACCTCGACTTCGACGCCGTGGGCGGCCTGACCATGGGCGCCGACCCCGTCGCCGGCGCGATGCTGCACGCGTCCGCCGCGCGCGGCAGGCGCCTGGACGCCTTCGTGGTCCGCAAGGCCGCCAAGGCGCACGGCATGCAGCGCCGCGTCGAGGGCCCGGACATCAAGGGGCGCCGCGTTCTCGTCGTCGAGGACACCTCCACCACCGGTGGCTCCCCGCTCACCGCCGTCGAGGCCGTGCGCGAGGCGGGCGCCGAGGTCGTCGGCGTCGCGACCATCGTGGACCGTGCCACCGGGGCGGGCGAGAAGATCACCGACGGCGCGGGCGTGCCGTACCTCTTCGCGTACTCGAAGGACGATCTCGGACTGGACTGACGACCGGTCCGGACCGCCGGCCGACGTCCCAGTCCGGTCGGCGGCCGAGTCTGGAAAGATGGGGGCGACGATGTCGTCGCCCCCAGGTCAGGGTCAAGCAGCACAGCACCCCACCCGCACATCACAAGGAGCGGACACATGCCCATCGCAACTCCCGAGGTCTACAACGAGATGCTCGACCGGGCGAAGGCAGGCAAGTTCGCCTACCCGGCCATCAACGTGACCTCCTCGCAGACCCTGCACGCCGCGCTGCGCGGTTTCGCGGAGGCCGAGAGCGACGGCATCATCCAGATCTCGACCGGTGGCGCGGAGTTCCTGGGCGGCCAGTACAGCAAGGACATGGTGACCGGCGCGGTCGCGCTCGCCGAGTTCGCGCACATCGTCGCCGCGAAGTACGACGTCACGGTCGCGCTGCACACGGACCACTGCCCCAAGGACAAGCTGGACACGTACGTCCGTCCGCTGATCGACGTCTCCGCCGAGCGCGTCGCCAAGGGCCTGAACCCGCTCTTCCAGTCGCACATGTGGGACGGCTCCGCCGAGACCCTCGCCGACAACCTGGCCATCGGCCAGGAGCTGCTCGCGAAGGCCGCCGCCGCGAAGATCATCCTTGAGGTCGAGATCACCCCGACCGGCGGCGAGGAGGACGGCGTCACGCACGAGATCAACGACGAGCTGTACACCACCGTCGACGACGCGCTGCGCACCGCCGAGGCGCTGGGCCTGGGCGAGCAGGGCCGCTACCTCCTGGCCGCGTCCTTCGGCAACGTCCACGGCGTCTACAAGCCGGGCAACGTCGTCCTCCGTCCCGAGCTACTCAAGGATCTCCAGGAGGGCGTCGCCGCCAAGTACAACAAGGCCGCCGGCGCGCAGCCGTTCGACTTCGTCTTCCACGGCGGCTCCGGCTCCACCGCCGAGGAGATCTCCACCGCCCTGGAGAACGGCGTCGTCAAGATGAACCTCGACACCGACACGCAGTACGCCTTCACGCGGCCCGTCGCGGACCACATGTTCCGCAACTACGACGGCGTCCTGAAGGTCGACGGCGAGGTCGGCTCGAAGAAGACGTACGACCCGCGCACGTGGGGCAAGCTCGCCGAGGCGGGCATGGCCAAGCGCGTCACCGAGGCGTGCGCGAACCTGCGCTCCTCGGGTACGAAGCTGAAGTAGTCCTTCAGCGGCTTCGCGTACGAGGCGAAGGCGTACGAGGTGAAGGCCCCGGGTCACCCGACCCGGGGCCTTCGACGTGCACCCGGGGTCTTCGCCGTACCGGCATGCCGCAGACTTGGACCCATGGCCATTCACAAGGATCTGCTCGGGGGACCGCCCCCGACCCACCTGCCCGACGACCCGGAGCCGCGCGAGCTGCTGGCGAACGGCACGGCGCCCGCCGACGTCGCCGCCAAGTACCCCACGTCCTCCCTGGCGTGGGCGCAGCTCGCCGACGACGCGTTCGAGCGCGGCAGCGTCGTCGAGTCGTACGCGTACGCCCGTACGGGTTACCACCGCGGCCTGGACTCCCTGCGCCGCAGCGGCTGGAAGGGCCACGGCCCGGTGCCGTGGGAGCACGAGCCCAACCGGGGCTTCCTGCGGGCGCTGCACGCCCTCGCGCGGGCGGCGCAGGCGATCGGCGAGCAGGAGGAGTACGAGCGCTGCGCGGGCTTCCTGCGGGACTCCTCCGCGACGGCGGCGGAGACGCTGAACTGACGTGGTCCCCGCGCCCCACAGGGGCGCGGGGAACTGCGCGCCCAGCCGAAGTCAGCCCGCAGAGAAGAACCAGTCAGCGCAGCTCGCCCAGCAGCCCCGCGTCGTAGGGCGCCGCCTCCGCAAGGCGGTCAGTGAGCGCCTTGTTCGCCCACTCCGCGTCCGCGATCAGCGCGCGGCCCACCGCGATCACATCGAACTCGTCCCGCTCCATGCGGTCCAGAAGCAGGTCGATGCCGGTGGACGCGGTCTCCTTGGCGAAGCCCTGCGGGCCCACGAACTCCTTGTCGAGGCCGACCGAGCCGACGGACAGCGTGGCCTTGCCGGTGAGCTTCTTGACCCAGCCGGCGAGGTTCAGGTCGTCGCCCTCGAACTCGGGAAGCCAGTAGCGGCGCGTGGAGGCGTGGAAGGCGTCGACGCCCGCGGCCGCCAACGGGGCCAGCAGGGAATCCAGCTCGGCGGGGTCCGCCGCCAGCTTCGCGTCGAACGCGTACGCCTTCCACTGGGAGAGCCGGAAGATCACGGGGAAGGACGGCGAGACGGCCGCGCGCACCGCCTCGACGATCTCGCGCGCGAAACGGGTGCGGGACGCGAGGTCGCCGCCGTAGCCGTCGGTGCGGCGGTTGGTGGTGCCCCAGAGGAACTGGTCGATCAAGTAGCCGTGGGCGCCGTGCAGTTCGACCCCGTCGAAGCCGATCCGCTCGGCGGCGGCCGCGCTGTCCGCGAAGGCGGCGATCACCGCGTCGATGTCGGCGCCCGTCATCGCCCGGCCCTTGGCGCCGCCGTCCAGGCCGATGCCGGAGGGACCCGCCGGGGGCGCCGAGGGGATCGGGCCCTGGCCCTCGTCGCGGGCCGTGCCGACGTGCCAGAGCTGCGGGACGATCTTCCCGCCCGCCGTGTGCACGGCCTCGGCGACCCGCTGCCAGCCCGCGAGCGCGGCCTCGCCGTGGAAGTGCGGGACGCGGTGGCTGCTGCCCGCCGAGGGGTGGTCGACGTAGGTGCCCTCGGTGACGATCAGGCCGACGCCGCCCGCCGCGCGGCGCGCGTAGTACTCCGCGACGTCCGAGCCGGGCACGCCGTCGGGCGAGAACTCCCGGGTCATGGGAGCCATGGCGATCCGGTTGGGGAGGGTGAGGCCGTTGATGTCGAAGGGGCGGCCGAGTATCCGTGCGGCACGTGAGGTGTCCGTCCCCGTCGCGTGCGTTGCTTCCGTGGCTTCCGTGGCTTCCATGGGGGCCTCCTGGCAATCGGGTGAGCTCTTGATCGGGCTCTCGGTACGCATGACGTCCTACGACGCTGACAGCAATGTAAGCCCTTTACTAATGTCTCCTTCAGGGCGGGTACCTTGAGAGGCATGAACTGGCCAGCGACCGAGCGCCACTGCCTGAGCCCCGCGCCCGGCGGCCTCTCCCTCGTCCAGGAGCTCCTGAACACCGCGCCCGCCGCCCGGCCGGGCACCGCCGACCTGCCCGATCTCCTGGGTGACGGCGCGCTCGGCGGCGCCCAGGAGTGGGCCGACCGGGCCGTGCGCGGCTGGGCCCGCGAGACGGGGCGGCCCGACGTGCAGCTCGTCCTGACGGACGAGGATCTGCCGAAGCTGCGCTGTCTGCGGGACCAGGTGCGGCGCGCGCTCGCCGCGGGCGACCGGCGCGGGGACGCGGTGCGCTTCACCTCCGCGCCCGTCGTCGTCGGGCTCGCGGGCGACGGCACGCTGACCGTGGAGCCGGAGGGCGCGGGCGCCCGCTGGCTGGCCTCCGCCGTGCTCGCCGAGGCGCTGCTCGCCCAGGCCTCGGGCGTCTGGCGCCGCCTGAAGATCTGCCGCAACGCGTCCTGCGCCGCCGCGTTCTACGACCGCTCCCGCAACAACAGCGGCGTCTGGCACTCCGTGCGCGGCTGCGGGAACGCCGCCCACCTGCGAGCCTGTCGGGAGCGTCGCCGCGTACAGGAGTAAGTACGGGGATGACAGCAGTGTGAGGCGTTAGGAGCTGTTTCCGAACGGGTGTGCCTTGCCGTTTCGGGGAAAGTTGCAGAGGATTCCGGTGGGGACCGGGGCCCCCGTGCCGGTAACGGCAGGGGCGGACCGCTACCCGGAGTACGTATCAAGGAGACAGCGATGTCCCCAGAAGCGCATGAGGCCGAGAGTCCGAACCTCGACTTCGCGGGCACCACCCCGTATGAGGACTACGTCCAGGCGGACGTGCTCACCCACCTCCAGCATCTGCGCTCGGACGATCCCGGCGAGATGGTCTTCCTGGTCACCACCCAGGTCATGGAGCTGTGGTTCACCGTGATCGTCCACGAGTGGGAGACCGCCGCGCAGGCGCTGCGCCGCGACGACATCCCGGTCGCCGTGGCCGCGCTCAAGCGCAGCGTCCGCGAGCTGGAGGCCCTGAACCACTCCTGGACGCCGCTCGCCCAGCTGACCCCCGCGCAGTTCAACTCCTACCGCGGCGCGCTCGGCGAGGGCTCCGGCTTCCAGTCGGCGATGTACCGCCGCATGGAGTTCCTGCTCGGCGACAAGTCGGCGTCCATGCTGGTCCCGCACCGGGGCGCGCCGCGCGTCCACGCGGAGCTGGAGAAGGCCCTGCACGAGCCGAGCCTGTACGACGAGGTGCTCAGGCTCCTCGCCCGCCGGGGCCACGCGGTCCCGGCGGGCGTCCTGGAGCGCGACCTCTCGAAGAAGTACGAGCCGTCGCCCGAGGTCGAGGCCGTCTGGACGGAGCTCTACTCCGGCGACGAGAGCGGTGACCTGGCCCGCCTCGGCGAGACGCTGACGGACGTGGCCGAGCTGGTCTGGCGCTGGCGCAACGACCACCTGGTCGCCACGCGCCGCGCGATGGGCTCCAAGACGGGCACGGGCGGCTCCGCCGGCGTGGCCTGGCTGGAGAAGCGCGCGACGAAGAACGTGTTCCCCGAGCTGTGGACGGCGAGGAGCCATGTCTGACCTGAGTGACCACCCGACCGACCCGCGTGAGCAGGCGCGAATTCTGGATGCCGGGGACGGACTGCGCGACAAGCGGGCGGAGTTCGTCCTCGACGACACCGTCTACCTGGACGGCAACTCCCTGGGCGCCCTGCCCGCCAACGTGCCGGGCCGCGTCGCGGACGTCGTCGCCCGCCAGTGGGGCGAGCTGCGCATCCGCTCCTGGGGCGAGAGCGGCTGGTGGACGGCGCCCGAGCGCGTCGGCGACCGCATCGCGCCGCTGGTCGGCGCCGGTCCGGGCCGGATCGTGGTCGGTGACTCGACGAGCGTGAACGTCTTCAAGGCGCTGGTGGCGGCCGTACGTATGGCGCGCGGCGCGGGCGAGGGCGAGAGCCGGGGCAACCCGGATGGGGCGCGCGACGAGATCATCGTCGACGCCACCACCTTCCCCACGGACGGCTACATCGCCCAGTCGGCGGCCCGCCTCACCGGCTGCCGGCTGATCCCGCTCGCCCCGTCCGAGGTGCCCGCGGCGCTGGGCCCCCGGACGGCCGCCGTGCTGCTCAACCACGCCGACTACCGCACGGGCCGCCTGCACGGCCTGCCCGGTCTGACGGCGGCCGTCCACGCGGCGGGCGCGCTCGCCGTCTGGGACCTCTGCCACACGGCGGGCGCCCTGCCGGTCGGCCTGGACGAGCACGGCGTGGACCTGGCGGTCGGCTGTACGTACAAGTACCTGAACGGCGGCCCCGGTTCGCCCGCGTACCTCTATGTGCGCGAGGAGCTGCAGGAGCGCTTCGACTCGCCGCTGCCCGGCTGGAACTCGCACGCCGAGCCCTTCGGGATGCGCCCCGAGTTCGAGGCGGCGCGGGGCGCGGCGCGCGGTCGCGTCGGTACGCCCGACATCCTGTCGATGCTCGCCCTGGAAGCGGCGCTCGACGTCTGGGAGGGCGTCTCCATCGAGGCGGTGCGGGCCAAGTCGCTCGCCCTGACCGACTTCTTCCTGCGGTGCGTCGAGGCGTACGTACCGAAGGGGCGGGTGGAGTCGCTCACCCCGGACGCGCACGCCGAGCGCGGCAGCCAGGTCGCACTGCGCTGCGAGGGTGCGGGCGAGGTGATGAAGCGGCTGATCGAGCGGGGCGTGGTCGGTGACTTCCGCGCCCCGGACGTGCTGCGCTTCGGGTTCACCCCGCTGTACGTCTCCTTCGCCGACGCCGAGCGGGCGGCCCGCGTCCTCGCGGAGATCCTGGACGCGTGACGCCGGTGCGGTGATGCCGTTCCCGTCCTCCGTAAACTGCGGAGGACGGGACGGATCCGCCCACCGCCCACCGCTGTCGAACCGCTGTCGAGAGGTTGCCGCATGCCGGACGACGCCGCCGTGGCCCGCGATGCCGCCGAGGCCGAAGCCGCCTTCTCGCATCCCGCCGTGGAGCCGGACGCCACCGCCACGTACGGCGACCACCCCGACCAGGTCATCGACTTCTACGCGCCGAGGGGCGACACGCCCCGGCCCGCGCCGCTGGTCGTCGCCCTGCACGGCGGCGCCTGGCGCGCGCCGTACGACCGGCGGCACCTCACGCCGTTCGCCGACTTCCTCGCGCGCCGCGGCTTCGCGGTCGCCAACGTCGAGTACCGCAGGGGCCGTCCCATCCCCGCCCAGGGCGGTACGAGCCCGGTGGCCGGGCGCTGGCCGGAGACCTTCGACGACGTGGCCGCCGCCTTCGACGCGCTTCCCTCGCTCGTACGCGGTGCCCTCCCGTCGGCCGACCCGCGCCGCACGGTCGTCACCGGGCACTCCGCGGGCGGCCACCTCGCGCTGTGGGCGGCGGCGCGGCACCTGCTGCCCGCCGACGCGCCCTGGCGCACCGGGCGCCCGGCCCCGCTGCGCGGTGTCGTCGCGCTCGCGCCGATCGCGGACTTCGCGGTCGCCGAGGAGCTGGAGGTCTGCGGCGGCGCCTGTGGCCAACTCCTCGGGGGCGAGGAGAAGTTCGTGGAGCGGCTGCCGTACGCCGATCCGGCCGCGCTGCTCCCGACGGGCATCGCCACGACCGTCGTACAGGGCCGCGCCGACATCACCGTGCCGCACGCCGTGGCCGAGGCGTACGCCGACGCGGCGGCCAGGGCGGGCGAGGTCGTGGGTCTCACCCTCCTCGAAGACGTGGGGCACTTCCCGCTGATCGACCCGGCGGCGGACGCGTGCGCGGTGGTCGCGGAGGAGATCGCGCAGCTGGCGTTCTGAGACGGCCTGTAAAGGGTGTTGCAGAAGGCCGTGGTCACCCAGCGCGAAGTGGGCGGCTGGTCTGCTGGTTCATGCGGCGAGGGCGAGGTTGTGCATGGTGGCGA